>CAZFAA010000141.1:0-1559 GCA_964516605.1 uncultured Coxiella sp. | reverse complement strand
TTCCTCCGTCGGTGAAGATCCGCAGGATTTGAAATATAAAGGTGAGCGCACGTTTTTAGAGGTTGGCGATCATAATATATTTCGTGAATTCTGCACAATTAACCGCGGAACAGCCCAAGATAAATCGTACACACGGATTGGCAGTCATAATTTATTTATGTCTTATGTGCACATTGCACATGATTGTGTGATTGGTAATTATAATATTTTTGCTAATAATGCATCACTCGCGGGGCATGTGGTGATTGACGATTATGTTAATCTCGGCGGATTTTCGGGCGTGTTTCAGCGTTGTCGTTTAGGCGCGCACAGTTTTATTGTGACAAATTCAGTGGTTATTAAAGATGTGCCACCGTATGTGAAAGTGGCGGGTAATTTTGCGAAGCCATATGGCTTAAATTCAGTGGGATTACAGCGTCGTGGGTTTTCTGCAGAAGCCTTAAAGCAGTTAAAACAGGCATATCGCATTGTGTATCGTAAAGGGTTAACGGTGATTTCCGCGATTGAAGAACTGCAAAAAATGGAATGTCAGGAAGTGAGTCTGCTCGCTGATTTTATTCAGCAATCGAGCGCCGGGATTGTCCGTTGAAAATTGGTATTCTAGCAGGTGAGGCATCGGGTGATTTGCTCGGTGCGAAGCTTATTACTGCGTTACGTGAACGTTGCCCTGATGTGGAAGTGGAGGGGATGGGCGGCGCTCAGATGAAGGCGGTAGGCTGCAAAAGTTTATTTGATATGGAACGGCTATCGGTGATGGGATTGATTGAGCCGTTGTTCAGGTTGCCGGATCTCATTAAACTGCGTCGTTCTTTGTACCAGCATTTTTCTGTGAATAAACCAGATATTTTTATTGGTATTGATGCGCCTGATTTTAATATTGGGCTTGAGCGGAAATTGCGTCGTTTAGGTATACCCATTGTGCATTATGTTAGTCCCAGTGTGTGGGCGTGGCGTCAAAAGCGCATTTTTAAAATTGCGAAAGCAGTGGATTTAATGTTAACGCTGTTTCCATTTGAGGCGAGTTTTTATCGGGCGCATCATGTACCGGTTTGCTATGTTGGGCATCCAACTGCCGCACAAATTCCATTAGAGGTTGATAAATTAGCGGCTAGACGTGCATTGTGCTTAGATGAGCGTGCTACGTATGTGGCGCTATTGCCGGGTAGTCGAAAACAGGAATTACATCATTTAGCAGAAGTGTATTTGCTTGCTGCTAAACTCGCATGGGAAAAAAATCCAAATTTACGTTTTTTGACGTCGCATATTAATGAAGATCGTTATCAGGAATTTTATGCGTGTTATCAGCGTGTCGCGCCGACATTGCCGATACAGTTTTTTACACAGCGTACGCATGATGTGATGGCGGCCGCTGATTTGGCCGTGGTGACGTCGGGGACGGCGACGCTTGAGACAATGTTGTATAAAACGCCGATGATTATTGCTTATCGTATGCCTTGGCTGACGTACCAGTTAGCGAAGTGGCTGGTTAAGACACCGTATGTGGGGTTGCCGAATTTGCTGGCGAATGAAGGGTTGGTGCCGGAGTTGATTCAGGATGC
>CAZFAA010000140.1:0-1769 GCA_964516605.1 uncultured Coxiella sp. | reverse complement strand
AGGGTTGTTTGATTTGTGGGCTGATAGTTGTGCTTCCAGCGCAGTGAATGATAATTTTATCCAATGATGATACCAATTATTTTTTTGCTCATCAGTGATATGCCATTCGTTTTTAAAATAATTCATGACACGTAAATTATTGAGTGGATGAAGGTCAGCTACAATAGACAAAGCAAATGATCTTGCTAGTGATCTGGTATAAGCATCTTGAGGCAATAAGGGCGGCTCTGCGTGTATTTCATTTATGTATTCGATGATAGCCAGTGATTGACAGACCGTATTTGTGCCATCTATTAATGTAGGCACCAATTGCTGCGGATTTATTTTTTGATAATTACTTGTGTGTTGTTCGCCGCCATTATTAAGAAGGTGAATAGGTATGGTTTCATATGGTAAATCTTTTAAATTAAGTGCTATTCTAACGCGAAAAGAAGCACTCGATCGATAGTAATCATAAAGTTTTAGCATATGAGGCAGGCTCCTTGACGATGACTACTTCTTGGTTGATAGCACCGAAAATAGTTTGCTTACATTTATTCAGCATTTCGATACGAACACGATCGCCTGCTTTTAAAAAGGGCGTACTTGCCTTTCCATCGGCGATCATTTCCAGCATGCGCTTTTCTGCGATACACGAAGCCCCTTTGCTGCGATCATAATTAGAAACGGTTCCTGAGCCAATAATCGTACCAGCACCAAGTGCTCTTGTTTTTGCGGCATGAGCGATTAAAGTGGGAAAATCAAATGTCATATCAACACCGGCTTCCGGTGCGCCAAACACCTTGCTGTTGAGAGAACTGATCAGAGGTAGATTGACTTTTTTACCATCCCAGGCTGATTCCAATTCATCGGGTGTGACCGCAACGGGCGAGAAAGCACTGGATGGTTTGCTTTGAAAAAAACCGAAGCCTTTTGATAGTTCATTGGGAATTAAATTGCGTAGCGACACATCATTAACGAGCATAAACAAGCAAATTTTATCTGATGCATAATTGGCAGAAATACCCATAGGCACATCGGTTGTTATAACAGCTATCTCTGATTCAAAATCAATACCCCAAGCTTCATCATGCATGACAATGTTGTCTTGTGGGCCAAGAAATGTATCGGATCCGCCTTGGTACATGAGTGGATCATGCCAAAAATTATCTGGCATTTCTGCCCCACGCGCTTTGCGTACAAGCTCAACATGGTTTACATAAGCGCTACCATCAGCCCATTGATATGCGCGTGGCAGTGGAGAGGCGATAGATTGTTTTTGAAATGGAATAGTGTTTGTTAGCTTTTTTAAATTTAAATTTTCATATACGGCTTCTAATTGAGGTTTGCAAGTTTCCCAATTATCGAGCGTAGACTGCAGTGTCGTTGCAATGTCGGGTACAGGAACAGCTTGCTCGAGATCACGACTAACAACAACTAACTGACCATCGCGTGTGTTATTTTTCAGTGTGGCTAATTTCATGATGCTTGTGCTTCCTCAGTTAAAACGCCGCGACGAATTTGGTCAAGTTCAATAGACACGAAAAGAGCCCGAAAATTTCCTTCACCAAAACCCTCATCGCCTTTTCGCTGGATTATCTCGAAAAATACAGGGCCTAACATATTTTGCGTAAATATTTGTAATAATAGTTTACGTTCGTCTTTTGTATTACCATCAATAAGAATTTTTAGCTTTTTCAGCTTATCGACGGGTTCACCATGCTTAGGTAATCGTGATTCAATCATTTCGTAATAAGTGTCGGGCGTATCAAGAAAGACAAGACCTGATT
>CAZFAA010000139.1:0-1790 GCA_964516605.1 uncultured Coxiella sp. | reverse complement strand
GTTAGATACACTTACCAATATTATAACAGCCGTAGGATGGATTAGGCGCTTTTTGCCGTAATCCACTACTATAAAACCTTATTAAGCTCGGTCTCCAACTCAGGTAGGAGTTTAAATAAATCACCGACTAATCCATAATCCGCCACCTGAAAAATAGGCGCATCAGGATCACTGTTAATCGCAACAATGACCTTACTATCTTTCATACCAGCAAGATGTTGAATAGCACCTGAAATACCAATTGCAATATATAAATCAGGTGCGACAATTTTCCCCGTTTGACCAACTTGGTAATCGTTAGGCGCAAATCCTGCATCAACAGCAGCGCGTGATGCGCCTATCGCTGCGCCTAAACAATCCGCCAACGTTTCAAGCAATTTAAAATTATCTGCGCTTTTCAATCCACGGCCACCTGAAATCACAACACGCGCTGACGTTAATTCAGGACGAGAAGACTGTGTGAGCGTTTGATTTTCAAATTTAGACAATTCATTTTGAATAATGCTTGACACTGTTTGAATATCGGCAGCAGGCTGTTGCGACATATTCACTGCGGGGAAAGCTGTGGTACGTATTGTCATTATTTTAATTTTTTCATTCGTCTCTACCGTTGCCATCACATTGCCCGCATAAATAGGACGAACAAAGGTGTTGTCAGAAACAATCTGAATAACATCACTTAATAAAGCGGCATCTAATAGCGCTGCCACGCGCGGCAACATGTTTTTTCCAAAGGTTGTGGCTGGCGCCAAAATATATTGGTAATCTTTTCCTAATTCAGCTATTAACACAGCACCATTTTCTGCCAGTTGATGCTCATACACCGTATGATCGGCTAATAAAACTTTTTTGACCCCTTCCAATAACGCGGCCTGCTCAGCTACTTTTCGACAATGCGCACCCATCACTAACAAATGAATTTCATTCCCAAGATGAGAGGCGGCGGCCACTGCATGGCTCGTGCTTGACTTCAGTGATTGATTATCATGTTCTGCAATAACAAGTATTTTCATTATATCACCTGTGCTTCATTTTTTAAGAGCTTGACTAAGTCGGCAGCGCTATCTAATTTAACACCTGCCCGTCTTTTTTCTGGCATGGCTACCTTCACTAATTTCACACGTGGCGCTAAATCAATATTTAATGTGTCAGCTTGCACAACGGTCATTGGCTTCTTCTTCGCCTGCACAATGTTAGGGAGTGATATATAACGCGGCTCATTCAATCGTAGATCTGTCGTTATTACAGCGGGTAATTTAAGAAAAAGTGTCTCAAGTCCACCATCAATTTCTCTGCTCACACTAACGCCACCATCATGAAAATCTAATTTTGATGCAAATGTCCCTTGTGGCCAATTCAATATTGCCGCCAACATTTGCCCCACTTGATTATTATCCGTATCAATGGCCTGCTTACCTAAAATAACCAGCGAAATACTTTCCTGCTTTACGATCAACTGTAATATTTTCGCTGCCGCAAGTGGCTGCACTTCGTGATCTGTTTTAATCAAAATAGCCCGATCCGCACCCATGGCAAGCGCCGTGCGTAACGTTTCTTGACAAGCATCTGTACCAATGGAAAGTGCTATAACCTCTGTTGCTATCCCTTTTTCTTTCAGCCGAATAGCTTCTTCAATCGCAATTTCATCAAATGGGTTCATGGACATTTTTACATTCGCTGTTTCCACAGCCGACCCATCCTGTTTAATTCGTATCACTGCCTTGTAATCAACGACTCTTTTCACTGAAACCAATATTTTCATTTCTCACCCCATTACATATTGACTGCAT
>CAZFAA010000138.1:0-1839 GCA_964516605.1 uncultured Coxiella sp. | reverse complement strand
GGATTCTGTAAGTTATGAAGATGTGCAATCCGATATTTTTGATCATTTGTTAGCAACGCTGCGTTTATTTGGGTTGCGAGCCTTCCAATTTTCAACCCACTATACAGAAAAATTACTGTAATTTATAAAAACAGCAAATAGTAATGATCGAGCAATAACGCTAGAAAAAAATACATCAAATAAGCAATCGAGTACTTAAATGTTTGCATCGCAATAGCTTTACTGTCTGTGCGGTAAAGTCGAATCACCCATTGCATAAAACGTATGTTCAGCAATAAGGTAGCAACTAAATAAATCCAGCCGCAGCTGTGTATGGCAAAGGGTAGTAGCGTTGCTGTAAACAATAGTATGGTGTAAAAAATAATGCTGATTTTAGTATGATGAATACCATGTGTATTGGGTAACATCGGGATTTTGGCTTTCGCGTAATCGTCAATGCGTGCGATCGCTAGGGCCCAAAAATGCGGTGGCGTCCACACAAAAATAATAAGCGTTAAGATCAGTGGCATGGTTGCGATATGACCTGTAACAGCGACCCACCCCAGTAAAGGTGGTGTGGCACCGGCAATACCACCAATAACGATATTTTGTGATGTAGCGTGTTTTAAGTAATAGGTATAAATCCCAGCGTAAGCAATCATCGATAAAAAAGTCAGTACTGCTGTTAAAGTATTAATGAAGTAAGAGAGCATCGTGATGGCGAGAAGGCATAAAATGCCAGCAAACAGCAGTGCTTGCAAGGGTGCAATTTTACCGCTGGGCATAGGACGTTCATGGGTGCGTGCCATGAGCTTATCAATATGGTAATCAGCCAAGTGATTGATAGCTGCTGCAGATCCTGCCGCCAGCGCGATACCGAGGTTGCCGAATAATAATATCTTCCAGGGGATGAGGCCTGGGGAGGCAAGACACATACCTACCAGGCTCGTCAAGATCATGAGCGCGACAACGCGCGGCTTACACAGCTCAATGTAATCTTTAATTGAGGCAGATTGTTCATTTTTTTCAGTGAGTAAGCTGCTTGTTCTACTCATGTGCTTTATCCTGTATACAAATTGGCTAGATGATATCACATCATCTTAAAATTAAATAATATAAAGTGAGGGGTTTTTGAAGTTAAGCGTCACTGGGATTAATGCGTTTTCCTTTAGCTGAGGCATGTCGCGCACGTCGCTCAATATCAATATATTTATCCGTAATCGCACTGGAGCCATGTCCTGCGTCATCGCGCACATGTTCACGCGGTCTTACTTTGACATCATCGGAGATGCCGGTATGGCGTAGCCAATGCACGGTTGCAGAGCGAAGCTCGGTAGCATCTTCAGCCAAACCATCGTTTAACATGCGCGCATGGGCTTGATCAAAACAATATTGCACGATAGTGCGAATGCGGCGTGTACTGCAGATCGCGCCTTTGTGATTATGGCGTAGTACTAAGGGTGTTTGCTCTCCAGGAGCTGGCAATGGAGACAAACCTAAATGCTGTCGATAACGTTTTAATGCCGCTAACATGGAATCGCTGACGCTGATTTGACGTTCTTTATTGCCTTTACCTATGGTGGTAAACCACCAATTGCCATCTAGGTCACGTTGAAAATCGCCCATCTGTGGCTGCCAGCGTTTTTGAGCACTAAGTTCTGAAATACGCAAATACATGCCATATAACGCGTTCATAATAAACAGCGTGCGTTCATGCAGCTCTGGGGTCTGTGTTGCCAGCATTTCAGCAGTTTCGATGACGTAACCCCATTGCAGCTCACTGAGGCGACGCACCGGCGCTTGCGCTTGCTGTTTACGCAGGAATTTACTTTTTTGACGAATTTGTGCCACAGGGTTCCA
>CAZFAA010000137.1:0-1848 GCA_964516605.1 uncultured Coxiella sp. | reverse complement strand
CATGCGAAGATACGCGCCACCGGCCTGGTGGCTTCAGCCAGACCAGTGACTAGATGGCAAGCCACGCAGTTTCACGCCACGGACGAAGTGCAGCACATAGACGCCGAAGTCGCAAATCCCATTCGCGAAGATTTTGAGCGCTACTCCTCAATGGCCCACGGTGGCAACCTGAAAGAAAACAAAATGCAGAGATTAGTGAACAGACAACGAGTTGCATGGCACTGTTTGAGCACATGCGCCAGTAGCTTTTCAAAGATCAGGAGCCAATTTTCCTCCTGCCCCCAGAAGTATCAATGCTGGGTTCAGACGGTAATTCCAACAAAAAAGGTATCATCATATCAAGAAAAGCTACTTCAGAGTAAAGTCATAGGGAGGTACGATCGGAGCACGTGCAAAACTTACCATTTTCGGGAGCGCAGCTCGGCAATCTCCGCGGCGGGATCCACGACGACGACCCACGAAATCAGATCGAAGACGATGCCCCAGGTATCATGTATTGTAAAGCTTTATTTTTTCACTTCCAAAATGTCGACCGAGCGTAATCAGCACACGAGCGAAATCTGGCAAACCTCAGCAAGACAAATAGAAACTACAGCAGAATCATGCTAAAGAGAGATAACCGAGGAACAAACATGCGCAAATTCACTTGAACAGGAAAACAAAAAATTCAAACACCAGGCACAACTACCAAAGACTGTGAAAAGTGAGAGCAGGGGCAGTGTGTGCGCAAGCTTTTCCTCTCGTTTGCACATACCCCGCTCGTTTGCACACACCCCGCATGGGTGGACCATGTGGATGGGCCACTGCTACCGCATCGAGATTTCGCTTTTATTGACATTACGAAAGACATAAATTTCTTTTTACTGACCTTTTCCTGCACTTTGGCAACAAGAAAACCTATATTGCCTTGAGTTATTTGACTAACCCTGCACATTGGTTCTTTGCGCACAAATGTCAGTAAAACCGAGGAAATGCACACGTGTACCTTGCTCTGTACACGCAGCGGCCCAAAAAGGCCGGCCACCACCTGCAGGGATGGTAGTTATGCTCGCGAAAGCGAGGGAAGATGTTGAGTACAGGTCGTGGGTTGCATGAGCGGTATTTCGCTTTGGCATGCACACAAGAGGAATTCAAGTTCTCAATACTCCGCAGGCTGTGGCATGATTCCGTGTAAATTTTCGCACACCATCGCGCAATTTAGCGTCGTCGATTTTCCGCTTCATGGGCTTTCTTCATGTTGAAAATCGGAAGCGAATTGGGCCAAGATCAAAAGGGCGGCTTAGCTCTACCTTGTTCAATTTCTTCCCTTTTCCAACGTTTTGGCTGCATGATAGTCCCATGTTGCGCTGCAGGGTTAAATGATGATGACAACCTAATTCATAATCTGTCAATCCTCTGAAAATCTTTGACGAGGAAATTGGTCGTCGCTGATTACCCTGCAATGCAATTTCCTTTTGTTGTTGGATTTCCCTCTGTGACCCTTCTTTATTTTCTTGTGTACATAAAAAACCTCGTATACCCCCGCAAGCACCGCGTTGGTCCATCAACGTGCACCTCGCTCCCATGTAGAAATCGTAGTCACGCTCAATAAAAATACGAATGTGGGCCGTATGGCAGTGCTGTAATTTGAGTGCGATTTGTCTGTGTGCCCGTAGTTGAGTTCGGACGTTGTAAACTGCGCATTCCATTTTGACGTTAGTGTACGTCGATTTCTTTGCCTTTCCTGTCCTCTTTGTCCCCCACGGAATGAGGTGAACTGAACGGTTGTCTGGTGTGGCCACATTGCGGTTTTACCTTAAAGGGAATCATTTGATGGGCACAGATTTCCTCGACAGTGGCACGCGCACA
>CAZFAA010000136.1:0-1856 GCA_964516605.1 uncultured Coxiella sp. | reverse complement strand
GAACGGTAACCGCTTGTGACATCGCGAATACAAGTGTAATGATAAAGCCAAGATATTGCATAATGATTTGGTGTGCAGCCAGAATCGTTGTCCCGAATTGTGCAATCCAGAAGGTGGCGATTAAAAATGTGCTGACCTCAATAAGATGCATTAGACCCATCGGAATGCCGATTTTGATCAGTTCTTTTATGTAGGCCAAATTAAACCGATTGATGCTCGCGAATACCCCGTATTGTTGGTAGGATTTGGATTTGATGAGCATGTAAGTCATGCCGATGGTTGTCAATGTATAAGTAATCGCAAAACCATAACCAATGCCTGCTACGCCACAAGCAGGAAGCCCGAATTTGCCAAAAACGAGTATATATATCAGTGGAATTTCAACTGGGACAACAAGAAGACTGACGCGCAACACTATTTTTGCACGGTTGACACCAGCAAGAAATTGTTCGTAGATAATTAATATAATTAAACCTGGCATTGTCCATATAAGAGAAAAAAGATATTGGCGCGATAATATTAAAACGGATTCTGGTTGATCGCTGAGACGAAGAATAAATGGCATAATTAAAAACGTAAAAATAATGATAACGCATAAAACCAATCCAAGAATAAATGATTGTCCCATGATGTCACTAATAGCTTTATTATTTCTTGCGCCATATTGGTGAGAGACAAGGACACTGACCGCATTTAGTATGCCGAAAAAAAACACGGAGATGGTGTACCAGACCATGTTAACGAGTACGCTGGCAGCAAGTGCATCTTGACCCAGGCGTGCCACCATGGCTATACCTATAAAACCACTGCTTGCGTATACAATTTGTGATGCAACCAGCGGGACGCTAATTGACAACGTATTTTTGATTTCACTCCTGATGGAGTGAGTGGCAGTGTTGTGGGGCATATATACATACTCAGAGACGCGGTATTTTGATGATTTAAATTGAATAGATGTTTCGTGCAATCAAATCAATTATACTTGATTTTAACTTTATAAGCAAGAAATTGGGAATGAAATGACAGTAAATTATTTTGCCAGTGATAATTATGCGGGCGTACACCCAAAAATTATGCAAGCAATTCAAGATGCTAATCAAAAACGTGAACCTGCATATGGTGGTGATCGTTACACCGTTGAAGCAGTAGAAAAATTTCACGAACAATTTGGTAAAGATATCGATGTGTATATTGTGTTTAATGGCACTGCGGCGAATGTGACCGCTATAGCAGCGAGTAATAGGAGTTATCATGCTGTTATATGTGCTGAGACAGCGCATATTCAAATGGATGAATGCGGTGCTGTGGAAAGATTCACAGGATCTAAGTTATTTCTTGTGCCAACAGATAATGGAAAATTAACCGTTGAAAATATGAAGCGGCATATGACACGTCTAGGTGATCAGCATCAGGTTCAGCCGAAAATAATATCTATTACACAAAGCACGGAATATGGCACTGTCTATTCGCCAAATGAAATAAAAGCGATTGCTGATTTTGCGCATCAACATAATATGTTTTTGCATATGGACGGTGCGCGTATCAGCAATGCGGCAGTCAGCTTAGGGTTGTCATTCTCCGCGATCACAAAAGAGGTAGGTGTTGATGTGCTTTCTTTTGGCGGAACCAAGAATGGATTGATGTTAGGTGAGGCTGTCGTGTTTTTTAATCGTGAACTTGCAAACGATTATTTGTTTATACGCAAGCAAGGTATGCAGTTAGCATCTAAAATGCGTTTTATCTCGGCTCAGTTTATTGCTTATTTAACCGATGATTTGTGGAAGCATAATGCCAAACATGCAAATGACATGGCGAGAAAGTTAAAAGTGAAGTTAGAAAAAATGCCCCAGGTAAAG
>CAZFAA010000135.1:0-1870 GCA_964516605.1 uncultured Coxiella sp. | reverse complement strand
TATGCTTGACTTCACACCGTATTGTGGTACAATTTTATCGGTTTTTAATGTTGATATATGCGTAATGCAGGCCAACCCGTTGGCACCATTGATATTCATTCCATCAGAACCACACACACCTTCACGGCATGAGCGACGAAATGAAATTGAAACATCTTGCTCCGCCTTCAAGCGCTCAAGCAACGTCAATAGCATAGGATCGCTCTTCTTTGGAATAGCTATCTCATAGTCTTTCATATAGGGCTTATCATCTACTGTTGGGTTATAGCGGTAGATTGATATCGTTATGTTTTTAGTCTCAGCCATGATTATTCCTCTAATAAACGCGTTCTTTCGGTTCCATTGGATCGATATATTTAGGAGACACATTTACTGGACGATAATCGATCGAATCATCATGTTGAAAATACAGTGTATGTTTTATCCATTTCTCATCATCACGGTCCGGGTAATCTTCACGGCTATGTGCACCACGACTTTCTGTACGAGCAATTGCTGATTGAGCAGTGGCATAGGCTGTTGCCATGAGATTATCTAACTCCAGTACTGTGACACGTTCGGTATTGAAAACCTCACTTTTATCCAACAACGTCGCGTGCGCTAATCGCTCACGTAAAGCTTGCAGGCGAAGCAGTCCTTTTTCCATTATTTCACCGGTACGGAACACACCAAAATCTTCTTGCATTACGCGTTGCATTTCATCGTAGATAGCAGAAGGATTCTCACCATCTTTTGACGTTTGCCAACGTTGGTAACGCGCCAAAGATACTTCAATGTCATCATCAGAGACATAAGCCATACTGGGCATTTGATTTGATTGCCATAAATGCTCCACATGCAAGCCAGCAGCACGCCCAAACACGACCAAGTCCAGCAAGGAGTTGCCTCCTAAGCGATTTGCTCCATGTACAGAAACACAAGCGCACTCACCTACAGCATATAATCCTTCAACAACTTGCTCTTTTCCATGATGTTTGGTTAACACCTGGCTATGGATATTGGTAGGAATGCCACCCATGGTGTAATGACAAGTAGGTACAACTGGAATCGGCTCTATAATGGGATCAACTGACGCAAATTTCATTGAAAGTTCGCGAATTCCGGGCAAACGTTTTTTAATTAAATCTGCGCCCAAGTGATCTAGTTTTAATTTTACGTGATCAACACCTTTTGGATCAAACCCTTTACCAGCGCGAAGCTCTAAGGCTATTGCACGTGCCACAACGTCTCGAGATGCCAAGTCTTTAACATGCGGTGCATACCGCTCCATGAAACGCTCACCATCTTTATTAATGAGATAGCCACCCTCTCCACGGCAACCCTCTGTGACTAATGTTCCAGCACCAGCAATACCTGTTGGGTGAAATTGCCACATTTCCATGTCTTGTAAAGGAATACCAGCACGCAGTGCCATACCAAAACCATCACCGGTATTGATATAAGCATTGGTAGTAGATTGGTAAATCCGGCCAGCACCACCGGTTGCTAAAATGCAGACGCGTGATTGGAAAAATGTCACCTCGCCTGTTTCAATGCACATAGCGGTGACACCAGCGATACGATTTTCTGCATCTTTGACAAAATCCAAAGCTAACCACTCACTAAAAATGTGTGTTTTTGCTTTTAAATTTTGCTGATAAAGGGTATGCAATAAAGCATGGCCAGTCCGATCCGCCGCGGCACACGTGCGTGCGGCTTGCTCACCGCCAAAATTTCGCGATTGTCCACCAAATTGACGCTGGTAAATTTTCCCATTATCCATACGCGAAAAAGGTAGCCCCATGTGTTCAAGCTCATACACCACTTCAGGACCAGTTTTACATAAATATTCGATACAATCTTGGTCGCCAATATAATCAGCGCCTTTTAC
>CAZFAA010000134.1:0-1915 GCA_964516605.1 uncultured Coxiella sp. | reverse complement strand
ATAGCAAAAAACAAGCCGAATGATGCGCCAGTGCCAGATAGTGCACGTAAAAAATGGAGTTTATACTCGTTTGACTTGATGCCGCCGTATTTGTTTTGCATCGCAATAGGAGATATGAGTATAAAACTAATTAGAAATTGAAAAAAAAGTATTAGCTGGGGTGAAGTATAATTTGATGCAACCTTCACAAAAGCACTTAACAGGGAGAGAAAAAAACATGAAAGCAAAACAAGTATGACACCTTTACCTAATTTTTCTACAGACGTGAGATCAACTCTAGTTTTCATTCTATTTAATCCTGGGATAGGGCGATAACATTCTTGATGCCGCCCACACGTCCAAGCAGTACATCTTGAAGATTAGGCGCATCAATTGAAAACTGTTGTGTCAATAACGAAGCTGGCGCATCTGGCCAACGTTTGTGAAAAGCTGCTAGATCACTAACAGCCTGTTCAGCATATGCAATACTATTATTAACCGAACCTATAACCAGCTGATTTTTGAGAACGAGATTACGCTCAATGAAATCTGTATCAACGGGGACGGGTGGTTTGTGTCCTGGTACACCAGTAAAAATAAATATACCGTTCACACCCAGCAATTTAAGTAAATCGAACGCAATTTTTGATGCACCTGCCGCTTCGTATACTAAATCAATGCTACCAATCTGCGTGGCTGCTTGTTCAATGGAATTTGTAGCTGCAGAAATATAATGTGCGCCGATAGATTTAACCAATGCAGCTTTTTTATCAGTGTCAGGCTCACTGGAATATACATAGGTTTTAAAATCCAGATTCACCAGCGCCATGGCACCTACCAGCCCAACAGCGCCGGCGCCTAACACAACCGCTGTATGGTGATATCCTTTTTCATGTTCAGGTTTATCCGTTTTGTGACGAAGCTCCCAGGGCAGACGTTGCTGTACTACCCATACCTGCTCCAATGCTTTCTCTGCAATCGTTAACGGATCAGTTAATACGGCAATTTTCTGAAGCTCAGACGGTACAACAACGATATATTGTTCATGATCTACGACAAATTCAGTCATAAAGCCATGTGCCTGCTTGATACCGCGCTCGGTAAAATCACCCGTCACACAAAAATCCTGTCGACCAGAACGACACGGGATACAGTCAGCATGATGGCATGGTCTACGCACCATCACATACACCAAATCACCCACTTTCACTTTGGATACAGCAGAGCCAACCTCTGTTACCACACCAGAAGACTCATGACCTATGATTAAATAATCAGATCCATCAGGACATACCCCATATTCAAAGCTGCATAATTCCTTATCCGTACCGCATACACCCACTTTCAGCATTTTAATCTTTACTTCTGTGGGTGCAGTGATCTCTGGCTCTGGATGATCAATAACGCGAATAGCACGCTCTTTTGGAAATATTGCAACCGCTTTCATCTGGCGCGTCCTTTTCGTTCGCTCGTTATAATCCCAATTTGCGAGCAGGCTTGCCTGCATTGAGATTCTCTTCAATTTTTTCTAGTGAGCATCCCTTGGTTTCCGGAACAATGTAGTGAACAAAGAACAAGCCTAAAAGACAGAATAGTCCATATAGCCAAAACGCTTTGCTGTCACCCAGGGCGGCAACCAATGGTGGGAAAGTGAATGCTACTATCATGTTAAAGAACCAGAGAATACCGACTGCGAGGCTGGTACCAATACCACGAATACGTAATGGGAAAATTTCTGAAATCATGAGCCAGGCAATCGGTCCAAGACTCATTGCAAAGCAAGCGATGTAAACAACGATACAACCCACTGAAATCCAGCGACCCATTTCCATGTCGGGCACAGAAAAGACATAACCTACCGTGATTAAACTAAGCATCATGCCTGTGAGTCCAGCAAACAATAATGGTCTACGGCCCCATTTATCAATCAAGAACA
>CAZFAA010000133.1:0-1930 GCA_964516605.1 uncultured Coxiella sp. | reverse complement strand
GTGTGTTAAAGGCGAGTGGTCGACCGCCGGCATGCACGTTTTAGCGGACACGCAGTGAAGTACGCAAATGGATCACTTCCACGTGCAACACATCCCAGAGCGGTTGAATGGAAGATCGATCGCAGGGACATCACAGCACATGCAGTCGACGCCCAGAATTGTGCGGGAAAAGACAGACGCGCAATGAAGTTCCTAACGAATAGCACGACAATCTTTATTACCAGTTGCCCACACGTGATTACGGCACGTCAAAAGACAAGGCGCCCCCAAATCTTGTGTGGTTTGTACCCTTGCAGAGACATTACCGATTCGCTTTGAACGCACGCATGTGATTTTTCTGATGAGCATTCATGCGTCCACGCACATGTTCTCTTACACATGCGCCTTTGTACACAACATTTAGGTGAAGCGAAGAAAAGAAAGAAAGGCGATATATGAAGGGACAAGCCTGAGGCAGGTGATTTGCTACAACATTAAACCAAATATGGCTCAAACTTACGCTTAAAGCGGCAGCAGCATAAACGCATACTGTACCTGTCCGTATTTCCGACCATTTTCGCGCAAGGTCGGTCATCTTCTCCGCTTAAAGATTCCCATGTCTACTACTTCATGCCCGCAGTAAAAGATGTGGTCCACTACAAGAATCGTCGTACGATCGCCACCCAGCGGCATATTTTTTTTCCTTACACTTCACCAAATAACTGCTTTAAGGGATGATTGAAGCGGCTTCTCTAGGAGCAAACATGGCAAGCTGGAACACAAGCTGCACGGCCCAAGAACTAAAGAGTCGAGGGATAGAGCGTCCACCCCAGCTACCACCGCGGGCATTCGAACTTCATGATCGATTTGAAAACCGTTTGGCGCCCTTCGCCGTCGGCGCAACGATTACGTTTCCGAATTGGGTCTGGAGCGGCTCGTCGGGTATATCTCGGCTGTGATTCGCGAAGAAAAGAATGCCCCTTTCCATTGGCGGGCTTTATAAAAATATATTGATTGGATTAAGCGTCGCGCATTATTTAAACCGCGCACTTTGTTGGCTTATTATACAGGCGGGCTTTTGCAACACATGCTATTTGGCAATTAAAATACTGTTAGGTATGTTCTAATAGCCAGTGCCTACATGCAGTTTCACACTTCTAGGTATGCAAATTCTGTGCGATGCAAAAAGACACACACCTTTATCATCCAATCTGCTTTGTGATTGCCACGTGGGGGTTTAATTGCCCAATCAGGCAATTGACATGGTGTGAGAAGAAACTCATGCTCCAATCAACGTTATTGAGTAAGCACTGGTACCCTAGTCTGGAAGGTGCACGAAACACCTCCCACCAACCTGACATTAGCATTTTAGAGCATTGGTAGTAGCACAATTCGCACTGCATGTCCCAACATTTCGCAAGACTGTGATTTTCCTGTTTTTTACGTGATCATGTGAAAGCCAGTTTTCCTCCCTGCCTCAAATACATATTACGACAAGCAGCAACGTGTGTTGTTGAGCTTTCCTCAAGTTGCGAAAAGCTTGGTTCATTTCGGAATCTTTTGGAAGAACTCTGCTGCAACAGATATACCTTGGAATTCATTTTTCTGTTGTGCACAACCATAGCAGCAGGGACATTCATTCTGCAATTGAGAATTGCTCTGTTTTGTATGCTTCTAAAATTCAAGTGCATCCTCCACCAAGGTTTAATTCAAGTGCATCCTCCACCAAGGTTTGCCCATTTTGTGTTATTAGAGCAAATCTCAATGCAATTGAATTGTGTTTTTTTATCAATGAGTGTTTAGTTCTTTAGTTTTCTTCTTTTTTTCCCCCAGCTGTGATAGAGTAGTGGGGCACATAGTGTCAGATTACAGCGGACACTTCAGCAGCTGATGACATGCATCAGCCATCTGCTACCAAAATCAGTCATCCAACTGCCACCGATTTCAATGC
>CAZFAA010000132.1:0-1941 GCA_964516605.1 uncultured Coxiella sp. | reverse complement strand
CAGGTACGTCATCCTGAGCGCGTCTTTTTGCGCGAAGGATCTCCCTGCAGTGGCAGATATTTTTGAAAAGTAAAATTCTTTTGGTTTTAATTGATGACCGTCTAAATAGTTTTCCAAATAACATCAAAAAACACTTGAAAAATTATGTGGTTATGATCAAATAGCCGAATGAAAGACTACGAACAAATCATATCAACGCTTTTGGCAAAGATTGCTGACCTGGAAAAAGTCGTTATACAACAAGCCGCACGAATTGCAGCCTTGGAAAAACGCTTGGATAAAAATAGCAGTAATAGCTCCAAACCACCGTCAAGTGATGGACTATCAAAACTACCACGCACCACTTCATTACGAGAAAACGGTAAAAATAAAAGCGGCGGTCAGCCGGGTCATAAGGGCGAAACGCTGAAACAAACCGAAACACCGGACATCATTAAAAAGCATGTATTAACGACCTGTCCAGACTGTCATCACTCTCTGCCTCGATCCTCACTTCTTGGGTTAGTGAAACGACAGGTTTTTGATATACCACCGCCCAAAATTGAGATAACGGAACATCAAGCAGAAGTAAAATATTGCAAATGCTGTAATAAACCGGTCACGGCGTCATTTCCATCAGGCGTTCGTGCACCCGTTCAATACGGCGAGGTTATTCGTAGCTGGAGCGTGTATTACCAGTACCAACATTTTATTCCGGAAGACAGACTGCAACAGCTATTTTCTGATTTATATGGCCTTCAACTTGCTACTGCGACACTGACGGGATATAACCGAATTGCATTTGATGCATTGGTTTCATTTGAAGAATCCATATTATCTCAGGTTAAAATCGCCACAGTTAAAAACCTTGATGAAACAGGGTTTCGGGTTGCAGGCAAAACACAATGGTTGCATGTGGCATCGACTAAAACAGCAACTTATTATCATGTATCGCCAAAACGTAAATCATTACTCGATGGTCTTTCAGGCACCGTGATCCATGACCATTGGAAAAGTTATTTCAATCTGCTCGGAGTCGAACACGGGCTTTGTAATCAACATCACTTACGCGAATTAAAGTCCATCATAGAGCATGAAAAAGAACCGTGGGCTACAGCGATGACTCGAATATTAAAAGTTGCACTTCGTTGTCGCCATTTTCATGGACATAGCGCAATACCGGCAGCACGCATTATGCGGCTGACCAGGATTTACGACAAGATTATCAAGCATGGATTGGCGTTTCATGAAGCACAAACACCGCTGCCTTGCAAAGGCAAGCGAGGCAGAGAACCACGTCGAACAGGGCACAATCTAATATTGCGTTTGTTTCATTATAAGCAAGACGTCTTGAGGTTTCTTCATGATCCAGCAGTGCCATTTACCAATAATGATGCTGAGCGTGATTTACGCATGATGAAATGCAAACAAAAAATATCCGGGGGCTTTCGTTCCACGCAAGGTGCTGAGCAATTTGCCCGTATTCGCGGATTTATTAGCACGGTACGGAAGCGAGGATTTAATGTCCTGAATTCCATTCAATCGGTTTTTTCTGGTAATATGCTCATCCCTGCAGGATGTTGACAGGGTACAAAGAGTCCAGCACAACAAGGAACCTCACATGCATACAGAATCGTACGTTTACCTTTTGGCCAATAAGCATAATAACGTCTTGTATACCGGCGTTACTAGTGATTTGATACGCCGCATTTATGAGCACAAGAACAAACTGGTAAAAGGATTTACTCAAAAATACAATGTGGATCGGTTGGTATATTATGAAGCATGTGCCAATATCGTCGTGGCCATAGAGAGAGAAAAACAAATCAAAGGGTGGTCGCGAAAAAAGAAGGAGGATCTGATTAATGCATTGAATCCTGTGTGGGACGATTTATATCGATCGATATGTTAAAGACCGTGCTACTTCAGGGAGATCCTTCGCGCAATAAGACGCACTCAGGA
>CAZFAA010000131.1:0-1960 GCA_964516605.1 uncultured Coxiella sp. | reverse complement strand
TGTTATATCCGGTCTATAACTGTCATATAATGACAGTATTATACAAATATAATAAATTTATGGAAGTAATAATATTATTATAGTATAATACTGTCATTAAATGACAGTATTATACGAGATATAATGAGAGAGCTGAATGAGATTGAAACAGCGCTGCGCCAATACCCCCGGCCTTATATAACGGACGATGAGCTTTGTGTCTTATTCGGGGGCACGCCGGATAGCCGCTATGGGCGAGTGAAGCGGCTTTTGGCACAGGGAAAGTTACTTCATGTTCGTAGAGGGTTATATTGCCTGACTAGTAAGCTGGGCTATCCTGGCAAGCCGCATCCATATGAACTGGCACAGCATATTTATGGGCCCTCCTATATTAGCTTAGAGTCGGCACTAAGTTTTCATCAACTCATTCCTGAAGCGGTTTATGCGATTACCAGTGTTGCTATCAAGCGCGTCAAAGAATTTTCGACACCGTTAGGCCTTTTTAGCTATGCTCGTTTGCCAGCAAATGGCTTTTACACAGGTGTTACGTTACTCAAGGCAAATAATTATCAATATTTCATGGCGACACCATGGAAAGCAATTTGTGATTATGTTTACTGCTATAAAAAAAATTGGAAGACCATGGATGCAATGATTCAGGATTTAAGAATGAATAAAGATGTTTTACCTGTGCTCTTCTCGGAAGAAAAAATGCAGCTGATAAATTATTATCAAAGTACACGCATCAATCGTTTTTTAAATAAGATGCAGGAGGATGTCACACGATGAGCGTTGATATCGTGCAGCAGAAATTACTTAATTACAAATGTGAAACGCCACTTGAGCAAGAACATGCGCTAAAAGAAATTGCACAGGAAATTGCGTTGATGGCACTTTCACGTGCCGGCTTTTTTCGGATTGCGGCGTTTCAGGGCGGGACATGTCTCAGAATTCTATACGGACTAGAAAGATTTTCCGAAGATCTGGATTTTGTGCTGATTGAACCAAATAACGATTTTGATTGGGAAGTCTATATTAAAGGCATGAAACAAGAATTCGATGCTTATGGTTATCAGCTGGAAGTAACTAACAAATCCAAACTTGATAAGACAGTGAAATCGGCATTTATTAAAGCGGATTCAAAAGGTGGATTGTTATTATTGAAAGATAGTCGCACCAACAAGCCCAAATTACAGATTAAGCTGGAAGTGGATACCCATCCGCCGGCAGACTCCAGATTTGATTTAAAATATCTGGATTTTCCACTCCCCTTCAGCGTGCAAGCACAAGATTTGCCGAGTTTATTCGCCAGTAAATGTCATGCGTTATTGTGCAGGGAATATGTGAAGGGACGTGACTGGTATGATTTTATCTGGTATGTATCGCGTGAAGTAAAGGTGAATCTTCCATTATTGCAATCGGCAATTAATCAGGCAGGCCCGTGGAAAAACGAGGCGGTATCTGTTACTTATCAGTGGTTAGTAAGTCGATTAAAAGCCAGGATCAATGAAATTGATTGGCAGGCAGCTAAAAAAGATGTTTACCGATTTTTAAAACCGAGAGAAGCAGAGTCGCTGGATATGTGGAGCAAAGCCTTTTTCAATTCCAGACTGGAAAAACTAGCCGGGTACTGCTCTACTGATTGAACGGATAAATGTGCCTCAGAGCTCCTCGTCATCGCGAGGCTGCGAAGCGTTCAGCCGTGGCGACCCAGGTTTTACCCGGCAGCTCATACAGCGCTTGGCCTAAAGCCGCGGCCGGTGTTGCTTTTGAAAAAAGCGTGTCCTAAGTTTAGCATGGTTAATTCTTATGGCACACTCTATGCAACTAATTGTCTCTAGGTGGATTTATTAGTAGTGATTGAATAGAGTAATTTGAAGAGTTAAGAATCTAAATTCAAGAGATATGATTTCTATCACCTGCATGTGGACACGCTTTTTTAAAAACCAACACCGCCCCCGTCTTCATGCCAAGCTTATTG
>CAZFAA010000130.1:0-2001 GCA_964516605.1 uncultured Coxiella sp. | reverse complement strand
AACCCCGCCAGGTCCGGAAGGAAGCAACGGTAATGACTGATATGTGTGCCGAAGTGTGGCTGGTACTCGCTAGAATAGGTTTTTGTATTGTAAATTCCATAAAATCCAAAGAATTCTTTTATCATCTTGAACTAATCTTGTAGTTCATGCACCGCTTGCCATAAAGCCGCGGCCGGTGTTGCTTTTGAAAAAGGCGTGCCCTAAGTTAAGAGTCGTTAATTCTAAGATCACACTCTTTGCAAATAACTATCTATAGGTAAATTTAATAGCAGTGAATGGCGTTGTTGCGTAAATCACTGGACTAATCGTGCTCGCGCCCGTGTGCGCGCCCGGGCCCGTCTTTTTCTAGGCAAAATGGTTAAATATAGCGTTAGGCAGGCTTGCAGTCATGTATATGTCATATTGACATATATGTCAATATGACATATACTAAAAATGGAGAAATAGATTGCGTATTATATCCAAAAAGAAAATTCGTGATTTTATTAAGGATAATACTCAGGCGGGATTGCCGCTTACAGAATGGTATATAACAATGCTGGCAGCTGACGCAAAAAAATTAAATGAGCTAAAACACACTTTCAGGAGCGCAGAGTCAGTATATGGCTATACAGTTTTTAATATTGGCGGGAATAATTATCGGCTAGTAACCGCGATTCACTATAATATGCAGCAGTGTTATATCAGAGCTATATGGACTCATGCTGAGTACAGTAAGGCTTACAATCAGGTCAAATTAAAGCGAGGTGAGTTATGAGTCTAAGAGCGCTGGCAATTGACTATACCGATAAAAAAACAGATCACAAATTTCATTTACCCGTTTCTGTATTTAAAAAACCTGACAATCTCAGAGAATATGCCAAGCTTGAGAAGATACTCGATAAACTCATTGATGAAGTTCGAGATGATGAAGCGCACCCACTGGCAATTGTGATGCAAATTATAGGTGAAAATCTGGAGCAGTATGATAATGAGCATTTTCCTGCAATTGGACATGATATCAGCGATGTGGAGATGGTTAAGTATTTAATGAAATCACGCGATCTGCATCAAAAAGATTTGGCTGACATATTTGGCGGTCAGGCAAATGTGTCTAAATTTCTAAATGGAGAAAGGGCATTGTCTAAAACCCAGATTGCGGGATTAAAGAAAATGTTTGGGATCAGCGCGGATTTTTTTGTGCGATAAACGTACGTAAAATCTCTACAACCACATTGACTAAGTCATGTTAGTCCGCTATACTGGCGGTATCAGGTAGAGGGCTTTTCAATGCTGGTAAACATACATGACGCAAAAACACATTTCTCAAAATTAATCAACGAAGTATTAAAAGGCGGCGAGATTATTATCGCGAGAGACGGCGTTCCTTTGGTGCGACTGGTGGCTTATACCGATCAACCAACAGAGCGACGTGGGGGGCAGTTCAGGGGGCTGATTGAAGTGAGCAAAGACTTTGATGCGCCTCTACCGGACGAGTTACTTAAACAATTTTATGGAAAAGATAAATAATGCACTATTTGCTTGATACTCATGTTTTGCTATGGTGGTTAATAGCACCCGAAAAACTGAACACAAAATCGCAAAAGATAATTCGTGATAAATCTAATACGATATTTATTAGTAGCGTATCTTTCTGGGAAATGGCGATAAAAAAAAGTTTGGGGCGTATTACACTGCCGCATAATTTAATGGAAGCGGTGACTGAAGAAAATTTCAAATTATTACCCATTTTACCCGAAGAGTGTATTGGTGTTGCAGATTTGCCTTTTATTCATTCTGATCCATTTGACAGATTACTCATCATTCAAGCGAAATTGCTTGATTTGGTTATTATTACAAAAGATGAAAAAATTCCGAAATATCCAGTTGTCACATTGAAAGCATGAGTCAGGCGTTTATCCACCCAGCAATCGCTGCAGCACCTTCTCATAACACTTAGTCAACTCTTCAATATCAATCACACTCACATGTTCATTCACATGGTGCGCAGTTGCATTGGAA
>CAZFAA010000129.1:0-2015 GCA_964516605.1 uncultured Coxiella sp. | reverse complement strand
ATCACCATAATCAAAAATTTTCCAACCTGACTGTGCCGTAATAAATTGCACTTCCGGTGGCTCAGTATCAATATAATGTAAGACCGAATCGGCCATTTGTAAAAAAGGGCAGCAATCTAAAAGATATTGGATTTCTTCAGGGGATACCTCACGCAATACATTGATATCAATTTTCAATTTTTCTGAGATGTTTTCAAGATTGCCTTGAATCCCATTTTCTTGATGATCATCATCTGACATAGATACCTCGTTATACAGTCAATAGCATGTTAAAGCAGCACCACATTGCCTTTCGCATCTTCAATAGCCAGTGGCATAGAATACACCACTTAACCAATTCAAAACAATTTCCCGTAATTCAATCAGGCGTCCATGGAAAAAATGCCCAGTGCCGCGCATCACCTGAAAATCAAGCGGTGCTGGCGGGTATTGCGCAAACGCAGCCACCGCAGCAAAGTTAACCACTTCATCTTGATCCCCCTGTACTAATAACCAGGGCACATTCATCTTAGTAAGCTGCGTAAATTGATAGTGTTCAATGGCTGGCGCAATCGTAATCAACCGCTGTGCCACACCATCATCATGTGCCACACGCGCTGCAATATACGCACCAAATGAAAATCCAGCCAGCCAAATCGGTAAATTAGGGTAGTGCTGCTGAGCAAAGGCAATCACGGCGCGCAAATCATCACACTCACCAACGGCATCATCAAATTGACCTGCACTCTGCCCGACACCGCGGTAATTAAAGCGCAGTGTTACCGCACAACACGCATCCGCAGCCTTCATTAAGGTCGTCACCACCTTATTGTACATCGTGCCTTCTTGCAGTGGGTGAGGATGGCAAATAATCGCCACCGCCACAGGCTCGGATGCAGTGGGTTCCGTTAACAGTGCTTCGAGTGGTCCTGCAGGACCTGCTAATAATATTGTTTTTTGCATCGCAAAAGTATACCCTGTTGCACTTTATGTGGCTAATGAAATGAGGTTATGATGCGCAGAACAGGCTTAAAGAATTTAATTCTCGCCCTTGATTTATGCCTTTCCTCTTTAGTGCCCTTACTGCATGCTGCTGTGAAAAATCCTGATTTTTTCGAAAATTTTATATCTTCCTGGCATAATTACGACCTAATAAGCAAAAAGAATTTTAGCCTTTGTGATGCAACTATACCACAAAATACGGTAAGCTTTTTTAGGAAAAAATCACTGCGCCAACCCAGGTTACGCTAGCAGAAACTTATTTAGAATTCCTAGAAATAATGCGTCAACAGCATGAGGCTATTAATCTTGAAATTGCAGAAAAATTCCTTGCTGAACATAAAAAATTATCAGATGACTACATCTCAATAATGCGTACATTAGTGCAGGAAATTGATGAATGGTCTAACGAACAGAAGAGTGTGAAAGAAGAACTATTCGAGCAAAAAAATGCAATAAATGATATGGAGGATGAATTAATTCAATTGAATCCATATGAATATGACAAACCTGATGACCTTAAAACACTGCTGACGGTGATCAACATGCTCGCCGCTGAACCTCAGAATGATAGAATGTTAATGCTTAAAGATTACTTAAGCTTACGTCCAGATCTGGTGGATTGTATTTTAAAAAATACAGAAATACTTAACGCAACCGCAAAAAAATTATTTGCTGCGGCAGCTACAAATGTCTTTTGCGCGATAAAACTCATACCCTCTTACCTCTGCCCTAAAATAAATTTACCCGCCGATAAAAAAGGAAAAACATCGCGTGATGTGCTAAAGAAATTACTTACTAGCTTCCTCAAAATTCAGCCATGCTTAACGCTGGAGGCGATGAATGAGATTGAGCGCATTATGACTAGCACACCAAAAAATACTCGCCAAAAACGCATGCCACCATTTCACTGGCTCACGACAGAATCGGCTACCACCCCAGCTCCACAACAGCCTGAAAAAACTCTTGGTATGTCATAAAACAGTTGAATTAAATTTCTTAGCAAACATAGTGTAAAACGTTGGCACAACAAATAA
>CAZFAA010000128.1:0-2029 GCA_964516605.1 uncultured Coxiella sp. | reverse complement strand
AGCAGCACGACGTGGAAACTCTGTTTATTTTCCTGGAAAAGTTGTGCCAATGTTACCGGAGGCCTTATCTAACGGTATTTGCTCACTCAACCCTCATGTTGATCGTTTGTGCATGGTGGTTGAAATGGCCATTGATGAAAATGGCAAAATAACGCGCTCTCGCTTTTACCGAGGGGTTATTCACTCTAAAGCACGTTTAACTTACACACAAGTTAGCCAATGGCTAATTGATGGACGCACGGATTCGCAGCACGCAGATTTATTGCCTATGTTGCAGTCACTACATACGCTCTACGGGATTTTGCATGAAACACGTAAAAGCCGTGGTGCAATGGATTTTGATACAACTGAAACCCGCATTGAATTTGATGAAAATAGAAAAATTCAACGTATTATCCCAGTTATTCGTAATGATGCACATCGCTTAATTGAAGAATGTATGTTAGCGGCAAACGTCGCGACTGCGCGTTTTTTAGAACGCGCAAAAATTCCAACGCTTTATCGTGTTCACCCAGCCCCTGAAGAAGATAAAATTATAGGGCTCAGAAAATTTTTAGGTGAGCTTGGTATGCAGCTAGGGGGTGGGAAAAAACCCAGCCCCAAAGATTTCCAATGCACACTAGCGGCTATTGGTGACCGACCAGAAAAACATTTAATTGAAACGGTTATGTTGCGTTCTTTAAAACAAGCCCAGTACATTGAATCCAATGACGGCCATTTCGGTTTGGCCTATTCGGCCTATACGCATTTTACGTCTCCAATTCGACGTTATCCCGATTTGTTGATCCATAGAGCGGTCGGTTTTTTGATTGATAATCAACCTGTCGAAGATTTCACGTATAGTGAAGATGATATGAATCGCTTAGGAAAACACTGTTCTGCCACAGAGCGGCGTGCAGACGAAGCGACGCGCGAAGTAGTTGCTTGGCTAAAATGTGAATACATGCAAGATAAATTGGGCCAAGTATTTCGCGGAAGAATTTCAGCAGTGACTGGCTTTGGTATTTTTGTTGAACTTGATGATGTTTACGTAGAAGGTTTGGTGCATGTAACATCGCTCAAAAATGATTATTATGCTTTCGATGCGGTTAAACACCGCTTGGTGGGTGAGCGTGGTGGGCATGTATACCGTTTAGGGGATAAAATGAGCGTGTTAGTTGCGCGCGTTGATTTAGATGAACGTAAGATTGATTTTGAACCTGCAGAGCCCGAGGGTAGTGATGACTGAGCAGTATATTTATGGAGTACATGCAGTTGCAGCAATGCTCGCAAATCCCCATCGAACTATTAAAATGCTTTTTATTAACCAAGATCGTCTTGATGCTCGAATGCAAGATCTATTGAATGCAGCACAGCAAAAAAATATTCCCGTAGAACGGCTTTCTGCTCAAAAAATGAATCAACGCTTTGCTGATGTTGTTCACCAAGGTGTGGTGGCCAGCGCAGGTAAATTGCCGGAATATATTGAGGCTGATCTTGAAGGCTTATTGGCGTCAAGCAAACAGCCATGCCTGATTTTAATCCTAGATGGTGTTACCGATCCTCATAATCTTGGGGCGTGCCTGCGCAGCGCAGATGCTGCGGGAGTAGATTTTGTTATTATTCCAAAAGATAAGAATGCAAGCATAACGCCGGTAGTAAGCAAGGTAGCGTGTGGAGCAGCAGAGTCTATACCCTTAGTTCGAGTCACGAATTTAGCACGAGCAATGGAAGTGATAAAACAACAGGGGGTATGGATATACGGCGCAGCAGGAGAAGCAGAGGCATCGGTTTATAACCTCGATTGCAAAACATCGATAGCAATAGTGATGGGTGCAGAAGATAAAGGCATGCGCCATCTAACACGGCAACAATGCGATGGGCTTTTTTCTTTGCCTATGCTAGGAACTGTAACTAGCTTGAATGTGTCCGTTGCTACTGGTATTTGCTTATACGAGGTTCTGCGTCAACGTTCTTAATGCTTAATGCTTAATGCTTAATGCTTAATGCTTAATGCTTAATGCTTAATGCTTAATGCTTAATGCTTAAT
>CAZFAA010000127.1:0-2085 GCA_964516605.1 uncultured Coxiella sp. | reverse complement strand
ATCACCGCATATTCACAAAGTGTACTGTCTTTTTGAGCAAAAAGAGCAATTTTAGCTCAAATAACCATTTAATAGAACACGCCAACCTTAGGGTAATAGCTGTACTAAAACAATAGAAAACTTGCTATACTCTCGATCCCAATTACCGACGGGAGTAGCGGCTTTATGATTGAGGCAACTGTGGAAGAAGAAATCATTACAACAAATAAAATTGCGTATCTTGATGGAGTTCGCTTACACAGAGCATTAGTGGCTGGTATTCGTGAAGTTATTGCGCGCCAAGATTATCTGAACATGATTAACGTATACCCCGTGCCAGATCGTGATACAGGCACTAACATGGCACTCACACTCAATGCAATCATTGAAGGCACTTATACTTTCTATAAACCTGAAATTAATAATTTATTAGAACGTGTTGCTGACTCAGCACTTAATGGCGCACGCGGTAATTCAGGTGCGATCCTAGCACAATTTTTTCAAGGATTTAGTGAAGGCTCAAAAAACGTCCACAAAAAAATGACCACACGCAATTTTGTAGCAGCGATTGCAACGGGTGTGAACTTCGCACACCGTGCTTTATCACAACCACAGGAAGGCACAATTTTAACAGTATTGCGTGATTTTTCAGATGAATTAACACGTCAACAGCTGGATAATGATGAGATTGATTTTGTTGAGTTATTCAAACAAGGCTTAAATAGCGCACAAATTTCCTTACAACGTACATCACAACAAATAAAATCTCTACGTAAAGCTGGCGTGGTGGATGCAGGAGCGCAGGGTCTAGTTGATTTTTTACGTGGTATTTACGAGTTTATTTTAGATGGCTCTATCGATGATTTGAACAATGAAGCGATGCAACCTGCTGAAATTGCGATGCCAGATGCTGACTTAAAAGTTGAAGTCAATGAAAAATACCAATTCTGCACCGAATGTTTAATCACTGGTGATAATATCGATCACAATGTGTTGCGGGATCAATTGAATGAACTCGGTAATTGCCTCATCGTTGCAGGGTCATCACGCAAAACTAAAATTCACATTCACGTAAATGACCCATCTCAAGTGTTTGACATTTGCCGTACACAAGGTCACGTTATTGGTGAGAAAGCAGATGATATGATTCACCAGCAAAAAAGTTTTAATCACCGTGAAGGTACGGTGGCCATCCTAACTGATTCGGGCGCTGATTTTCCCGAAGGCATGATTGCTAAATTGGATATTCATGTTGTGCCTATTGTGATTAACTTTGGGCAAAAAACCTTTTTAGATAAGGTTTCGATGACGCCGCCTGAGTTTTATCATGAACTGCGCCGCAATCCGCATCACCCTAAAACATCCCAACCGAGTTTTGGAGACTTTCACCGACAATTTCAATACCTTGATAGCCACTATGAATCTACGATTGCAATTCATATTCCACAAAAAACCAGTGGCACCATTAACGCTTCTAAAAAAGCCGCCGAAAAATGCAAAAAAGATTCGGCTATCGATGTGATTGACTCATTAAGCTTTTCAGCAGGCCAAGGACTCATTGTGCGCTATGCAGCGGAAGCAGCAAAATCTGGCATGGAACATCAAGCAATTATTAAAGCCGTGAATGAGATTATCCCTAAAACATACACTTTTGCTGCCTTAACACAGCTTGAATTTGTAGTACGAGGTGGGCGACTGCCTGCAAAAATTAAAAAGATTGCAGATCTGTTTCGCTTAACACCTGTTATTGGTATCAAAAACGGTAAACTGGGAACGATTTGGTTGTTGGTCGGACGCAGTAACCTTGCCAAAAAATTTGCACGCAAGCTGAAAAAAACCTATCCCACGAATAAAACATACCGAGCAGCGATTATGCATACGAACAATAAAGCCATGGCTGTCGAATTAAGCGAAATCATCAAAAAAACCTACCCTCATCTTGATTCTCTCGACATCATCGATTGCGGTGCAGCGCTTGGCGCACACGCAGGACCTGGCGCTGTAGGAATTGGGTTACAAGAGTATGTGCCGCTACCACCTGCAGCATAAAGAGTCGAACGTGATAAACCCCATTTAGGTTAAGATGGGGTGTTTTTTTTGAGTGAG
>CAZFAA010000126.1:0-2226 GCA_964516605.1 uncultured Coxiella sp. | reverse complement strand
TCGTCGGGCTCATAACCCGAAGGTCGTAGGTTCAAATCCTGCCCCCGCTACCAATCTGTTTTTTATTATTAAACAGGGCCTTAGGCCCTTTTTTTATAGGTTAGGTAGAATTGCTCCAAAGTAGTTTGATCGATATGATCACGCCAGCAGTTGAGGCTTTAGGCTTGCGTCTGTGGGGTTGTGAAATGATACGCCATGGTAAACACTCTGAATTATGGGTGTATATCGAGGGTAGAGATGGCGGTGTCACATTAGATGAGTGTGCTGCTGTAAGCCGTCAAATAGCTGCGTTATTTGATGTCGAAGACCCTATACCTGGGTTTTATCAGTTGCAAGTATCCTCGCCAGGTCTTGATCGCGTTTTGTTTAAACCAGAACAATACCAACTGTATCTTGGTCATGAGGTAAAGGTTCGCACGCGTATTGCGATTGAAAATAGACGTAATTATAAAGGGGTTTTGGTTGCAGCGGATGACACGCAGATCACATTAGAT
Organism: uncultured Coxiella sp.; assembly: GCA_964516605.1. Lineage (GTDB taxonomy): Bacteria > Pseudomonadota > Gammaproteobacteria > Coxiellales > Coxiellaceae. Next base: position 1,732 of record CAZFAA010000126.1, on the reverse strand, counting down.
TGTGGTGAGGGTGCAACGATACCAATACAATTTAATCAGATAGAAAAGGCTCAATTGGTGCCAAAATTTTGAGGTGAGCTATGGCTAACAAAGACATCTTACTTGTTGCAAAGTCCTTGTCAAATGAGAAGGGTGTAGCGGAGGAAGTAATATTCCAGGCGATTGAATCGGCTTTAGCAGCTGTGACGGCGAAACGCTATCCAGAAGAAGTGTCCATTCGTGTAGCGATTGACCGAAAAACGGGTGATTACGATTCATTTCGTTACTGGACAGTGGTCAGCGATGACGAAGAAATTGAATTTCCAGGACAGCAATTGTCATTAGCGCAAGCGCATGCCATGGATGCAGACTTGGTTGCAGGCGATGTGATTGAAGAGCAAGTAGAGTCGATTGAATTTGGCCGTATTGCGGCGCAACAGGCTAAACAAGTTATTTTACAAAAAGTGCGTGAAGCTGAACGCGAGAAGATTTCTAAGCAGTATCACAGTAGAGTAGGTGAGATTTTAACAGGCGTGGTTAAACGTGTTACACGGGATTACCTTGTATTGGATATGGGTGAAAATGCCGAAGCAATTATGTTGCGTGAGGAAATGATTCCGCGTGAAGCGTTTCGTATGAATGATCGTTTACGTGCCTATCTGTATGAAGTGACGAATGATCGACGTGGTGCGCAGTTGCATATTAGTCGCACGCGTCCTGAGTTTTTACGTGAATTATTTAAGATTGAAGTCCCTGAAATTGGTGAAGATGTGATTGAAGTCAAAGCAGCCGCACGTGATGCAGGTTCTCGCGCTAAAATTGCCGTTAAAACCAATGATGGTCGTATTGATCCAATTGGTGCGTGTGTGGGTATGCGTGGATCACGTGTACAGGCTGTATCAAATGAATTAGGCGGTGAGCGTATCGATATTATTTTATGGGATGATGCTCCTGCGCAACTCGTTATTAATGCTATGGCTCCTGCTGAGGTTGCATCCATTATGATGGATGAAGATGCGCATTCCATGGATATTATTGTAAGAGAAGACCAATTATCCCAGGCAATCGGTAAAGGTGGGCAGAATGTGCGTTTGGCGAGCCAGTTAACGGGCTGGACCTTGAATGTGATGACATCTGATGTAGCAACAGCAAAGCATGAGCATGAAACGTCAGCCACCAAAATATTGTTTATGGATAAATTAGATGTGGATGAAGATATTGCAGATGTCTTGGTTGCTGAAGGTTTTACCAGCATCGAAGAAGTCGCATATGTGCCATTGGATGAGATGAGCGATATCGATGGATTTGATGAAGATTTGGCAGAAGAATTACAACGCCGTGCGAGTGATGTATTGCTAACGCAGGAAATTGCATCAGAGGAAGAAATGAGCCATAAAGAACCTGCAGAAGATTTAATAACTTTAGAAGGTATGTCCAGTCAGTTAGCACATCAGTTAGCGAGTCACGGTATTGTGACACGTGAAGATCTTGCAGAGCAGGCGGTGGATGATATCGTTGAACTGATTGAGATTGATCCGGATGTTATTGCAAGCCTCATTATGAAGGCTCGTGCACATTGGTTTGAATAGTAGAGGCACTATGTCGGCAAAAATGAGTATCAAAGAACTGGCTATACTGGTTAAAGCAACGCCGGAGCGTTTACTCGAGCAATTGAAGGATGCGGGTGTTGACGTATCGAGCATTGATGACGGTATTACGGCAGAAGAAAAGAAAAAATTACTTATTCCATCAA
>CAZFAA010000125.1:0-2267 GCA_964516605.1 uncultured Coxiella sp. | reverse complement strand
CTCATGATATGTTGCATGCGGGCGGTAGATATCATTCAAAGTGTTCCTGTGAGTGCTTTGAAAAGCATTTGAATACCAAGAATACATACTGCCACACTGAAAAGAATACGTAACACATGTGTGTTAAGACGTGGCAGCATTTTAGCGCCTGCAAATGAGCCTGCGATGACACCGAGCATGACGGGGAAGGTGATAATGGGATCGATGTAACCATTCGCGAAATAAACACCTGCACCGACAGCAGCGGTAATACCAATCATGAAGTTACTGGTGGTGGTTGATACTTTGTAAGGTAAGCACATCGCTTGATCCATGGCGAGTACTTTGAACGTACCGGATCCCACGCCTAATAAACCAGAAAAAATACCAGCGACGGACATCATGCCAAGTGCAACAGGTACATTTTGCACGCGATATTTTTTTAATTCATTGTTTACAGGGTAGGTGCCATCTAATTTTAAGGCAACCGCCCATGGGTGAGATGTTTTGTATTGAGGAAGATTGTCTTTCTGTTTCATCGTGAGCCATGCACAGAAAAAGAGAATCAGGCTAAATATAATGGCGAGAAAGACTTGTGAGACAACGGCGGAGACAATGGCACCTATAAATGCGCCAATCACCGTGACGGTTTCAAGAAACATCCCGATACGTAAATTTGTGTAACCTTCACGTAAATAGGCAGCCGCGCTACCCGATGAGGTTGCCATCACGGAGACCAGTGAGCCACCCATGGCATAATGGATATCTAGCTTGAAGATAAGCACTAACACGGGGATGACAACAATGCCGCCGCCGAGACCCGTTAGTGCGCCTATAAAACCAGCAAAAAAAGAGAATATGCTTAATAATATGGCAAAAGAAATCAGCGTCAAGTCATTCTCACTGTATAAAAAGATACGTTACTCCTATCTTAACGACAGGAGACGCATATTCACAATCACTTACGTGCTGACATCAGGTAAAATGATAGTAAGAGGCGTTTAGTATGTTAGGAGCAATGAGTGAGTAGACAGGGAGTCGCGATAGTCATCGTTGTGTTAATAACGCTTTTATGCGGCCAGATGGCACACGCAAAATTATATGGGCGTCTTTATTGCAAAATGGAAGGATTCCATTGCATCACGGTTAAAAAACGTCAGTCATGGCAATCACTTTTTCCTGATGATCGTGAGCGTGATATTGTCATGCGTATTAATCGCATGAATATACAACTTTGGCCAGGTTTGAAAATTGCAGTACCTGATAATCTCTCAGAAGCTGATATCATGGATTTCTCCCCCTTTCCCGCACAAATTGAGGCGCCAGATGAAAAAGTCGTTGTTGTGGATCCAGCACAACTTGCCTGGGGCGCGTATGATGCAGAGGGTACGCTGATACGCTGGGGGCCCGCATCAGGTGGTGCGGATTGGTGTAAAGATATTGATGATGAATGCCGCACGCAATCAGGTACGTTTCGTGTGTATTCGATGGGAAGCAGTAATTGTGTTTCAAAAAAGTTTCCTCTCCCGGATGGTGGTGCGCCCATGCCATATTGCATGTTCTTCCATCACGGGCAGGCATTGCATGGTGAACCGCAAGGATTGCCGGGATATAACGCAAGCCACGGCTGTGTCAGATTATATGTGAATGATGTTGCATGGCTGAGGTTTGATTTTGTTGAGCCTGCCATGGCTGAAAATGGGTATCGAGGTACGAAAATTGTGGTAACCCCATATGGGTATGAAGCAAAAGTGACGCAACGTAAAGGGCTTAGAGACGAGTTTGATATCAGCTATTTTTCCAGCACATAAGTATCCGGCGTCTCTTTGTTGATTGCCGCAGCTTGACTCCAACATCTCCGATCGCTACTCTTGTTGCCAGAATTTACACGCTTGATTTGAAGTCATTATCATACCGAAAATCACATATATTAAAGGGGCAGTTGGGTGAAAATTGTCGAACGTTTTGAAGTGCCTTATTATCAGTATCTAGATGAAAATAGCCAACTTTTAGATGAATTCCCTGCATTGGCAGAAGACAAGAAAACATTGTTAGCACTCTATAAGCAAATGGTGCTTGTGCGCTTAATTGACACGAAGGCTATTGCGTTACAACGGACGGGAAAGCTGGGTACCTATCCCTCCACGCGTGGTCAGGAAGCGGTCTTTGTGGGTGTAGGACATGCCATGCAAAAAAAAGATGTGTTTGTGCCATATTATCGTGACATTGGCACCTTAATGCAGCGTGGTGTGAGTCCTGCGAAAATTTTGCAATATTGGGGTGGTGAT
>CAZFAA010000124.1:0-2306 GCA_964516605.1 uncultured Coxiella sp. | reverse complement strand
CGAGCTCTCGTTGATAGATATCAGTGAATCGCACAAGATCCTCGTCATCGACGCGCTCGCCCATCTGGGTCTCAAGTATTACCAATGGCACTGTACCATATTTAGCAATACGATGCTGAGTCTTTGCAGGAATAAAAATAGTGTCTCCTGCCTTCAAGAGATGCTCTTCATCACCACACACAACATCAGCACAACCTGAAACAACTACCCACTGCTCAGAACGGTAATGATGAAGCTGCAAAGATAATTTACCCTGCGGCTGTACGATTAATCGTTTTACCTTATAACCCGCCTCAACTGCTAACACCTCATAACTGCCCCATGGACGGCGTACACAAGTTTGATTATTGAATTGCTCCGGATAACGTTTTTCTAATTTTGGCAGGATGCCCTTCACCGCTTGTGAGCCACCTCTTTTCGTAATTAAAATTCCATCCTTAGTTGCCACAACAATACAATCTTCAATGCCGGCTGCTACCAATAATGTATCCTGCGTGTAAAGCAAACAATTATGTGTATCTTCAACATAAACACTACCACGTATCATATTCGCTCGCGCGTCCTTTTGCCCGTATTCATATACAGATTCCCATGAGCCAATATCAGTAAAAGCCATATTCAGTTCGCTAACGATCACGTTATCTGTTTTTTCAAGAATGGCGTAATCAACGGAAATTTTCTCACATTTATTGAAATAATAGGCATCGAGTTTTAAAAAACAGTGTTGACGCTGCGCGTGTGCTAAAGATGCGGCGCACTGCTCCAACAAAGTAGCATGATACGTAGCCACTTCATTAAGATAACAACTCACATGAAATAAAAATGTTCCGCTATTCCAATAGGTATCACCCACAGCAATAAACTGTTGCGCCACATCGAGCGATGGTTTTTCAATAAATTCTGTGACATTAAAAATCGAATCACTCAATGGACCACCACGACGAATATAACCATAGCCTGTATGTGGATAACTGGGCTTGACGCCAAATGTAATTAAATATTTTGACGCAAACTGCACTGCATTTTTGATAGCCGCAATATAATGCTGCTCATCACTGAATACATGATCAATCGGTAATACCAAAATACACGCATCAGCCCCCAAGAGTTCTTTGACACGTAAACACGCTATCGTAATTGCTGGTGCTGTATCACGCCCCTGCGGCTCAATGATGATATCCAACGGCTCTATCTGCAATGCGTGCAATTGCTCTTGACATAAATACTGATGCTTTTCATTACAAATGATAATGGGCGCCGTCATAAAATCAGCTTGCTGAATGCGCAATACTGTTGTTTCAAACAGCGTGCGCTCATCCATCACTTTAACGAATTGCTTAGGGTAATTAATACGAGACAGTGGCCAAAGACGCGTCCCTGAACCGCCACATAAAATAATTGGTACAATTTTCATGGCGCATTATACCACCGGCGATTAAATATGCGAACTACAGGATGACTCTCGAGTGAACCTGTGCGCGCAAGACGCTGGTAATTCACTAATCGCTCAGCTATATTGCCAGCATGAATTTTTCATCACGACCAGACCCAAAAAAAATTAGCGACGTTTTAAATACGGGCAGTCTGTGCTCAATACTCAAAAAAGCAAAAATGCTCGAAGCGTTCAACACGGCCTTGACACGTCATCTGCCAACGCATCTGGCCATGCACTGCCGCGCCATGAATTGTGAGCACAGCATACTGATTGTTGGTGTTGACAATACCAACTACCTCACGCGCTTACGTTTTGAAACAGAAAATTTGATCAAAAAACTACAGTCTGATACACAAGTGCCCAATATTCTTGGCATAGAATACAAAATCTTCTATTAGATAAAAAGTGATAAGTTAACCCTAAAAACTTGGCTCATTTGCAGATCCTACGCCGCAACAGCTACAGCAGGAATAAAAGAAATAGGCATTTTTTCAATGTCTTTTTCAAAGGTAACAATTTCAAAAGCACTGGCATCAGCCATCAGCTTAGACAACAATTTACTGTTCATTGTATGACCTGACTTATAGCCTTTGAAACGCCCGATAACACTGTACCCCATCAAATAAAGATCTCCGATCACATCCAGAATTTTATGCTTTACAAATTCATCTCTGTAACGCAGGCCATCTTGATTCAGAATCTTATATTCGTCTAACACTACAGCATTATCCAAGCTCGCACCCAACGCTAAATTTTGCTTACGAATGTATTCATAGTCTGATAAAAAGCCAAAGGTACGTGCACGTGATACTTCTTTTACATAAGACGTCGATGAAAAATCCACTACCGCACACTGATTGTCATCACTGAT
>CAZFAA010000123.1:0-2506 GCA_964516605.1 uncultured Coxiella sp. | reverse complement strand
TTTCTAATATGCTGTACAGTCTGAGCAATAATAATGATTGAGTCAGACTATATGGATAAGCTGCCGACAACAATAAAAGAGTGTCACGAAGTCATCATATTATTGCTGAGCAAATTAGATGACTTAGCAAAGCGTGTTGAAACACTTGAATTGGAGTGCAATCGGTTACGGGTTGAAAATACAGAGTTAAAAGAACGTCTGAATAATAATTCAGATAATTCATCCTTACCGCCATCGAAAAGTTTTAAGAAGAAGAAAAATAATAAGGCGGCTAGTATTAAGAAGAAAGGCGGACAGCCAGGCCATAAGGGCCACCACAGAGCACTATTACCAGTTGATGAAGTTGATTTTGTTGTGCCGTGCGAACTGAGTTCTCATTGTCCTTGCGGTGGATAAATAAAGCCGACAGAGCACTATGTGCGTCATCAAGTCCACGAGCTACCCAATTTAAAATTAAATGTTACGGAATATCAGTTACTCCAAGGATGCTGCGAATCGTGTAGCAAAAAACATGTTGGATCATTACCTGCAGGAATTACATGGGGTCTGACTGGCCCTAAATTAACAGGATTTATGAGCGAATTAACGGCAAAATATGGTTTATCTCGTTCTGAGCAGAGATTATTTTTAAAAGAGATATTTAATTTTTCAGTCAGCCACGGCACGATTTTTAATAAGCAAAAGCTGGTCAATGAAGCGTTGCAAGCATCTGTTGATGAACTACTACCCATTATAAAAGAAGGCTGCAGTATTAATGCTGATGAAACTGGCCACAATCGTGATGGAAGAAATGAATGGTTATGGGGTTTTGTTTCTTCTACTGCTGCTTATTTTTCTATTCATGCCTCTCGGGGTAAAAAAGTAGTGCGTGATATGATAGGCGACTTTAAAAATATCATTATTTCTGATCGGTATGCTGCATACAATATATTTACAAGTGATAAGCGACAGCTATGCTGGGCACATTTAAAAAGAGATTTCACAAAATTAGCAGAAAAAGACAATAAGGTTATTGCCCGAATTGGAAAGCAATTACTGGAGTCTGAATCCAGCTTATTCAATGCTTGGCATGCATTTAAGTCTGAAAAGATATCCCGATATCAGTTGCAACTACAAGCAAAGCCCATTCGAAAACGCGTAGGTGAATTATTGGAGCAAGGTTCTCATACAGATCCAATACTCAAGGTGGCTCGCTTTTGTAAAAATATCTTAGAGCATTTTGATGCACTTTGGACATTTTTAGAGAATGAAGATGTTGAACCTACTAATAATCATGCGGAACGATGCTTACGGCCGCTCGTCATATGGCGAAAAAAATACTTCTGCACCCGATCTGATTATGGCAGTCAGTTTGTCTCAAGAACCGCATCCATTATCACAACATGTAAGCTCAATGGGAAAAACTCATTTGAGTTTTTTACAACAGCACTTACTAATTATTTCAATGGCAGACAAACATCAGCAAAACTTATGCTGGTATAGGGGGGGGTGACTTATTACGCGATATTTCATTCAAAATGACCCTCAGATGAGCAAACTTTGTGGGGGCTGACTTATTACGATTTTTCCAATAAAAACCACGTAATGTCATCCATCCCAAACATAGGATCGCCATGATAGATAAAACCATAATCAATCAACTTTAAGTCCGGATACTGCTTTATCAATTCACCGGCAAAATCACGTTTAAAAAGTTTATCTTTATGGCCTCTATATTCAATCGCTACAGGAGTAGGATTATAGTACTCTGCCAAACAAATATATTTATTCGAACTGGTATAAAGGGTTTCATAAACTGTTGGAAGACAAGCTGGATTGATGTGTATCAAAACACCTTTAATCAAAACGAAATTATATTGTTGTGTCGAATTAAAGTTTAAGAGACTTTCATTAAAAACATTTCTACAAAGACCTGAGTCACGTAATGTATTTGCAGCGTCTACATTTATCTCAAGGGCATTTAATTCGGCTTTAGGTAACAACTGCCTTATAGCACTCAAGTTAAGACCTATATTTGCACCAAACTCAATCAGTGTTGATATATTCTGTGTATGAGAAAAAATTTTGCTAAAAAGATTTAGATTTGCAGCAATTTGCATAGCGCCTACATTGCGTTGACTGTACTCATTACCAAAACATCCTTTCCAGAAAATTTCTTGCTCTGTTTCTACATGACTCATTCTATAACTTCCTATCATTTAAGATTGTTGAATAATATGCTCATTAATTTTTATCAAATCTGGCTGCATTTTAAATAATTCTAACACATTCTGTGTATCTATCATTTTATTTTGTTTCAGTAAATTTTTAAAAATATAATCCAGTAAATCCCAATCTTCAATCGTATCTAATGTCCAACGGTATTTGGAAAAATCGACCTCATTTAAATAGTGATGCACATTAATTTCTGGGCTGTCATATAAAAAAGGCGTTACATGTTCACGCTGAAAAGCAGTCCTACCTTCACGGTATGCCTTTTCTAAAGCAGTAAAACTAAACATTTCCA
>CAZFAA010000122.1:0-2558 GCA_964516605.1 uncultured Coxiella sp. | reverse complement strand
GTAATTCATGGGTGATTCTCTATGTGGTTAGGCTCTGATGTCGTTTAAGGTTTGTTGAATCGCTAATGTCAGTTGCTCTGTAATCGGTGATATCGGCTCTCCTTGTGGGGTAAAATGCGCTTGATTGGTTTCAATTTCAATGCCGATATAACTGTTTTCTAGAAACATATTGCGCAGTGTGCGTGTCAAGCCATCCTCAATGCCCTTGTACGGGTAATTCAAACGCACACGGTACTGCGGACTTTGGTTGTTCAGGTGCATTTTTAGCTGTTGGCCTATTCTTTTTTCTAGCGCACGCTGTGGATCATACAGCAAACCAATATCATTATTTCGTCTCATACCATTCAAAGTGGGGGTGAAGCTGTGAATCGACAGATGCAGCACACTGTGTCCTTGAGTCATTAGATGTCGAGCGGCTTGTATGACTTGTTCGCGATATGGGTGGTAATAATTAGCTAAAATCAACTCTTTTTCATTCGCAGGCAACCTGTGACTGAATTCAGAAAACAATCGCGCAGCATGGATTGATCGGTTTGCATCGACCAGTAAGCGTGATACGACGGCACTATAACCATCAGTGTCTAAGGATTTTTTCAGCGCGTTAAATATAAACGCGGCACCGATATCCCAACCTCTGTGACTCATGAGGGTTGATTCGTGATTTTTAAATAACTCTTGATAACGCTCTGGAATGTGAGGTGTCATGTGTTCACAACTTAAGAGTACTTTTAATGTCATGGTACGAACACGCTGTTTTCATTCAAGCAATACACCAATTGTTGATAGAGGTGAGTTAAATCATTCGAGGCATCGTACGCTGTGAGTAAGCGTTCAGAGAGGTTGCCGTATTGTAAAATAATGTTGATGACCGCTTGAGTGGGCGGCGACAATTCTGGTTTTAATGCATTAAATAAAGCAGTCCACACGCCCTGGGCGGTTTGCGTGTGACTGTCGACTTCGAGTATCTGCAAATACGCCGCATTGTGAATGGGTGTACGCGAGCCAAGTTGGATGCAATCTTGATAGAGTGTTACCAGGGTAGATTGATCGATGCTTAATGCCTCCTCGGGATGTGGGGTCAGTTTTTTTAGAATGAGGCTGATGAATTCAACTAGCGCAATATCAGCCAGCGGGCACTCCTGAGTATCGAGCACACGAATTTCAATAGCGCTGCGATCAAAGCGGGCAATGGCACCACGTGAATTCAGCCACTCGTATTCTAAAAGACCGGAAGACTCTATGGTGCGAATGGCGGCATACATGGGTGTTAAAATGTGTTGTTGATAATCTTCTATCGAGCGAATCGGTTCAGGAATGATCTCACCTGAAATAATTGGGCAGCGTGTTTGATTTTTACCATAATAGTGCAGACGGCTGTTAATCATGCCTGTTTTATTGTGTTCAATAAACGGAGTGCTGGCAGCCAGCGCTGGTAACAGAGGCAGCAGTAAACGTATTGCACTGTGCAGTTGTACAAATTCTTGTTCTGTTGCAAAGGGTAAGTTTAAATGCGTGCTTTGTAAATTAGTCCAGCCATGCCCGCTGCAGCCAAATAAGCGATCATAGGTTTCGTAAATCGTGCGATCACCGTGCGGCCACAAGGCAAACTGTTCGCGTGGATCAAAAAAAGGATGTGCGCCGCTTGGCATGAGGCACGCATTGTAGGGTGCGAGCAGGGTATTGATGCGTTGTACCATAGCGTGAAAATCAGCAGCAGTGGTTGTGAGGCTCGCTGTTGGGCCGTTGGTTTTCAATTCAATAACATGCAGTGCTAATTCATTTGAAACGGCAATGGGGCCTTCTTCATAATCGCTTGAGAGTGTACCGCATAATGCTTCAAGTATTTTATCCGCAATGGGCATCACTTCTAAAGATAAACGATGAACAATCATGTATTCAATTTCAATGCCGTATACTGAAAATAGAGGTCTCATTGATAGCGCTCTTTAATTTTTTCAAAAAAATAATGCATGATAGCATCGTAAATTTTAAGGCCGTAGCTTTGATCTTCAAAGCCGACATCAACATTGGGGTTGTCATTAATTTCGATCACGTAGGCTTTATGGTTGACGTATTTTAAATCCACACCATAAAGTCCTGCACCGATTAATTTAGCCGCTTTTTTAGCGGTGCTCATTATGGTTGGTGGTACGTCTTTCAGTGGTATGGATTCAACATTACCCCAGACTTCTTTTTTTTGCGACCAGTCGTAAATTTGCCAGTGGTTGCTCGCCATAAAATATTTGCACGCAAAGATAGCCTCATTATTTAATAAGCCAATGCGCCAATCAAATTCACTTTCTAGAAATTCTTGCGAAATAATCATTTCAGAGGTTTCTAAAAATTTCACACACTTGTGCGCGTATTCTTTCTCATTATTGACTTTGATCACACCAAGTGAAAAGGCGCTATCGGGTTTTTTAAGAACGCAGGGGTAATTTAAACGCCGACCGACTTCTTGCCAATTGTGTCGGTGAATGATCACGGTAGCAGGGGTTAGAATATGGTGTTCTTTCATCAGTTCTGCTAAATACACTTTATTACTGCATTTTAAAATC
>CAZFAA010000121.1:0-2571 GCA_964516605.1 uncultured Coxiella sp. | reverse complement strand
AAGCCGGACTTTCACTTGTACTTGATTATTCGAGCTGAAAGCCAAGCTATATTAAATGAAAAAATAGAGCAACTTAATATCGTCAATGAGTCAGATAAGCAAAAATTGACATTTATAGTAGGCGATATCTCAGAGCCAAACTTTGGCATGGAAAAGGATCAGCTACATTTTCTAAAACAGAAGCTGAATGGCCTGGTCCATGCCGCAGCCAATGTGAAATTAAATCAGCCGTTAGATATTGCGCGTGAAAATGCGCTCGTTGGAACGAAAACGGCGCTTCATTTTGCGAAGTCATGCGTGGACTTTCGACATTTTCATTATATTAGTACGGTTGGCGTCAATGGCATGTCAAAATCCATTTTAATGGAAGAAAAGGCACCTAAAAACGTTTCATATCACAATACCTATGAACAGGCCAAAGCTGAAGCCGAGCAAGTTGTGATAGAACAAATGGAGCAAGGTTTTCCCTGCACAATATATCGACCTAGCATGATTGTGGGTGACTCGAAATCTGGTGCAATCTATCAAAAGCAAATTTTTTATTATATATGTGATTTTATCATCCGTGGTGGCATTGCTAGAGTCATGCCATCATTGTCGCATTTTAATTTAGATACCATCCCCATCGATCACTTAAGTAATTTTATATCATGTTCTGTCAGTCATGATGAAGAGACAGTTGGCAAGATATACAACGTCTGTGCGGGTTATGAATATGCAGTTAATATGCAACAACTGACGAAGTTACTATATGCTGCGATGCGGAGAAATCGCTATCGCGTGCCTGTGAGCGCGACTGTTCCTATCTCTGTCTACGAAAAATTTTTAAAAATGTTACAAATAGTGTCAAGTCCCCATATTAAAAAAGACCTTAAATCGCTTGACCATCTTATTTCTTATTTGAAAAATTCACCCAGATTTTCAAATCAGCAATATGTTAAAGAGGCTCACTTTTTTGGACTGCAAATGAAGCACCCTTTGGATTACTTGGATACCATTCTTGATGCTTATTTGTTGAGCGCTTGCACTTCTAAGGGTAGACAATTTGAGTCATAAAGAGCTACTTGACCACTGCTAAATTGTGGGTACAATGACGCGAAAATGACAATAATATGCTCTTCCAACAAAATATAAGGAGACATGTCAACATGTCCTATTCACGAGCGCTGAAGTCTCTTAACAAGCCGGCACGTTCTCATCATTACTCATCGTCACCGAAGGCGCCAACCACTCTTTCCATTATGTTCGGGATGTTATTTATAAGTGGGGAATTACTACAAACTGCGCAAGCGAGATCCGTCGAAAGCTTTCAGTTTTCACAAGAGGATTATCTTTACGGTGTTGAGCATAATCACGGCGAGTCATTTGGAAAAGATATTCTCCACGCGCTTATTGATGAATGTGGTCCGGTAGAAAATATTTCGTATGAAGACGTTATTCCCTATGCGGATCCAGGCTCAAAACATTTTATTGCACAGGTTCAAACAAAGAACCATGTATTTTTAAATGAGGCAGCGAATTATCAAAAGACGGTATCCTTCTGGCGCAAAAACGTGACACACACAAATGCCACACAGGAAGACTGCTTTATATTAGCGACGAAAAACCTGATAAATAAGGATGTAACTAATATTGGCCTTGGTGGCGCATTCCTTATCGCAGGGATAGTATTAGTCTCAGCTTCAAGTTTGCCTCCCGTTATTATCGTTTGTTCTCGTCGGCTTGATCGCTTGGCGCACCCATCAGAAAACGAACAGGATATTGAAATGCAACCACAACGGCAGATTGCGCAGCGCCAAAGACAAAGACGCCATCAACCAAGAGGAAATCGTAATCGTGTTCCTGTCGTGCGGGAAGAACAATCAATGGATGATTTTGTAAAAAATTTCGTTAGCCTGAATGAGGCTGCACTGGAAGCGATGGGCGTTAACACAAATAGTGGCGACTATGCAAGATATAACTGCCCTATCACGAATCAAGTCATGACAGACCCTTATAGCACATCCAATGGTAACACCTATGAATATGAAGCTATCAAATTATGGCTGAGCATGCATGACTCCGACCCGTTGACGCATGAAAAGCTAGCATCAAAAAAGCTTACCCCAAATCATGTGCTAAAAAATGTGATTCATGAGCATATTGAAGAGCTGAAAGCGCGTAGTGCGGCACCGCGGATGACGCATTGATTTATTAACAGGGCCTTCTATTAACCCTTGACCTTTGCCCAATCTAATGCTTAGATCAAAGCACTATGATTCAAATTGCCACCATTTCTGATATACCCGCTCTGGTAGACCTTGAGGTGGCATGCTTTGATACGGTTTTACCAAGACGGGTCGTCTGCAATCAGGATGAAAAAAAGAATTCATTATGCATAGTATTGTGGTTGTAGATAAACCTAAAAAATGGAATTTTCATCTTCCAGATGTCGAAGTCGTGTCAGCGCGTAGTTATCTTACAGATACGACTTATGCCAATATTGAAACGGCGCGCGTTTATAATTTGTGCCAATCTTATCGATATCAAAGTCTTGGCTATTATGTGTCATTGTTAGCAGAAGCGCGTGCG
>CAZFAA010000120.1:0-2644 GCA_964516605.1 uncultured Coxiella sp. | reverse complement strand
CCTTGCTCGCTTCAACCTAGGCTCGACTCTGACGACGGGCTGAGCTCACACTGTTCGCTTGAACCTAGGCCAAAACTGTAACTTTGGTTTCAGCCCGTTATATGAAATTGATTATTACTAATCCTTATCACCCGCTACATCTTCTGCAGCACTCTGCGCCGCAGCGTCAGCTGCACCAGTTGATTCATCAGCATCAGCTTCCAAATCAGCCTGACTTAATCTGGCTTCATGAATGCTGATAATAGTTTGATCGTGGTCTTCATCAACCTCATGAGCTAATTCAACACCATGTGGCAGTTTAATATCTGAAATGTGTAGTGATTGACCGACTTCCAGATGAGAAATATCTACATTAATAAACTCAGGTAAATCTTTTGGTAAACATTTTACTTCAATATCCACCATTAACTTAGATATAACACCCTCGTCCTTCACTCCCGGAGCGTCTTCTTCACCGATATAATGCAATGGAATATGCATAGTTAACTTTTCATTCGCTTTGACGCGCATAAAATCAACATGTTCAATCTTTGGTTTGTACACATGGCGTTGAACGCCTTTCAGTACAACACTTTCAGATTGGCCGTTATCTAACTTGATAGATAAAATATGCGAATAAAACGCTTCATTCTCAAGAGCATGTAGAATCTTATCGTGTACCACTGTAATCATTTCAGGCTCTTTGCCAGCACCGTAGATAATACCAGGAACCATGTTGTTATGACGCATACGACGCGCTGCTGCTTTACCAGAACTGCTACGAATCTGTGCAGAAAGTTCAAATCCAGTCGACATTGACCTGCTCCGAATAATGTTAAGAATGTGAAGAACCAGGCATTTTACCGTTTCTGAAAAAAATTGCTAGTATTTTATATAGCAATTGCGAAGGAATTACACCCTGATCTACCTCTAGAAGGTTGATAAGTGGGCCGCATAGCACATACGACTTATTCAACAACCCCACACGCAAATCGCCGTGAACAACACGGCGATTTATGCGATTTAACTACTTGAAAAAGGCGGGCAATTTTGAGAATCGCCGCATCTGACACTAAAAAATGCCGGCAATAGAACGTGCAACACCCTCTTCTAATTGAGGCCGCGCTTCAACATATTTCAAATTAACACGGTTGGCTGTCGCCACAACACGTGTTTTATAGATGCGGTACGCGCCCGGAGCATAAGCTTGCTTCTCAGTGATTTTCACATCAACAACACTCGTGTAATTCACATCCGTCACCAAGTTATCCACGACAGTGCCTGCAACCGCGCCAACAAGACCACCCGCCAGCACATTGCCACCACTCGCCCCCATCACCGCAGCACCTGCTGCCGCACCTTCCAATGTACCACCATAACCCACACCCATCATTTCACGTGAAGCAGTTTTGCTCATGCGGCCAACACGCAGTACATTAACCTGTACTACATAGTGAGCTAATGCAGGATCTTGTTTGATACGATAGCCTTTTGAAACTAAATCATCAATTAATGCAGGTCGAATATTAAAGCCTTGGCTGGCTGTGTTACGCATCTGCAAGAAAACTGTTTTTTGCGAATCCGCAACCGGATCTAAAAAGACACTTCGACTCATCGATGTTTGTGTTTCCAAAGAACGATGCGCCACAGCTGTACCAATTGCAGCACAACCGCTTAACAGTACAGAACCTGCCGCTAACCCAATTACCACTAATGCTTTCTTAAACATGGACAAACCCTCAAATTTTGGAGGGTTGCAGTGTAGCATGGAAGATTAAATTTTACACTAAAAAACGCGATAAAAACCGCAAGCTACTTTTTTAACAAGCTCATTCTGTCAAACAAACATCGAGCTGACCGAGCGATTATGCTCAATTCGGGAAATCGTTTCAGCAATCAAACGACTCAATGATTGTTGGCGTATTTTAGGAGATTGACGCGCACTATCTGACAAAGGAATTGTATCTCCGACGATCA
Source organism: uncultured Coxiella sp. (assembly GCA_964516605.1). Classification (GTDB taxonomy): domain Bacteria; phylum Pseudomonadota; class Gammaproteobacteria; order Coxiellales; family Coxiellaceae. The sequence goes on along the minus strand of CAZFAA010000120.1, from coordinate 688 downwards.
TCTCTTTTAAGGCTGAGTTGTTAATACGCTCTACCGCAGGACCTGATAAAACAGGATGGGTACAATAAGCAGTAACCGAGCGCGCGCCTCGCTCATGCAACACATCCGCAGCGGCACACAATGTGCCAGCCGTGTCCACAATATCATCGACAATTACGCAATCACGCCCTTCGACCTCACCAATCACGTGCATCACTTCAGAATGGTTCGCGCGTTGCCGACGTTTATCAATGATAGCCAAATCACTGTCATTTAATTGTTTGGCGATCGCGCGCGCACGCACCACACCACCTACATCAGGCGATACCACCATTAATTCCGGATATCGGTCGAGCAAATGATCGTTACGTAAAATTTCGCCACTGGCGTAAACGTTGTCGACAGGAATGGAAAAAAATCCTTGGATTTGATCAGCATGCAAATCAACCGTAATCAAACGATTAATACCGACACTTTGCATCATATCGGCAACAACTTTTGCAGTAATTGGAACACGCATAGAACGCACACGACGATCTTGACGCGCATAGCCAAAATAAGGCACAACAGCCGTCACGGTTGCTGCTGAAGCGCGGCGAAATGCATCCGCCATAATAATCAGTTCCATTAAAGTTTGATTGGCAGGATAACAAGTTGATTGCACGATAAAAACATGACGGCCACGCACATTTTCTTTAATCTCAATCCG
>CAZFAA010000119.1:0-2663 GCA_964516605.1 uncultured Coxiella sp. | reverse complement strand
AAAGAGCAAGCCAGAGCGTGCGATGGCTGAATGTGTGCCGAAGTGGTGAAATTGGTAGACACGCAGTCTTGAGGGGGCTGTGGCGCAAGCCATGCCGGTTCGAGTCCGGCCTTCGGCACCAATAGTTAAGGGTTTACATGTTAGCAAATTATTTTCCTATATTGGTTTTTATTTGTATCGCTCTGTTCATCGGTTTGCTGGCGTTGAGTTTTGGGTTTATTTTAGGCCCGCGAAAACCCTACAAAGCGAAATTGTCACCTTATGAATGTGGTTTTGATGCGTTTTCTGATGCACGTATGCCATTTGACGTGCGTTATTATCTTGTGGCGATTCTGTTTATTATTTTTGATTTAGAGGCGGCATTTTTATTTCCATGGGCTGTCGTGTTGCGCAATATTGGTTGGCTGGGATTTTGGGCCATGATTTTATTTTTATTTATTTTGGTTGTTGGTTTTGTTTATGAATGGAAAAAAGGTGCGTTGGAATGGGAATAAGTTGGAATCCTCATTATGCAGTTTAATTTACTGAGCAAACAAGGCTATTTACTCACAAGCTATGAGCAATTGACCAATTGGGCGCGTAGTGGTTCGCTGTGGCCTATGACGTTTGGTTTGGCATGCTGTGCGATTGAGATGATGCATTGTGCCGCATCCCGTTATGATTTAGACCGCTTTGGTTTGGGTGTGTTTCGCCCTAGTCCACGTCAGTCAGATTTAATGATTGTTGCTGGAACATTATGTAATAAAATGGCCCCGGCATTGCGTAAAGTATATGATCAGATGCCAGATCCGCGTTGGGTAATTTCCATGGGTTCGTGTGCTAATGGCGGTGGTTATTATCATTATTCTTATTCCGTTGTGCGTGGCTGTGATCGTATTGTGCCAGTTGATATTTACGTACCCGGATGTCCGCCGACAGCGGAAGCATTGTTGTATGGTTGTATCCAGCTACAAAACAAAATAAACAAGCGTAATGTGTTAAAGCGCGAGGAGTGCTCATGATGCTCATTTATAGCGATTCTTTTGCACCGTGTTGGGGTGTCTATCAGAATTGCGGGAGGGTATAGTGGCAGATCAACATCAGTTGCTGCAGGATTTGCAGGAGCAATTTACTGGAAAATTGTTGCACGTGGCCGTCTTGGATATGGTAACGATTGAGTTATCTCGCGATCACTTGATCGAAGTATGTCAGGCATTATGTGATAAACCATGTTTTGATTTTAAAATGTTAATTGACTTGTGTGGCGTGGATTATCTGCATTATGGTTTATCAGAGTGGCGTACCACGACAACTACTTTTACAGGCTTTAGTCGCGGTGTGGATACACAGCCCATGTTGCGTGTGACGCCTTGGGACAAACCGCGTTTTGCAGTGGTGTATCATTTGCTGTCATTAAGCCACAATCAACGTATACGTCTTAAAGTATTTTTGGATCACGCTGATCTGCGTGTACCGTCTGTCATGCCTATTTTTGATGCGGCGAATTGGTTTGAGCGTGAGGCATTTGATTTATTTGGTTTTGAGTTTGATGGTCATCCTGATTTACGCCGCTTATTAACGGATTATGGTTTTAGAGGGCACCCGTTTCGTAAGGATTTTCCGCTGATTGGTGAAGTGGAATTGCGTTATGATGCTGCCAGTGAGCGGTGTGTGTATGAGCCGGTGAGCATTCAGCCTCGTGTGTTGGTGCCAAAAGTGATTCGTGATGACAACCGTTATCATCATATTGAGAGTGATGAGGTTAACCCTAATGCCTGAGCTACGTAATTATACGATTAATTTCGGTCCACAACATCCTGCTGCGCACGGTGTGTTGCGGTTGATTTTGGAGTTGGACGGTGAAGTCATTGTGGGGGCGGATCCACATGTTGGATTGTTGCATCGCGCTACCGAAAAGCTAGCAGAGAGTAAACCGTATAATCAGTCTATTGGTTATATGGATCGCCTAGATTATGTTTCGATGATGGCTAATGAACATGGCTATGTGTTGGCGATGGAAAAATTATTAGGCATCACGCCACCGGTACGTGCACAGTATATTCGGGTTTTATTTGCTGAAATTACGCGTATTTTAAATCATCTGTTATGGCTTGGTTGCCACGCATTGGACGTGGGTGCTATGACGGTTTTTCTATATTGTTTTCGTGAACGCGAAGATTTGATGGATTGTTATGAAGCGGTATCCGGTGCGCGGATGCATGCAACGTATTTTAGACCTGGTGGTGTATACCGCGATTTACCTGACACGATGCCTCAATACGCACCATCTGTGTGGCATGATGAGCAACGTGTGAAGGAGATGAATGCTAACCGACAAGGCTCATTGCTGGATTTTATTTGGAATTTTACTGAGCGCTTTCCGGGGTTAGTAGATGAATACGAAGCCTTGCTGACGAACAATCGGATTTGGAAACAGCGTTTGGTTGGTATCGGAAAAATTTCAGCGCAGCGAGCGATCGCTGTTGGCTTAACCGGCGCAAATTTACGTGGTTCGGGTGTGGAGTGGGATTTACGTAAAAAACAACCTTATGAAGTGTATGATCAGTTAGATTTTGCCATTCCTGTTGGTACAGATGGCGATTGTTATGATCGTTATGTTGTTCGTGTAGAGGAGATGCGTCAATCGAATCACATTATTCGTCAGTGCGTTGAGTGGTTACGTC
>CAZFAA010000118.1:0-2751 GCA_964516605.1 uncultured Coxiella sp. | reverse complement strand
ATGATTGGCGTGATGTCAGCGATAAAATCAAATATCTTGAAAGAGAATGGGGTAAATGATGGTTACACCACAAGATATTCAAGGCTGGATTGAGACGGGTTTGCCGGGTAGTCATGTGACGGTTGATGGTGATGGTGCACATTTTGATGCGGTGGTGGTATGCAGTGAATTTGCAGGTAAAAGTGAGCTGCAGCGTCATCGTATGGTGTATGCAGCATTAGGTGATAAAATGGTTGCGGCCATTCACGCGCTTTCTTTTAAAACGTTAACGCCTGATGAGGCGCTGTAGGAGGGTAAGAAAATGAGTATGCATGATCAAATTGATGAATTAGTAAAAAATAATCCGGTTGTTTTATTTATGAAAGGTACGCCTGATTTTCCGCAATGTGGCTTCTCAAGTCGAGTGGTGCAGTTATTGCGTGAATGTGGTCTGAAAAAATTTGCAAGCGTGAATGTGTTGGAAGACCCTGACATGCGCCAAGGTATTAAAGATTACAGCGATTGGCCGACGATACCACAGCTGTATGTCAACGGTGAGTTCATCGGTGGCTGTGATATCGTGTCAAATCTGTATGAGCAGGGTAAGCTTGAGGGGTTGCTTCTCTAATCTCTGAAATTCCCATATTGCAGTGGGATTTTAAAGTCTTCTTGACGCAAAAGCGCGATGGTTTCCTGTAAGTCATCGCGCTTTTTGCCGGTAATGCGCAATTGATCGCCTTGAATTGCAGCCTGCACTTTTAATTTTTTATCTTTGATAAATTTTATAATTTTTTTGGCAATCTCTGTTTCGATACCTTGTTTGAGTAGGACTTCTTGAACAGCGGATTTCATTTGGATAACTGGATCCTTTAATTCAATATGTCCGATATCCACGCCACGCTTGGTGAGTTTATTGCATAAAATCTCGTGCATTTGTTTCAATTGAAAGTCTGCTTCGGCAGACATTTTAATCGTTTCAGCATTCAGTTCGTATTTGGCATTGCTACCTTTAAAATCAAAGCGTGTACCGACTTCGCGATTGGCTTGGTCTACAGCGTTCACTACTTCATGGCGATCAAATTCACTGGTCACATCAAATGATGGCATAAAAATCTCCTTGTTTCGCTAAGGGGATTATTTTAACGCAGATAAGGAGATGAATCTATTCCTGATGTATGTGCAATCTATTGAGCAAATTAAAGTCCAGGCCTAGTATTTTATACCAGTAGTTTTATTTGTAATAATTCTTTAGATTCTTACGTATCTTGTGGGAAAAGGATGTCATTTTATTAAAATTTTCGTAAGTGGGTAAATTATGTCTAAAGAATACATGATGGGCTGTGTGCTGAGATGTTGGACATTTTCACATAATCTTTTTACCAGTCGATTTAGAGCTTCACTTTTAGGTCTTTTCATTTCAACACCTTTGGGATGGTATCTGGATAGAAAAATAGATGAAGCAATCAGTGATGAACACATTTTAATAGAAGCCCTTGTGTCGAATTTAGCAGTACTTTGCCTGGTGGTTTCAATTGATTTGTTAGCAGAATTCATTTTTAGATCTTGTTGCTCCTCTCAATCTGATAAAGAAACATCTTGTTCATATTTAGTAAAAAGAGAATTAGCTAGCGGTATTGTAGCATTTTTACTGGGATTTATTGCTGAATCTATTTTTAATGTAGCCACACATGATCGAACTGATTTAGATCATACAGACCCTGTAATAGCAGGTGTTGTTGTACCTGTTGTCAGACTGGTGGTGCGTCTTGGTATATTTATATCCTATGATAAGGATTTTGGACTTATGAAAAAAATTACAAGAAATTTATGCCAAAAAGATATTCCTGAAAATTTAGAGAGTTCCTGTTTAGTTGAAATGTCGATAACTTAAGCTTAGTTGCGTTATGAGGTTTTTATGCCAGAAACATTAGAAGATCATATTAAAAGAATTCTTGATATTGCTTATGCTGAGTCTAATCATCCTTGTTTATTACCGGAAGATAGATTTGTTGTATTATTCTTGTGGCATGTAGGCATTTTTTTAAAAAGTTCAAATTCTATAAATCATTATGTAATCTATGATGTTGTTCGCCGTTTGACAAATCGCATACCCTTTAGACGGAAAACAAATACATTTTTGAGTTATTTTTTTTCTTTAGAAACACGTGGTGTCGTGTATGCTAGTATAGTAAGTTTTTATAAAAAATTTAATTGGGACTTCCACCGCATTTCCATTCCAACTCAGTCATGTAATTTAACAGTCCTTGATTTTTCTTATGCTCAGCTGAGTAATCGCATAATGACATCTCTTTGTGCAGCAGGAAAATTTTTTGAGCAAGTTGAAGAGGTGTGCTGGATTCATGTGCGCATTAATAACAATTTTATTTTTAGCTCTGGTCAGGACCTTCCTCGTATTTTTTTGAATTTTTTAAAATCACTCTCAAGATTAACTGTCCTTGATTTTTCTAGTAATCGTCTTGGATTAGCAACGAAGGTACAATTAGATGGTATTGAAGAGGTTTTTGCTAAATTAAAAGAACTTATTTTAAGAGATAATGCTATTCACGATGGTGGTGGGATCGAGAACTCTATATTTTCATATCCCTCTTGTGTATTAAAGAAAATAATTGATTATTTGTTAATATCTGACAGTGTGGATTTAGAAAGGATAGATTTCGCCGTTAATTTTATGACACTGCGTGATCCAGAAATGAGATCTCAATTAAAAATTTTATTGGATAAGCATAAAAAGCTCTGCTTGGATTTATCATG
>CAZFAA010000117.1:0-2944 GCA_964516605.1 uncultured Coxiella sp. | reverse complement strand
TCATCATCGTTTAATTATACTTGGATCAGGCCCTGCCGGTTATACGGCCGCTGTTTACGCAGCACGTGCTAATTTAAACCCTGTTATTATTACAGGAATGCAACCTGGTGGGCAATTAACCACAACTACGGACGTTGATAACTGGCCTGGTGATGTTGAGGGTCTCCAAGGTCCGGCATTAATGGAGCGTATGCAACAACACGCCGAACGCTTTCAAACAAAGATTATTTTTGATCATATTACCGAGGTTGACTTCCAAAAGACCCCCTTTATTTTAAAGGGTGACAGTGATACCTATACTTGTGACGCCGTGATTGTCGCCACGGGAGCTTCCGCACGCTACTTAGGTTTAGACTCGGAAAAAACTTACATGGGCCGTGGAGTTTCTGCTTGCGCTACCTGCGATGGTTTTTTTTACCGCAATAAAAACGTCTGCGTTATTGGTGGTGGCAATACGGCGGTAGAAGAAGCACTGTACTTATCTAACATTGCGGCCTCCGTAACCCTCATACACCGACGTGATACGCTTCGATCCGAAAAAATTCTTCAAGATAAACTCTTTGAAAAGTCTCGTTCCGGCAACGTTAAACTCTTATGGAATAGCACGCTGGAAGAGGTTTTAGGAGACGGCAGCAAAGTAACGGGCGCAGCCATTAGAAATATTGTAACCAATGAGCGTGAAACATTACCGTTTGATGGTGTATTTATTGCTATCGGCCACACGCCCAACACCGATTTATTTAAAGGACAATTAAATATGAAGGATGGGTATCTTGAAATTAAATCAGGACTTCAAGGCATGGCCACAGCCACGAATATTCCGGGGGTATTTGCTTGTGGTGATGTCGCTGATCATGTGTATCGACAAGCCGTCACTTCAGCAGGTTTTGGTTGTATGGCAGCCCTTGATGCTGAGAAATATTTAGATGCTCTGTAAAGAGCATCTACTGTAAGTCTAAACTTTAGCTCTTTCCAAAAAAGCAGTTTCGACCTCTTCGTGAACGCCATCCAAGCAGTAATAATGAGACACCTCATGTGAGCACACGGTAGAATCAAGCCCTATCGAATGATTCAGAGAATAGTAATGAACAAAATACTCGCGAAACACCTAGTAAACTCAATTAAATTCACCCGTGATGACTGTTCAATAGTTGTCATATATGATATTATTTGACTCTGTCGCTTTACTGTTCGCAACATCGAAAATTTATTGACGAACCTCCACCGAGAATATAACTTGCTTAAAAAAAATATTTTACTAACGATTCTTTTCGTAGTACTAACATCGAGCGCCGCGGCTCATAAGAGAAGCATTGCACTGACCATCGATGATTTACCCTTTGTTGGAGAAAATAAAAGCTTCCATTTGAATATGATCACTGATGCTATCAAATCAAATGCGATTCCTGCCACAGGATTCGTCATCGCAAAAGAAGTCAATTCGACCAACTGGGAGGCACTCCGCCGATTTCATGATACAGGATCAGCGCTTGGTAATCACACATGGTCACACACCAACTTAAATCATGTGAACACTGACGCATATATTCAAGAAATTGACATGGCCGATAAAATTTTATCTCCTGTTCTTACTGGACCTAAATTTTTTCGATACCCCTACTTGGTGATGGGTAATGGCTTAAAAAAAGAAATAATCTCCGATTATCTGCAGTCAAAAAATTATCAAGTTGCCCCTATCAGCATTGATAGCAAAGATTTCATATTTAACCAACTACTGCTCTCTGTTCCAGAAAAAGAACGTCGACAGTTTTTAACAGTATTAGCGCCATGTTACATTGACTTTATATGGCAACAAACCTTAAAAGCTGAAGAAAATCACCGCTACAATAAAAAGCCAGATGAAGCACAAATATTATTAATTCATGCTAATTTACTAAATGCCTATGTTTTGCCGGATATTATTAAGCTTTATAAACAAAACGGCTTTGATTTTGTAAGTTTAGAGCAGGCTCTTAATCTTCACCCAAGCAAAATCAAGCTCATGGCAGATCGTGTTTCGTTAAGTCATCCGGTTAAGCCCTACAAAGATAATGCATCGTGGGAAGAGCCTATCGATGAAACACCCCATTAAAACATAAAATATTGACCTATATATGATGCAAAATATATTCAAGCAATTGCCATTTTATATTTTTTAGTGCACTATCTGCCTTTTATTCGTTTAAATCTTTGAGAGAGCTATGGCAAAAGAAGATCATATTGAAATGCAAGGCATCGTTATTGATACCTTACCAAACACCATGTTTCGTGTTGAATTAGAAAATGGACACATTGTTACAGCGCACATTTCTGGTCGTATGCGTAAGAACTATATTCGTATCTTAACCGGTGACACGGTAAAAGTTGAATTAACACCCTATGACTTAAGCAAAGGGCGCATCATCTTTCGTGATAAAAATTAACTTAATTTCAAACCCATTTTTTGAGTCGTTACTGTATCGGTGACGCTCATTTTACTATCTTAATAGCATTAATAGACTACACACCACCCACCATCATTTTGTCAATTAAAACAGAACCACATCGAGTTGCAATGTTTGGATTAATATCGTTACCTATCGCTACAATGCCCTGAAACATCTCTTTTAAATTACCCGCAATCGTGATTTCTTCTACAGGGTATTGTATCTCACCGCCCTCTACCCAAAATCCGCTAGCGCCTCTTGAATAATCACCGGTTAATATATTAACGCCCTGCCCCATCAACTCGGTTACCAATAAACCAGTACTCATGGTCTTTAACACACTCTGTAGATCACCGGCCGTAGGATTAATAGTTAAATTAAAAACACCACCGCTACTCGCTGTGGTTTTTAAGCCTAATTTCCGCGCTGAATAACTACTGAGCGCGTACTGACACAATTTACCCTCCTCGACCCAAACATTATTCCTTGTAACCAACCCTTCCCCATCAAACGGCGAA
>CAZFAA010000116.1:0-3000 GCA_964516605.1 uncultured Coxiella sp. | reverse complement strand
TCGTGCCAACGTTTACGTGCTCTTTGTCGCGTACGAATTTTTCTTTTGCCATTTTAAGAAGCCTCCTAAAGGGTGTAACATGTCAATCAAATTTTCACTGGAGCCCACGATCGGAATTGAACCGACGACCTCTTCCTTACCAAGGAAGTGCTCTGCCCCTGAGCTACGTGGGCTTAAAATTCTGGAGCGGGTGATGGGAATCGAACCCACGCTATCAGCTTGGAAGGCTGAAGTTCTACCATTGAACTACACCCGCGCCTAATAATATTGGTGGAGGGGACAGGATTCGAACCTGTGAAGGCTGAGCCGCCAGATTTACAGTCTGGTCCCTTTGACCGCTCGGGTACCCCTCCCCGGAAATTAAGCCGCTCATTTTCCGCAAGTTACAGGTAAATGTCAATAACTAATCTGAAGCTAAAAATGATGCGAGCACACTGCGCTCTAAGAAGAGGCAACATAACAAATCACTGCTACATAATCATTCTGTACATCAAGCGGCACAAACTGCATATCATCAAGACGAGAAACCAAGCGCAGTTGTTCTGACACCACTGAAAAAGCATCTAAGCCATATGACAAACCTTGACCAATTGCCTTCACGTACGCTTCCTTGTATGTCCAGACTTGAAAAAAAGCTAACGCCTGATTTTTATCGGTCTGAGATAATATATATAGGTACTCTTGCTGCGTGAAAAAACGTTGGGCGATAGCATGAAAATCGCGTTTATCGCTTAATCGCTCAATGTCGACACCGATGGCGCTGTGATCACTGATCCCAATCAACGCATACTGACCTGAGTGACTCATGTTAAAGTGTACTTCTTGTTCTGGATGTACTATAAACGGCTTACCCTGTGGATTCGTTGCAATAACCACCGCCCCCACATCACAGCCTAAGTGCTGCGCAAGTAGTCGACGTAACTGCGCATGCGCAATAATGTAAGAACGTGCATCAGCCTCACGCACAAAACGTGCCGCACGCTGCAATTCATCCTGTGTTAAATACGCTGTGAGTGATTCCCAATTGCAACTAAATTCATTAAAATCGATCAAGTGTGTTTTGTACATGTGGCGTATCATGCCAGACAAACCCCAGATCGCAAACTTTTTTAAGTTTAACCTAGGGTGTGTTGACATATACTCTCCTGACTGCAAACAGAACCTAATCTGCTTCTTGTAGACTTGAATAAACGCTGTATTTCAATTTAAAAAGTGAGTTTAGAATGGCCAGAGCACAAACACCAACAAGACAACACGTTATCGTATTCGATCTAGACCTTACTTTGACCGCTCGTCCAGCCTCTACTCAAAAACCATTCACTACCGAGGAAAGAATCGCCGAATTTAAAAAAATCCATGAAGCCGCCACATTAAAACAACCTTACCGACCACCGCTCGAGCTGGACTTTAAAAATAACTGTCGCTTCGAGGAAAATAAAAGAGGCCTAATTGAGCTATGTAAAAATAATTTTTTAGGCCGTGTTGCAATTTGCACTAACAGCAGCTTAACACCAGCTGAAATTCACGCGTATTTAAAAATAAATTTTGAGCAAACCTGCCAAGAATTGCAAACATCTATTGAAGAAATTTTTCCGATGCATTTAATCCAAACTGGCAATAATTGCGATGAAACTAAAACATCGCGCCTTAATCAGATACGAGAAACACTTAAGCTAGACCATACAGAAAAATATTATATGTTATTCATTGATGATAACCGTAAACATACTTACGCTGCTATTCGTGATGGCATGGCAAGTTTTTGCTTTTATCGCCAAGAAGATGATCAAATTTGTCCTGCACAAGAACTTTTTGATTCTATTAACAAGTTCCTGCTAGATCCAAAAAGCTATTTTGAAAAACAACACGCATCTCTACCTAAACAACGGGCCGCCTGCATGCTAAACGGCGATGTGGGAAAAGCTCTGACCAAACTCCGTCTTGGATCAACTTCAGCGATACCAGGCACAGGTACAGGCACAACTAATCTATTCCGTCGACAGGCATCTGCACCAGCACTTCAACCTTCTAACCCACCAGATACAGACATTGAACACAACACAGACACCAAATTAATCCCCACCAATGCAAAGATTTTTTCACGCGAATGACATAAATTATCCCCAATATTCTCGCTGGAAATTTGAGTTTTTACCTCAATCATTTTACGAACCGCAGAAAATCCCGTATCATCCACACCTAGGCGCACCAACAATCAGAGGCAGTAAGCATGACACGGTTCATTTCTATTTCAAACTTAACCGCCGGATTGGTTGCCATGTTAGTGGGCTTTACGAGCTCAATTGCCATCGTCTTTCAAGCTGCAACGGCTACCGGCGCTACAACGGCTGAGCTGAGCTCCTGGGTACTGGCCTTAGGCATTGGTATGGGGCTCACGACCATTGGTTTATCGTGGCGTTACCGGATCCCTATTTTAATTACCTGGTCTACACCAGGCGCTGCATTGCTGGTCACAAGTCTTGCTGGAGTGTCCTTGCCAGAAGCCATAGGCGCCTTTTTATTTGTATCCATATTGATATTTTTATGTGGCATCACCGGCATCTTTGAAAGATGGATGTCACGCATTCCTCAGTCACTGGCAGCAGCTGTATTAGCCGGCGTGTTATTGCACTTTGGCACCAATTTATTTGTAGGCATGCAAACCCAATACGCACTGGCTCTTGGAATGTTTATTCTTTATTTTATCGGTAAATTTTTATTCCCACGTTGGGTGATACTCTTTACACTATTTCTAGGCGTTTTAATTGCTAAAATGCAAGGGTTGATTCATTTTCAAAACTTACACCTCCTGTTCTCGAAACCGGTTTTTACCTGGCCGGTATTTTCAATGCACGCGTTACTCAGTATTGGCATTCCACTTTTTATCGTGACGATGACCTCACAAAATGTTCCAGGAGTCGCTGCATTACAAACCTCAGGCTATCGCGCACCAACCTCCTCCATCTTATCGTGGACCGGCCTGACTAATTTTTTATTGGC
>CAZFAA010000115.1:0-3144 GCA_964516605.1 uncultured Coxiella sp. | reverse complement strand
ACCATTTCCACATCTAAACCTCGAGGAAAAGTGCGCTGTCTTGTATTACTGTAAATAGCAAGCCGCTCATGAAGTCCTTGCTGATGAAATTGCTCAATGATATTTTTAATAATATATGGATCAATCAATGGGCAATCAGACGTAATGCGAATGATATTTTTAACCTCATAGTGCCGTGCTGCAAGGTAATACCGTGACAAAACATCGTGCTCACTCCCACGAGCACACTTCACTCCCAATCTTCTTGCTAAATGCACGATGGGTAAATCTGCGTCATTTTCAGTGGTTGCAATAATAATATTTTCACGAGAGACAGCCTGCTCAGCACGAAAGATCACTTGCTCCAATACCGTTTTATCGCCCAGCCGTTTAAGCACTTTACCCGGCAAACGAGTCGATCCCATACGAGCTTGAATAATAATAGCGTCTCTCATAACCTCATCACGCCAAATACTCAAACCAAACTTCAGTTGCTTTTGCAATTGAACTTTGATCCCATAACGGTGCATCGCGCCAGTGCTCAATATCATCTAACATTAATTTTACACCCGCCTCAAATGAGACCTCAGGCTCCCAACCTAATTGAGATTTAATTTTATCAATATTAGCCCACGTACAATCCGGTTCCCCAGGGCGCTTAGGAACATGCACTACGCCATACCCCTTAAGTAAACTAACCAAATAATTTATAGATTGCGGCTTACCTGCACCAATATTCCATTTTTCACCCGTTAAATCTGTTTGTGCCGCAGCTAAAAATGCTGTCGCCACATCCGTCACATACAGAAAATCACGTGTTTGAGTGCCATCGCCGACCACTGTAAAAGGCTTACCCTCCAGCATTTGCTTAAAAAATACTCCAAATACAGCGCCATAAGCACCTGTTGTGCGTACACGCGTGCCGTATGCATTAAAAATACGAAGGACATTAACAGGCAATTTATACACTTGATGCCAATGCAGCGCAGCTTGCTCACCTAAATTCTTCGACAATGCATAGGGATACTGCGGCTGAATAGCATGCTCTTCAGCCGTTGGTGTATCGGCTAAACCAAAACACGAAGAGGATGCTGCATAAATAACTTTTTTCACCTTCGCAAAACGCGCTGCTTCAAGAACCCTTACCGTGCCCTGAACATTGGTTGCCATATAATCTATGGGCATTTCAATAGAGGGAACAATATCGCCAATTCCTGCAAAGTGAAATACAAATTGTGCATTATTAAAAATAGGCGAATTGGGGTGCAGCATCAAAATATCCTGATTAAAAAATTCAAAATTTTGATGGTGTTCAATATGACTTAAATTTTTTAAATGGCCGCCAGACAGATTATCAATCACACGTACTTGAAATCCCTTTTTAAGTAACAAATCAACCATATGACTGCCGATAAATCCAGCACCACCTGTAACCACTGCAATCGGTTTATTCATTATACTACCTCAAGTTCTTGAATACGTTTTACATTATAATATCGAGTATCCGTCATACTATTTGGAATTTTTCCTTCACGAAAAGCTTGGCACAAACTGCGAATGCCATCCTCAATCGTCTTCTTTGGCCTAAACCCTAAGGCACGTTGGATTTTATCTGAGTTAATATGATAAGAACGAATATCATCGGACTCAATCACTTCAAGTGTAATCGGAGCCTTTTCTGGAAATTCTTTTTCCACTACTTGCTGCACTAATTGTGCAATTTGCATGATCGACATATTTTGGTAACCCGCATTAAACGTTTCACCCGCAATTTTTTCTTTTGGCAATATCAGTAGCATTTTATAAAGATCACACATATCCTCAATATTTAAATTGGGACGTAGCTGCTGTCCGCCAAACACCTGAATTTTACCGTGCGTGACAGCATGATTTGTTAAGATATTAACACTTAAATCCAAACGCAAACGCGGTGCATAGCCACATAACGTGGCAGGACGAATCGCCACACACGTAAAATGCTCATCTTGATGCTTAAATAATAAAGGCTCACACATCCCTTTATATTTGTTATACAGTGTTAAGGGCACTAAAGGATGGTCTTCTGTAATATTAGGTACATCAGAAATACCATATACCGAACTGGTTGATGCATAAATAAAGCGCTTCACTCCCGCTTTTTTCGCTGCAATCACCATGGGCTCAAAAGCATCTAAATTTATTGACGTACTTAAATTTTCATCTAACACAAAACTGGCATCGTTTGAAATACACGCTAAACTAATAACCTGATCAACACCTTTCAAAGCCTGACTTAAACAATCCGTATCACGTATGTCGCCTTCAATCACACTCAGATTTGGATGAGCCTTAGGTAAAAAATCATCCCCAAAAAAAAGCATATCGTAAACGGTGACTTTATAACCTAGCTCTAACAATTGAGGAACCAACAAACTACCGACGTAACCTGCACCACCTATAGCTAAAACATGTTCCATGACACTTCCTCCACTATTTTATAAAATAATTTTATTCAAAAAAATAACCATTTTTTACTGCTTAATTTAAAAAACTCCGACACCATATCTCAAAATTAACCAAACTCACGATCGGTTTGGTGTATCGATCTTGTCCCTGGCGAAACTGTGCCACCATCTGCTCCACAGCAGGGTTATTGTAAAGACTGCGCTCTTTCGCAGTTTGATCGGTTAATAGATCCAGATAACGACCAACCGTTTTTGCATCGCGATACCATTGCGCTAAAGGCAACTTCAAGCCATTCTTACGCCGATAAATTGAATCCGAAGAAAGATAAGGCTCTGCACATTTTTTCAAGAGTGCTTTGCGCTCGCCTTGTTTAAATTTATAGTTCCGGGTCAATGGATTGACCAAACCATATAATTTTTGATTGCAAAAGGGCACGCGCGCCTCAATGGAGTGCGCCATGGATAACCTGTCTTGCCGATCCAACATACTCGTCAAATACGTATTTTGATCATACGCTAGTACAGCTGTAGCATAATCCTCATCCATCAAATTAGCGTACTGTAAACGTTGCTCACTCACCACATTTTTTAGATTAAATAAATGATCAAAAAACTGCAGCGGTTGATACTGCGTCTGCGTCATTACAAAATGATGTTGTAGCCTATTTTTAAGCGTGCGAATCTTGGGGAGATTGGGCAGACCACGTCCTGTTATACCCAT
>CAZFAA010000114.1:0-3299 GCA_964516605.1 uncultured Coxiella sp. | reverse complement strand
TGTGCTCAGTACTCGATTACTTATGCTTAAAAGACAAGCCATTTTGCTATATCGACAGTCACGCCGGGATTGGGCTATATGATTTGAATTCCGATGAGGCAACACGCTCACCCGAATACCAACACGGTATAGCACAGTTAATACTACAAGATCATGCACCCGACTTACTATTACCGTATCTAAATATCGTGCGCTCTGTGCAACACACCGACTCACTCAGTTATTACCCAGGATCACCGTGGATTGCAGCGCAGTATGTCCGCACACACGATCAATTGATTTTAAATGAATTGCATCAAGAGGATTTTGCAACACTCAAAAAAAACATGCCGCAACAGCATAACATTCACTATCACCATCGAGATGCCTATGAGTTTTTACCCGCCATATTACCACCAACACCCCCACGAGCCCTCATCTTAATGGACCCTGCGTATGAACAACAAAATGAAGCAAAAAAAATTATTGAAGCGCTTGAAAAATCCATAAAACGTTTTGCGCACGGCATCTACATGCTGTGGTACCCGATTGTAGACTCATCACACAAGACATTAGTACACGATATTAAAAAACGCATTGCAGCCCCCATCATCAACCATGAACTGCTTGCACATAAAAAATATTCAGGCTTAATTGGATCGGGCATTTTAATAATCAATCCACCCTTCACCATCGATCAAACCCTCAAAACACTAATCGAGTATTTAGAACCTTTATTTTATACATAGAAGCTTACTTACGACCAAAGGATAGCGACATTTTCTGCCCCTCCTCTTGCTGCCGCCGCAGATCCTCCTCCGCTTGCTTAAGAGTCAAACCGGTATCTGCTAATTTGACTTGATCATATGTCTTCCGCGAGCTATAAGCATCAACACGAGTAACACCAGCAGCAAACCGCTGCCGATAAAACGTAGGCGCTAGTACTGTTGAGATAAATTCCCTGAAAGCTTGGCTTTGATTAACGTGTCTTGCACTTAGTTTTGTACTGAGCTCTTCTACTGATGATGGAACAAGACTTGCTGAAGTAGCTGTATTGGGCGATGTTGACAATTGTTGCTGTTGTAATAAATTGAAATATTCAATTTGTTGCTTCATTCGATCATCAGGAGTCAGCTCATCACTTAGAAGCTCCAGGTTAGTCATGGGGTCTGTTAGTTTGAGTTTATTCTGCCCACACCACCGAAACCATTCCTCTATACACTCGCGATCATATGTTTGTCCTGCGGATGTCTTCACCGGATTTATAAAGATTTGTGTGCTGATAGGACAGCAAATCGAAAAAGGTGGATTTTCCAAAGAAGATTCTTCGAAAAAACATTCTTGTGCGTTAATCGGAGTTTGACCTGCTACTGACAAAGCATAATAACCCAGAAGATTATTACATATAATTTGCCGTCTTCTCTGATCAAGTGCACCAAGAACTTCCTGTATCTCCTCCAACCTCAAGCCTAGCCCAGTGAGTTGCGTTGGTTGAATTGGGTGGTGTTGCATTTTGAATAAAATATTGCCGTAAGAGCGAATAGTATCTAAATACAGTCTTTGCTGTTCTTCAGGTAAGATTTTAAGCTCGATAGTTTCTAGATTAGCTAATGCGCCACAGCCAAAAATAATCTGATCGAGCGGTGTAGCACTTAAATCCAGAAAGGCTCCGCCAAGATTACAGATCACGGGGATAAGCTTGCCATGCTGTTCTATAACAGCGAAATTCTCTCCATCAATACCGACTACATTAGGATTACCTATGAGCCGCGCAAGCGCTAATAGTTGAATGAAAAGCGTCACATCAAATTCAAATTTCTTATCATTATGTATTACCCTTTCCGGTATCTTTCCTTGTTTGAATGCTTCTATGAATGTAATAACACCTCCGTCACCTTGTTCTACAAAAAGATCTTTAGCAAATATACAACCGTTTATGAACCAAGCGGTATGCGGGTATTGTTTTTCCCAATCTTCTTTTGGTAGTAATAGTAATTCACACCCAATTGGACCTACAGACTCAGAGGGTGGCAATTTAGTCACAAATACATAGGGTACAGGTATCGACTCTCCGAAAATATCACGAAGACATTCTGCAACGTAGGTTGGAGTCAACGCAGCCTGTGTGTCAGATCTTGCGGTCTGCTGCGGGCTAGTGATAGACCGATGCACTGTAAGAAGCAACTCCTTACTATCTTTCCCATCATCCAGGCGATATTGAGCAACTGCTCCTGGCATCGTGCCATCTGGTTTTCGTGGTACTATAGTCAGGCGTTGCGGATCCAACACCAATGATCCAAAAGATTCTAAAGATTCTGCGGCAGGTATTTTCGTCTGATAGAGGCGGCTATCTTTTGGTTGCTGCGCTCGTTTTTCTTGCGCTTGCTCTAGAGCCTGTGCCACTTTTAAGGTATCACTCACTTCAAACCTTTCATCGACACCGCGTTCATCGGAATCGCGCGACAAACGATCATGATACCCAGGTTTGAAAGCCAGGCTCAACCTTTTTTCGTTGATACGCCTAGATATCAAAAGAGATAGAGCCGATTCTAGCTGCGATAATGAAGGAATGTACGAATTAACCTCATCTTGTTGGGAGTGTAAAGCAAGCCCTATTGCATGACGTATATGGGGGTTTTGCAATGCCGCAGAAAGATCTTGTGCTACGACTTGACGCTGCTCTGTAGATAGTACTTGGCTTACCTTAAGCTCGCGGACAACAAAAACATTATCAAAATAATTGATACGACATGTTAGTACGTCACCCTCAATCTTACAACCAATAAAGCCTGGCATTGGTTCTCCCACTGTAAGTTTGCCAAACATATCCATCACAGTACGAGACGCGTGCATCATCTGGCTAACTAAATGTGGATACAATTGGCTAGCTAAATGTTTATACAATGACTTGTCAAGTAACTTCATAGAGTCGTTAAGTAACTCAATAATTTTTGTATGCCAATATCTAAAGCCCGTGGTTTCATGATCATGAATGGAGCAGACACTAGGTATATTGAAGAAATTACTCATGAATTTTTGCACAATCCCACCGATTATTGCCTCTTTTTTGTCCTGTAATTTTCGATCATTTAACTCGAATCCTGGATCCTCGAAATTGTGTATTAATCCGAAATTTGTTAAGGCTTCACCAAAAAATATTTGATTGCTTACGATGTCACGAAAATCACACTCTTCAAAAAGAGCCTGGTGGCGGAGATAAAATGGCAATAAGATTTCAGGAGAAATCAACGCTAAAGCGGATAGAGTTGCAAAATAGTTTCCTACGCGAGGCAACAACTCTCGCGACGAACCTTTCTGCT
>CAZFAA010000113.1:0-3340 GCA_964516605.1 uncultured Coxiella sp. | reverse complement strand
AGAAAAAACAATAACCTTATCGATACCATACGAACCATCTGACACACGAGCAATAGAATAGCTTTTGCCTTTAGGAGTATCCACGGCCAAACAACGTAAGCTGTCAACAATACCATTGGCAGCAGAAGCGGCTGATGATGCGCCACGCGCTTCAATAACGGCCGCACCACGTCGTTGAATCGTTGTTACAAACGCCTCAGACAACCATTTTTCATCTTGAATCACATCTACCGCATAACGATCACCAATTTTCGCATGGTAAAAATCGGGGTATTGCGTCGTCGAATGATTACCCCAAATGATCATGTTATGCACGTCTTTCACTGCAACGCTCGCTTTGGTCGCCAGTAGCGCGCACGCGCGGTTTTGATCGAGCATAGTCATAGCGAAGAAATTTTCAGCAGGTAGTTCTGGCGCGTTATGCATCGCAATCATGCAATTAGTGTTGCATGGATTACCCACCACAAATACTTTCACATTACGTGAGGCGTGGTCATTCAGAGCACGTCCTTGGGTTGTAAAAATTTTACCGTTAATAGCCAATAAATCGGAACGCTCCATTCCTTGCTTACGTGGCGTTGCACCAATTAACACAGCATAATCAGCATCTTTCATCGCAATATTCGTGTCATGTGTCACAATAACATTACGTAATAAAGGAAAGGCACAATCTTCCAATTCCATGACCACACCGCGCACAACCGACAAGGCCGCTTCAACTTCAAGTAACTGCAATTCAATATCCACATCTGGACCAAAAACATCCCCTGCAGCCAATCGAAATAAAAAGGCATAACCTATCTGGCCAGCCGCTCCTGTAACGGTTACTTTAATGCGTTTATTACTCACTTATCTCTCCTAACGCGTTGGATTAAATCGAGAAAATAGTCTTTTCTCATCGGATCACCCATAACAATAAAACCCGGATTCTCTAATGTAGCACGCGCATTATAAGTCAACGCTTGCCCGTCTAAGTTCACCAAAGCACCACCGGCCTCTTCAACAATACATTGCCCTGCCGCCGTATCCCATTCACTGGTTGGACCAAGACGCGGATATACATCAGCCACCCCAGCGGCAATCAGGCAGATTTTAACCGAACTATTCATTCTAACCAACTCATATTTAGGGATATCTATTAATAATCTAGTGAACCACTGCGCATGATGGTACTGACTCACTGCAATATGCAGTGGTTGTTGAAAATCGAGAGCACGGCATTGTATGCGCCGTGATACTCCCTGCACCTGGCTATAAGCACCCTCACCTTGCATTGCATAATAGAGCTTTTTCTCATAAGGTACATAAATCACACCCAGTACTGGCCGCTGCTGTTCAATCAACGCAATATTAACGGTGTATTCAACGCTACCATCAATAAAACCCCGCGTTCCATCCAATGGATCGACAAGCCAACAACGCTCCCAAGCCAAACGGTCTGCCGCTAAAGGCAACACACCTTCTTCAGAAAT
Organism: uncultured Coxiella sp.; assembly: GCA_964516605.1. GTDB lineage: Bacteria > Pseudomonadota > Gammaproteobacteria > Coxiellales > Coxiellaceae. The sequence goes on along the minus strand of CAZFAA010000113.1, from coordinate 1,868 downwards.
AATCGGAATAGTAGGAGTGAGACTACGTAACGCATCTGTAATCAGCTCATGCGCACACAGATCAGCGCGTGTAACAGGGGAATGATCAACTTTACGTTGTACCGCGATGCCTTGCGTAGAGCGCGTAACCGCAACAATGGCATCACCCGCTTGTTGTGCAATCGAAAGCAGCGCCTGCAGGAGTTCCTTCAAATACGAATCCCTAATGTCTTAGCCATCAATAGTAAGGCAGCAATACTGCGTGCTTCGAAAAACTCCTGAGAGTACAGCAGCGCATCCAGATGCGCTAGTTTCCAGGGCACCACCTCTATCGGCTCAGGCTCATCCCCTTCTTGACGACACACATATAAATCCCGCGCTAACAAAATATAAGAGGTCGATTCCATGTATCCAGGAGATAAGCACACTTTTTTAAGTTCTACTAAACTGTGCGCTCCATAACCCACTTCTTCCATCAACTCACGATTTGCCGTTTCCAGAATATCTTCACCGTCTTCTACTGCACCCTTGGGAAAGCCTAATGTGTATTGACCCACGCCCGCGCCATATTCACGTACCAATAACAACGTTTGCTCATCGAGCATAGGCACTACCAATACAGATCCAACTGCGCGGCCTTTTAAGCGCTCATAATGACACTCTTGACCATTGCGAAAACGCAAATGAACAGCCTCAATCGTAAAAAGACGCGATTGCGCCACAATGCTCGTATCCAAAATATCAGGCTTTTCTTTAATCATTATTTTACAATCACTTCAGTGCCTATCTTCACAAAGTTTTCATTAAGCCACTTAGCATCTTCATCAAATAAACGCACACAACCTCGACTGCGATTTACAAAACCAGACAAGGTAGATCCATGCATCGCAAAACCCTTATAAAAGTACATACAATAGGGCATTTGTGCACCGCCATCTGTCTCAAGGGGATAAGTACCAGAAGTACAATCTGCACCCTTAATGCGATACACGTGAAAGGTACCCGTCGCGGTCAAACAGGAAGTTTTAGTATCATCACACCATGGTTTGCCACCGGAGGCAGGCCCCCATAATACGCGATTACCTTGCTCATCGTACGCCGCAAAAGCAAAATGGTTTAAATCAACATAAACCAAACGCTGCCCACCCGTATCTAAATGAGCCGGTAATGGTGATATCGCTTTATAACTAATATTTTTAATATCAACAGGTAAAATAATTTCATTCAAATATTGCAACGGCACATTCGTACGATTAATGCGTTGTACCAAGCTACGCTTAGAGTCATCTGAAAATAAGCCGCGCCATGTCTCATTCGATTTGACAGGATAACACTTAAAAAATGGACTATGACATAACTCATGCTCATACTCAGCTGGTGGCACAAATTTCTGCCCACCTACTTTATAGTCTGCAGGTTGATCATCATCGGCTAAACCGTACGTTGTAAACCCACACAAAAACATAGCCAAAACTAGAAAAGCTCGTATCATGATACTCCCGTTAATACTGAATAAATGAACCTATGAACCAGATCCCTTTAAGCCTTTACATACATATCCCCTGGTGTATCAAAAAATGTCCCTATTGCGATTTCAATTCGCATGTAACACGCCAGGAAATTCCAGAAAAAGACTATTTAAACGCTTTGATCTCTGATTTCAATCAGCAGCTATCTTACCGGCAAGAGCGTGAAATTCAAACTGTTTTCATAGGCGGCGGCACACCGAGTTTAATGTCGCCGCAATTTTACCAACAATTATTCAAAAAAATAACACCATACCTAGCTTACAATGCTGAAATAACATTAGAAGCCAACCCTGGCACACTCGATTTTGGTAGTACTACGCCAATAAACAGTAAATTCCATGAGTACCGCAAGCTTGGCAT
>CAZFAA010000112.1:0-3384 GCA_964516605.1 uncultured Coxiella sp. | reverse complement strand
TGGAAATACGTTTTAATTGTTATTCTGATTGCTCTTGGTGTCATTTATGCGTTACCGAATTTGTACGGTGATGATGAAGCGGTGCAAGTGTCGATAAAGGGCGGTGCTGCATTGCCTACAACATTAGCGCCTACCATTGAAAAAGCATTAACAGCACAGAATATTGCTTATCAATCTATAGTACAAAATCCCACAGATTATCTGGTGCGTTTAGTGCATGCAGATGATCAATCAAGAGCACAGGATGTCTTGCAAGCAACTTTAGGCGATGGTTATACGGTTGCGCTGAATTTAGCGCCACGTACTCCTGCATGGTTGCAAGCGATTGGTGCGACTCCCATGAAATTAGGTCTTGATTTACGCGGTGGTATCCATTTTCTCTATCAAGTCGATGTGAAGAACATGATTAAAGAGCGTGTCAAAAGTGATATGCATTCCATTGGTGATCAATTGCGCGATGGCATGATTCGTTATACGTCGATCAGTTCACCAGATGAGGATCGTATTGTATTGAGCTTTAATGATAGTGCGACACGTGCTCAAGCCTCTGATTTAATCAGTAAGAATTTTCCAAGTTATACAGTGGTTCCACAGATGCAAGGTTCGGTATATGTATTGGCGTTAACAATGATGCCAACCGCGATTCAAAATTTAAAAGAGTATGCTGTTTCGCAAAATATCACCATTTTAAATCGTCGTATTAACGCATTAGGTGTATCGGAACCGGTTATTGCGCAGCAAGGCGAGGATCAAATTTCGATTGATCTGCCTGGTATTCAAGATACAGCGCGTGCTAAAGAACAGATTGGTGCGGTAGCAACAATTCGTTTGCAATTACAAGACACGGATCATGATGCGCAAACGGCGGCCAGTACAGGCGTTGTGCCGTTTGGCGATACGCTGTATCAGTACGAAGGTCAGCCGGTGCTTCTGAAAAATCAAGTGATTTTACCAGGTAGCGCGATTACCAGTGCAACAACGGGCGTGGGGCAAGATGGACGCCCAGCTGTGAATATTACCGTCGGCGGTGATGGCGTGAGTTATTTTAATAAGATGACTTCATTTAATGTAGGGAAGCCGCTTGCCACAGTATATACGCAAACACAGATCGACAAAAAAATGGTGCGCGGTAAAATTCAGTTACAATCACGCCAAATAGATAAAGTCATTAACATCGCTACTATTAACAGCGCTTTGGGGCGTGATTTCCAAGTAACAGGTTTGGCTTCGATGGGGTACGCTCAAGATTTAGCATTGCAATTGCAATCCGGTGCTTATGCTGCGCCTATTGTAGCGGTTGCTGAAGATGTCGTCGGGCCATCGATGGGTGCTGAAAATATTGCTATGGGTATTAAAGCCTGTGAAATAGGTTCTCTATTTGTGTTTGTCTTTATGGCTTTTTATTACCGTGTATTTGGCTTGGTTGCGGACGTGGCCTTATTTTTAAACGTTATCTTTGTGGTTGCGATTCAATCTGCTTTAGGTTTTACCATGACGTTGCCGGGTATGGCGGCTTTAGTGCTGACAGTGGGTATGGCGGTGGATGCAAACGTACTAATTAATGAGCGCATACGTGAAGAGCTGCGTCTGGGTATGTCGCCACAAGCTGCGATAGCTGCGGGTTACGCTCGTGCGTTTACAACGATTGTTGATGCCAATGTCACAACTTTGATTGTAGCAGCGGTATTATTTGCGTTGGGTACAGGCGCTGTGCAAGGATTTGCTGTGACGTTGACTATCGGTATCTTAATGTCGATGGTGACCTCCATTTTCTTCACGCGCGCTATAATCAACTTAATTTATGGCGGTAGAGCGCATCTGAAACAATTATCAATTGGTATTAAAGTCAGACGTGAAACGAGCAGCAATGCATAACACAGTAACATGATCATGTAGGTATTTTTTTATGGAATTTTTTAAGAGTAATACACGCATTCCCTTTATGAAACAGCAGGTGGTTGCGGGTATTTTTTCAGCTTTTATTATTATTGCGTCTATCGTGGCATTGGCGGTTAATGGTCTTAATTTGGGTCTTGATTTTACAGGCGGTAATCAGCTGACGGTTAATTTTAAAAATCCAGTTGATGTGAATGTGGTGCGGGCTAATTTGAATAAAGCAGGATTTGCGCAAGCGCAGGTTGCTGCTTACAATCTGCGTCAATTATCCGTGAAAATTGGACCGCATAAGGATCTAACGTCAGCACAATTGCAGGCTCAGTTATTGAGTGCTATGCCAAAAGACGTAGTGAGTTCAAGTTCATCTTATTTAGGGGCGTCAGTAGGTAAGCAATTATGGTCGAATGGTATTTTAGCAATTGTGGTCGCGATGATTGGTACCATGATTTACATTGCACTGCGTTTTGAGTACCGCTTTGCCTGCAGTGCTGCAGTGGCCTTAATCCACGATCCACTCTTAATCTTTGGGATCTTTGCGTTATTTCATATTGAATTTAATATGATTGTATTAACTGCGGTGCTGACTGTGATTGGTTATTCACTTAATGATACCATTGTGGTGTACGACCGTGTGCGTGAAAATTTTCGTAAAATTCGTAAGAAATCACCAAAAGAAATTATGGATTTATCCATCAATCAAACCTTGTCGCGCACGATTATGACTTCGGGTTTAACGTTGCTCGTCGTTATCGCATTGTTAATCTGGGGTGGTCCTGAAGTGCATGGTTTTGCGCTCGCATTGATTATTGGTATTGTGATTGGTACTTATTCGTCAATATATGTTGCAGGCTCACTGGCGATCGCATTAGGACTGACACCTGCTAATCTTCTCCCCAGTGCTAAAAAGTTTGATGATGGTATGCCTTAATGCCGTTTTTTAAATAAACCAAGAAGAAGTCATTTTTAATATTCTCATAACATTTTCATGATAATTTAACCGTAAAGAGATGGATATCTAAGTTTAATGTACATTTAAGTGAGGTATATCATGAAACAGTTATTCGTAGCATTATTAATCTTTGTGCCATCTTTAGTTTCAGCGCCAGCTTTTGCGTGCTGCGTCTGCCCACTTTGCTAAATCAATACGCCTGCTGCCCTGTTGTGGGAAAGGAGGCGTTAATTGAAAATTAATTGAAATAAGTGGGGTATGGATTATGGTGCGTACTGGTCAAGGTTTGTTACTCAATGAAAGTCATCCTCTTTTACAGAGGCAGGTTGCAGAAGAAGGGTCACTTCCGTGGCGTGTATTTAAATCCATACCTGAGGTGGCAACAACAGCTCTTACGCTAGAAGCATTAATCCAGCGTTTTGCAGCAGCTTTCCTGAGTTCATTGCAACAGGATGGCGTCTTTATTCCAATGGAGTTGCGCCAAAAATTAAGTTTTGGAGTACCGCTTGTAGCAGCGCTGTTGACACTGATAGCACATA
>CAZFAA010000111.1:0-3552 GCA_964516605.1 uncultured Coxiella sp. | reverse complement strand
TGCCAAATATGCACCCGCTACGAGCGCCATGAGTACCATGCAAGTGCGCGTGCCTCAGTTTACGAGTATTGTCACAAACGGTGATTTCCAGCTGCAGGTTTTTGGCACGTATGGAGCAAACAGCGTATATGTTTATGGCGCAAATGAGGATGTGCGTGAAACCATTGTGAAAGTTCGGAATAATACATTGTATCTTGAGCAAACGAAAAATGCGCGCAGTACAATGAATAGTGTCATTATTCGTGTTGGTGTGGGCACGCTTGAAAAATTGAAGCAACAGGGTGCGGGCAGTGTTGAGGTAATTCAATTGCCAAGCTCCAGCCTCTCTATTGGTTCGTCTGGCAAAGGCAATATATATTTATCAGGCAATGTGAATTTGCGTCGTGTTGATAGCAATGGCAAAGGTTCTATTACTGTGTTCGGCGCTAAAACACCTGAATTAAATATCACAACCACCAGCTCAGGTTCAGTGAATGTGAGTGGTATTGTGGGCATTCATAATATTGTCCATCATGGAAAGGGCGATGTGAATATTATTGGAGCGAATAGTGATTCACTTAAAATAAATGCGGATGGGTCAGGTAAAATTGGATTAAGTGGTATCGTGAGTGTCCAGGAAATTCAAGCGCGTGATCATGTTTCTGTTTTCATCGATTGTGTGAATGGCCCAAGTTTGTATGTGTATTCTATGGAAAAAGCGCGGGTTGGTTTAATAGGAAATGTGCAAGATCTTTATATTTACGCATCCGGCGCTTCAAGTGTGTATGCGCGTTATCTTTTTTCACAAAATGCGTACGTGCGAGCGCAAGATGGCTCGCATGTGAACGCAGCGGCAACTAATAAAATATTCGCATCCGCAACACGTAATGGCAGTGTATATTTCTTTGGTGAGCCGAAGTTGATGTCGCAATTCGTGAGTGGCAATGGCGTGGTTATTCCTGTCTGGACGGGTACGAATCAGCGTTACCCACAGCGCATGTCAGCGCGTTACAAAGATGAGGTGCCCGCGAGTTACACCGAGCCACGTGCACGTGCAACCAGTTACAGTTATAAGTCGCCTTATCAATACAAATGGGTAAAAGGAAAGTTAGTCAGTTTTCGTGATGGTAAGCCAGTCAAGGAAGATGTGATTCGGGCGTAGCGCGTATGAAACGCGTTCTTGTGCGTTTCATGCGGGGAGATGCGACCCCGGGAATAACAGACAAAAGGACAAAATCGGTGAATCGATCTAGTAGTAGGATAAAAATTCTTGTGTTTGTAATAGTCAGCAGCTTATTAAGCGCAGTTTGTGTTGCGCAAGATTCTAGTACATTGCTAGCGGGAAACCACAAAGCTCAAAAATACCAGAGTTTTGTGAACACGAAAAATTGTGTGACGCTGAATTCAGGGCGTTATTATATTTATGCAGGCAACACATACAAAAATACGAATTTAAGCTGCCCCGCTGATAAGCCGGTGATGTATCACTGGCAGCAGGGCATCTTAATGTTAGGTATAGTCTCCGTGCAGTCTGGCGGCGGCTCATCAAGCATTACGTGTTGTGCCATGAGCCACCAGTGGTCATCAGCTTAAGAATACACATACACCATGGCATCAAATGCGCTGCTTAACTGCCCTGTCAGCATTTTGATGAGGCTATTCGATTCGCCATATTGTTTAAAACGTGTTGTTTTAAATTCTTTCTCACTCACATCCATGAGATTGCCAAGACCATCGACTAATCCCAATTTAAGCGCCGCTTGTCCAGACCAGAAATCACCGGTGAATAGGGTGGCAGGATCAGCATGTAATTTGCCTTTGCGACCTTCCAGTACCGCATTTTCAAAATTTTGATGTACTTCACCCATGACTTGATGCACTTTTTTCAAATCATCCGCCGTTTGTGGCAGGAATGGATCGAGCCTGTCTTTTTGATCGCCATCAACAAATACGCGGCGCTCCACACCAATTTTCTTGATGAAATCAACAAAGCCAAACCCTTTCATGATGACGCCTATTGAACCTGTCAGCGTGTTGGGGTTTACATAAATCTGATCAGCAGACACGGCCACATAATATGCACCTGAGGTAAGCAAATCTTCGCCTACCACCACGACCTTCTTTTTAAATTTCTTTTTATAAGCGAGGATAGCGTCGTGAATGATCGCAGCTTGCACAGGTGTGCCACCCGGTGAATTAATGTCAATGATTACGCCTGCTGCGTTTTTATCTGCAAATGCGCTGCGTAATATAGGCACAACTTCCTCAGCTGAAAATGCTCTACCAGGCGCGATCATGCCATCTAGTCGCACTAATGAGACGTAATTGTCTTTTTTAACGGCACCGGTGATCGATTTTCCACCCACCATGCTAAATATTTTAAAAATAACGATCACAAAAAGCGCAAGCCATGCAAGCGAACGAATATTTTTCCAGCGTCTATCGGCGCGTTTTTCTTTCAAAAGGTCGAGCACTAAATGAGAAGTAATATCATTATTGTTTAGGTCTTGCATAATATTTTTAATTCCCTGGTTTAATTCATGAGTAAGTGTCGTTATACTTCGCCAATCAAAAATGAATGACAATTGATTTTAAGTAGGAGATAACGTGCGACGCGTACAATCTACCTTGTTTGCTTTGTTGGCCGCAAGTGGCTCTGCATGTGCTGAGATGACATTGAACCTCACACAGGGTGTTTCACCCATCAGCCACGACGTCTATGAATTACACATGCTGATCCTTTGGGTTTGCGTGGCGATTGGTGTGGTCGTGTTTGGTGCCATGTTTTACTCGATGTTCCACCATCGCAAATCAAAGGGCGCGAAACCCGCGCAATTTCATTCGCATATGGCACTTGAAATTACGTGGACCATTATTCCCGCGATTATTCTGGTCTTGATGGCGGTTCCTGCCACCAAAGTACTGCTCAATATGAATAACGAAGATAAAGAAGATCTCACGATTAAGATCACGGGTTACCAATGGAAATGGCATTATGAATATATTGAAGATAATCTCAGTTTCTTCAGTAATCTTTCTACGCCTGCCGATCAAATGCAGAATAAGGCTACGAAAGGACCAGATTATTTACGTGAAGTAGATCATCCGCTTGTTGTGCCCATTCATAAGAAAATTCGTTTCTTAATTACCTCTAATGATGTGAACCACGCATGGTGGGTACCAGATTTTGCAGTGAAACGAGATGCTGTTTCCGGATTTATTAATGAAGCATGGACGAAGATTGATAAGCCTGGCACCTATTATGGCCAGTGCGCAGAACTTTGTGGCGTAAATCATGCTTTTATGCCGATTGTGGTAACCGCTGTGTCTGAGCAAGGCTACAAAGACTGGGTAGCACAACAGAAAGGTGAGGCAAGTCAGGGCGATGCAGATACCACACGCGCCTGGGCGATGAAAGAATTAATGGAAAAAGGCGAGTCCGTCTATAACCGTATATGCGCTGCTTGTCATCAACCGGGCGGTGTGGGATTGGCGCCAACTTTCCCTGCATTAAAAGGCAGTAAAATTGCGACAGGACCAATAGCGGGTCATGTTGATATCGTATTTAATGGC
>CAZFAA010000110.1:0-3729 GCA_964516605.1 uncultured Coxiella sp. | reverse complement strand
CATCAGCAAGATCTTGTTCAGCTGTACAGTATGGATCATGATCAGCTGCCGCCCAATTCTGCATAAATACAGCGGATACCTCGTAGCCTTGTTCTTTAAGCAATAAGGCTGCAACGCTTGAGTCCACTCCACCGGATAGACCGACTGTAATTTTAATTTTTGACATGGGGCGCAGTATATCCACAAATCTAGGGTGGCTCAAGATTTTGGTTTTGGGGCAAAGAGCAGTAAAATAAGGCCAATAAACATTAGCCCTAGAGCAGTAGATAAGCCAATACGCTGGCTGTTAAACAGTTCTGTGAAAGAGGCAACCAAAATGGCTCCTATAAAAGAAGTGATGTTTCCTGAGAATTGATATATACCGAACATTTGATTGAGTAACGATGGGGGTGCGGTACGTGCCATATAACTGCGGCTTGCGGCTTGCGTTGGGCCGACAAAAACACCCAGTAGCGAACCGGCAATCCAAAACCACAGCACATTGCTTATTGAGATGGCGATAGCACCTAAAATAATAATAGCGATAATTGATAAGCAGATTGTAAATTTTGGGCCAACGTAATCATCTACAAAAGCAAACAGACAAGCACCAATACCGGCTGTGATGTTTAACACGATTGCAAACATGAGGATTTGAGAATAACTCATGTGAAAGGTGCCTGCTGCAAACACGCCTGCAAACACAAAGATGGTATTTAAGCCATCAGTATAAAATAAATGTGCCAGTAAAAATAAAAATATGCCTTGGTACTTTTTTATTTGCCGCAGTGTCGCCCACAGTTCAATTAACCCTTTTTTACATGCAGGAACTGCAGAGATTTTAATTTTTTTAAGATCGGGCGTGTAGAGGAATAAGGGAATTGCAAAAACGATAAACCACGCGGCGACAAATAATGTGGTAGCACGCACATTTAAGCCATTAGTTGCACTAAACCATGAGGAATTAATAAATACAGTGAGTGAAATAATCAAGGACGCTAAGCCACCAAAATAACCCATACCCCAGCCCCAGCCGGAGACACGCCCAATTTTATTGGTGGGCGTAATCGACACCATCATCGCATTATAGAAAATTTGCGTCAGTTCATATGCGCTGTTGGCAAGTGCCACAAAACTTAAGACCATAATTATGTGAGGTGTTTTAGGCGCAGCAAACCAAAGTAAAGCGGTAAATAAGACGCTGATGAGCATACAAAAAGCTAGCCACGGTTTGCGTCTGCCTGTGTGATCGGAGATAGAGCCTAAAAATGGCGAGAGTAGGGCAATAAGGATGCCGGATGCGGCTATAGACCAGCCCCAATCGCTGGTGCCTTGTATTTCATTACTGGCAATTTCGCGGGTAAAATACGTGCTGAACACAAATGTAATGATCACTGTTGGAAATGCATTGTGAGCAAAACCAAATAAGGCCCAGCAAAAAATTCCTAAGCGAGTAACAGGTTTTGTGGTTTTCATTATAGTTACCCTTAGGGTTTGTCTTTTTCTATAGGATCAAAAAAAGCATAATGCTGACGTATAGAATAGGTGAGGCAGCGTGCCAAAACGGCTACACTGATGCCAATGCATGACATGAGTAGGCGTGTTAGTGCATTAAGCCAGATGGGTATGCTTGGCAGGCTTAAGTTGATTGCAAATATAACGCCCATAGTGAGAACGGCTAAGCGATAGCTCGATAGCTTGACGGATGACATAATCATCATGGTGAAGAAGAGGGCGAGGAAAAACAGAGACAAAGAGCTTTTAAGCCAGCTGAAAAAAATAATAGCAGCGAGTACGCCTGTGAGGGTGCCTATAATTCTAAATAAGCTATTTTTTAACAAGATTGAGAAGTTAACATGAAAAACAAGGATAGCTGAAATCATTGCCCACAGACCGTCCATGGAAACCAATATCGTGTTTCCCATTTTTACGGATGCCCAGGATGCTAAGTAAAAACTCATGGTGCAACCGCCCGCAATTTCCAGAGCGGTGAGTGGTTGTAACCTATTCATGATGCGGTGAATTTGGGATGGATGGTCCTTCATGCTGTCAAGAGCTCACGTTATGTTTATGAGCTAGATAGTACCGTTTTCTGCGGTGAGTTTCTACAAACGTATAGATTGTTTGCTAGTGACTATATGCACTACAAAATGAGGCATATCCATTACCGCCAAGTATAAATGGCGAGTGCTATAGCTCTTACATCAGGATTAATCTTGTGTATAATCCTCCTTCATGAAATTCGAACTTAAAAAACAAGATGGGCGTGCACGCCTTGGGCAATTACACTTTGCACGTGGTGTAGTGGATACACCGGCATTCATGCCGGTTGGTACCTATGGGACGGTCAAAGCACTCACAACGGATGACGTAGCGGCTAGTGGTGCGCAGATTTTATTGGGTAATACCTTTCACCTTATGTTGCGCCCAGGCCCTGAGGTCATTGCCGCGCACGGTGATTTGCATGACTTTATGCATTGGTCGGGACCTATTTTAACCGACTCAGGCGGTTTTCAAGTTTTTAGTCTCAATGATCTGCGTCACCTAACCGAAGAAGGTGTTACTTTTCGCTCGCCACTCAATGGTGATCGGATTCATTTAACACCGGAAAGCTCCATACAGATGCAGCGCGTGCTTGGTTCTGACATTGTGATGGTGTTTGATGAGTGTACGCCATATCCTGCAACCTACACACAGGCGCGTGAGTCGATGGAGTTATCGCGGCGTTGGGCTGTGCGCAGTAAAATAGCGCATGAAAATAACCCTGCAGCGCTGTTTGGTATTGTGCAAGGTGGTATGTATTCTGATTTACGTGAAGCGTCTTTGCATGGACTGCTGGACATCAGTTTTGATGGTTATGCGATAGGTGGCTTATCCGTCGGCGAGCCCAAGGAGCTGATGTGTGAAGTACTGCATAATCTGACACCGCATATGCCCTCTGATAAACCACGCTATCTCATGGGGGTTGGTAAGCCGCAAGATTTGTTGGATGGAGTGCGCCAGGGAATTGATATGTTTGATTGTGTTATGCCCACACGCAACGCGCGTAATGGTCACTTATTCACCAGCGAAGGTGTTGTGAAGATTCGTAACGCTCAATATAAAAGTGATTTGAATCCACTGGACTCTCAGTGTGTGTGTTATACGTGCCAAAACTATACACGTGCTTATTTACATCATTTGTTTCGTTGTGGCGAAATTTTAGCAGCGCGCTTAAATTCACTACACAATTTACACTACTACCAGAGTGTTATGCGTGCGATACGCGAAGCGATCTATGAAAGTCGACTGGATAAGTTTGAGCTTTAGATCTTTTAACGCTACAATGGCTTTTTTAAATTTACCACTCTCTTGCGAGGTTTAACCGATGCCACTATTAAGCTTATTAGGTATTGCGACTGCTAATGCAGCACCGGTTGTTGCTGATCAACATCCGGGTACAGCGGGATTGTTTTCGCCGTTAATTTTTATGGTCTTATTTATTGGAGTGATGTATTTTTTACTTATTCGCCCGCAAAATCGTAAACGTAAAGAGCATCAGCAGTTACTCAGTGAGTTAGCAGTGGGTGATGACGTGGTGACAATAGGTGGTATTATCGGACGTGTTAATCGATTAAAAGATGATTTTGTGATGCTGACTGTCGCAGAAAACACTTCTCTTATGGTACAAAAATCGTCGGTTGCGAATGTATTACCAAAAGGCACCTTTGAAGAATGAATCGATATCCTACTTGGAAATACGTTTTAATT
>CAZFAA010000109.1:0-3914 GCA_964516605.1 uncultured Coxiella sp. | reverse complement strand
AAAATATGCATGTGATTAAAAGCCGCAACTAATTTTAAGCGGCTTGATAATAACAGGCCATTACCAAATACATCACCTGACATATCGCCAATACCCAACACCGTAACCGATGCTTCATTCAGATTAATACCGAGTTCTTGGAATTGCCTTGCTGCCGAAATCCAAGCACCCCGCGCTGTAATAGCCATTTTCTTATGATCATATCCCTGAGAACCACCTGAAGCAAACGCATCACCCAACCAAAAATTTTTCTCTTGCGCAATTTTATTGGCCATATCTGAAAAAGCAGCCGTACCCTTATCCGCTGCAACCACCAAATAAGGATCTTCTTCATCACGTATAACAGTACGCTCTGGATGAATGACGACACCGTCAACAATGTTGTCGGTGATATCTAATAAACCGTGAATGAATCCTTGATAACACAACACACCTTCTTGTAAAAAATCATCTCGCGACATATCCAAAGCTGGTTTTTTAACAACAAAGCCACCTTTAGCCCCCGATGGCACAATCACTGAGTTTTTAACCTGTTGCGCTTTCATTAATCCTAAAATTTCCGTACGAAAATCTTCGCGACGATCCGACCATCGAATACCACCGCGTGCTACTTTTGCCATCCGTAAATGCACACCTTCAAAATCAGGGGAATACACAAAAATTTCAAACATGGGTACTGGCAACGGCACCCCAGGGATAGTTTTTGGAGAAAATTTAAATGACGTATAATTAAAGCCATGCGTACGCTTTTCTTGATAAAAATTCGTGCGCAACGTAGCTTTAATCAGGTCTAAGAACAAGCGCAACGTGCGGTCTTCATCCAAACTATCCACCGAGTTTAAATAATCAAAAAAATCAGCTTCATAAGCTTGGCAGCCACGCCCTATCTGTTGATCATAATCCGGATCAAAATAACAACGGAACAGTTCCAATAAAATTCGCGCCACATGTGGATTATGGATAAATGTTTCAGCCACATACGTGACACTAAAAGGCAGCCCACCCAGCTGCTGTAAGTATTTGGTATACGCTCGGAAGATACTGATTTCATCCCACGAAAAACCAGCATGAATAACCAAATGATTGAATTTATCATTCTCAGCACGCCCCTGCCAAATAGCATAGAAAGCATTCTCAAAAATTGTCTTAATATCCTGCAAATCAGGCAATTCACCATAGACATATTCCATCGCAAAATCATTTAACCAAATAACACGGTCATCAGGTAATTCCATGCTATAAGGCTCTTCACTAATCACTCTGAAACCAAGATTTTCAAGGATAGGCAATGCATCGGATAATGGCACAGTTTCGTTATAACGAAATAACTTAAAACGTACAAAGTTGGGCTTATAGTTAGAGGAGCGATACACAACCATAGCAAGATGTTTATGCTGATCTTGCAAGCCTTCCATATAATCAATATCAAATACCGCCTGAGCAGGTCTAAATGCATCCCGGTATGCGGCGGAGAAAACGTCAGCATATTTAGAAAATAAAATACGACCTTGGGCATCACCATAATGACTCATAATCTGTTCGTAAAAATTATCTTTCCATGATTTACCCGCCTCAATAAGCTGCATTTCGATCTCAGAAACATTATATTTTTTCATCTGCTTTGGATTGATGCGAATCAAAAAATGAATACGTGCCAAGGGTGCTAAAGCAGACGTCGTAAATAAGGTATTAAACGACAACTCGGTACCATTAAAGGCATCCATCAAGATAGAGGATATTTTCCTCAATAAATTTGTATTAAATTTATCGCTGGGAATAAATACTAAACAGGACATATAGCGACTGTAGGCATCTTCACGCGCAAAAAAACGTATGCACCGACGTTCTTGTAATTGCAAAATACCCATCGCCAAATCAAATAAATCACTAACGGAGGCTTGAAATAAATCATCACGCGGCAATGTAGCTAATATGTAACGCAAATTTTTTCCAGCATGGCTTTGCATAGGTAGCATCGATTTTTTTAAAACATGTAATACTTTATGCCTTAAAAATGGAATAGATGAAGGATCACTGCTGTAAGCTGTTGATGTATACAAGCCAATAAAGCGACGTTCACCAACCAATTCATTGTTCTGATTAAATTCTTTAACGCCCACATAATCAGTGCAAACAGGTCGATGCACACTGGATCTCGTACTCGTTTTTGAAATGGTGATAGGCTCTTTTGTTGATAAAATAAGTTCTCTTGCTAAATCAGGTAAATCTGCCAAAAAACGTTGTTTACGGCTGTCGGTATCATCAGATAACACCCCCAACCCCGACCCTGGAACCAAATTAAGTATGGCCTGCTCACCTTTGCCGCTAATTTTATAATCCCGCACACCCAATAATGTAAAATGATCTGCCAACAACCATTTTAAAAACGCACACGCCTCACTACCCTCCTCAGTTTGAGCTAATTTATCAGACTCAAGCATTTTAATGGATTCACGCAATCGTTCCCGCATAGCCGGCCAATCGCGAACTGCTTTTTTAACATCATTCAATACACGCAACGCATTTTCTTGTATTGATTTAAGGCGTTCTGGATCCTGTTGATAATCAATCTCTAAGAAAATAGGCGCCTCAACCCGTTGCGCCTTAGATTCCTGATCCTTATAACGCTCTACTTGAATCACCTGACCTTGTGCATCACGCGTTATCACCATACCTCCCATATGAATAAGAAGGTGATAATGAATATTCAGGCGTGTTATTTCCATGCACAATGAATCAACTAAAAAAGGCATATCGCGCACAACAACTTGAACCACCGTATAAGGTGATGTCCAACCGTCTTGTTCTTGTGTTGGATTAAAGACACGCACCCGCGCCACATCCGCTTTTTGTCCACATAATAGATGCCAGTGTGAAAGTGCTATTCTATAAAGCACTTCGATTGACTTCTTTTCAAGATCCTCATATGCCGTATAAGAATAAAAGTATTTTATAAAACGTGTAATCAACGTGCTATTTGCATCATTCACATGGTAAGCACTGCTTAAATCACAAATCCGCTGAATAATCTTTTTAGTTGAGGGGTATTTACTGGTCATCATGTATATTCCAAAATCAATATGTTATAAAAGTACGGCTCAACTGATAAGGTATTAAAGGAAATATTGTACAAAATGCTTGCAATTGATTGCTTTTTTCATTATGGTGCATACTCAAATAACGTGAATTGTACACAGGTCCTTTAGATTGGACAATCATACATTGCTGTCTTAAGGTAATTTTGACTAAAAATCACGTTAAATTAAGTGGTCAATTCCACTAGGAATTACAGGCTAAAAGCTTATTAACACTTTGATAATTATAAGATAATTAATATTAAGTTAAGTGAGAATTTTATAATAAAAACCCGCTTATAAATATTATCTAACTGGAGTGAAGGCATGAGAGTTCTATTAGTAGAAGATGATGAACTGCTGGGAGATGGAATTCGCACAGGCTTGAAACACTATGGGCATACTGTTGACTGGGTAAAAGATGGCAAATCAGCTAATGATGTACTGTCAACTAACTATGAAAATTTTGATACGATTGTTCTGGATTTGGGCCTCCCAAAACTCTCGGGGCTCGATGTACTTAAAAAATTGCGAGAACGCAACTCGACAACACCCGTTATCATTCTGACAGCGCGCGAAACAGTTGACGACCGCGTTAAAGGCCTGGATGCAGGTGCTGATGATTACCTAACAAAACCTTTTGATTTGGATGAACTGTGTGCAAGAATTCGCGCACTGCAACGCCGCTCTAAATCACGCGCGAAACCCATTATAACGTATGGTGAGATTGCACTGGATCCCGCATCACATATGGTAACACTGGCGGGCGAAACCGTTATGATTTCCCGCCGTGAGTTTGCCTTGCTGCAAAAATTACTGGAAAATGCAGGCCGCGTTATT
>CAZFAA010000108.1:0-3976 GCA_964516605.1 uncultured Coxiella sp. | reverse complement strand
AATTGTATAGCCGCCGATTATATGCATTCTTTTAGCTAAGGGTAACACAGAGCCCGATTAAATACCCGCTCACAGAAGTGTTAGCGCACCTTGTGCCAAGAGCTCTTCTGCAACACGCAGACCGAGTGCTTCAGGTTCTGTGCTCAAGCCGTGTTGTTGTGCACGCAGAATAACGCGACCGTCTTTGCTGCTCACGAAGGCGTTTAAATACAGATCGCCGTCGATTAATTCAGCGTATGCACCAATGGGCGTGAAGCAATCGCCGTTTAGTTTTTTATTGACAGCACGCTCAGCGCGCACGCAGCGCGCGGTGGCTTCATTGTGTAGTGGTGCGAGCAATGTGTGTAATTCATCCTGTGTTTTAAGGCATTCAATGGCGATGGCACCTTGGCCTATAGCCGGCACAAAAATCGCTTTAGGTAAATAAGATTGAATGCGCGCACTTAAACCCAGACGTATTAAGCCAGCTGCTGCTAGTATCACGGCATCATATTGGCCTGCATCTAACTGTTTAATGCGTGTGTCGACGTTGCCGCGTAGCAAGTGTATTTCCAGCTGTGGATACAGATGTTTAATCAACGCATGACGGCGTGGGCTGGAGGTGCCAATAATGGAGCCTGCTGCTAACGCATCCAAAGATGAGCACGTATTGGAACACACGACATCGGCAGCTTCTGCACGCTTTAAAATGGCGGCTATTACCAGATCAGGGTGTTCGTACACAGATAAATCTTTGAGGCTGTGCACAGCCATGTCAGCGGTATCATCGAGCAAGGCTTGCTGTAGTTCTTTTACAAATAATGATTTCCCGCCAATATCGGAAAGTGCCTGCGTTTGCTCTGTATCACCACGTGTTGTCATGTCAACGAGCTCAATAGTTAAGTGTGGGTAATGCTTGAGCAGCAAGTGCTTGACGTGCTCTGCTTGCCATAAAGCAAGCTTGCTGCGGCGTGTTGCAATGCGTATTAAATTAATGCTCATGTGAATTGAGTTGATCCAGTAAGGTGTCTTTACGTTCCCATAAATCGTTAAACCAGCGTTGGATTACGCTGCGGTACACACGATCTTCGTAGTAATTTCCGAGTAGTTCTTTGCGAATAGGCAATACTTCATAATGAATTGACAGTTTGCGGATATCGCCTGAGAGCAATTTAAAAAATGAAATGTGGTCGGCATCGTAGTTGATGGTGACATTTAAAATACCGCTTAAATAATCATGCATTTCATTTAGTACGATAGCGGTACCGCCTGTTTTTGGTTTTAAAAGATGGCGAAAGGGTGATTCTTGTTGCAGGTGTTTTTGTTCGGTAAAGCGAGTGCCTTCTACAAAATTAATAATGGTGGTTGGAAGTTTTTTAAATCCAGCGCAGGCTTTCTTGGTGGTGTCGATATCTTTACCTTTGAGTGACGGGTCTTTGCGGATATCAGCGCGGGTGTGTCGCCGCATGAGTGGGTAACCAAGGATGTAACAGCATACGCCTGCAATAGGCAATTGCCACAGCAATTCTTTTTTCATAAAAAATTTAAACGGTGGCGCTTTAGTGCAAAATAACCCGCCAAGAACCAATATATCCACCCAAGATTGATGGTTAGATACTAATAAATACCACTCCTTACGCTCCAGTGGTACACCTTGAACATCCCATTTACCCCACATGCTTATTTTTAAAATGAGCAAATTTAAAAATGCCCAGGATGTTTGTAGAGGTAGTATGATACGCTGTGCTGCAGCTGGCATACCTTTGCAGCCAAAAAGTATCCATAGTATCCCGCCGAATAGTAATATCACGGATGCATGCAGCACCATATTCGTGCAGATTAAAATCGTGCAGAGTATGCCACGAACAAAATTAAAAACCCGTGTCAGCATCAGGATTGCTCTCTTCTTTTAAGCGCGCTGCTTCGTCGTAAATATTGCCTTGTTTAGGTTGGGGGCGAATTAAAAAGGGGCAGTCGCTCGGATGCGTGGAGTGACAATTAAACCACGAACCTTTTTGATCTTTGGTCCAGGCTGTTTTGTCGGTGTTCGGCTCGTAGGTCAGCTGATTAAACAGCAGCGTTACGAAAAATACATTCGGGTCATGGGGGCGGTAGACACAGGTCACGTAACCAAGGTTCGCACCCTGCCATTGTGCGCCCACAAATTGGTCTAGCTGGTTCGCAAGTGATATCTCGAAATCACGAAAATTGCCATCTTGGGAGCCCCATTGGTTTTGTGTATTTTTATACAGTTTATTGACGGGCGGGCAATAGCGCGTGAGGTTGGTTCTGGCAGATAGTTTAATAGTCGCGCTTGTTGCAGCAAAACTGAGCGGCGCGAAGCTGAGTAATCCTGCCAGTAATCCAAGGAATAAAGGGCTTTTTTGGGAATTCATAACGCATCGATATGTCTAAAATAAGATCAGGCATTGTATCAAGGGCTTAGGTAGGTCGTCAATTTAAACAGTACTGTTTAAAGAGGGTATGCATAATTTACTTACTTGAAATGGCTGATAAGTGCACTAAATTTAAGCTATCCTTAAGGTATATTTAATAATCCTTTAATGAGATAGATATATAATGTTCTTAAAATTTACTAGTAAAGAGGGTGTGATATGAGACTTTTTAACTTAAAAAATTGGGTGAAATTGGCGGCTTTCGGTAGTTGTTCGTTATTAATGTTCTCGAATGCACATGCTACGACGTGGACTTATTTATCAGGTGTTCCTGATGCTTCAGTTTGCAGTGCTGTGAACAGTGGTTCTGCTTTGTTGGTGGTGGGTGTTGAGGGTTGTACTGAAACGGCGCCATGGGCAGGGTTTACGAATCTATCTGGCTCGCCTACTTATCATGGCTCTGATCTTGATAAAGCCACTATTGCAACGCAAATAGATAAATGGTCTGGTATGGCCCCAAACTCAGGAACAGCGTGGGAAAACAGCTGGAGTGCGACGGGTGTGTATTCTAAGGTCAGTCAAGTTTATGTCTATTTATCTCCGAGTAATCAGGATAGTGGTTATTGTGGTATTGCCGCGGGACAGATAAGCACTTGGCCTGACCTCTATTATAAAAATACGGCTCAACATGTAGATTTCCCATGGGCACAGACGAGCAAGGCGCCTCAAAAAGCAGAGGCTAATAGATAATTTTACATCTTTAAAAAACCCACAGATCTGTGGGTTTTCTTATAAATCAAAAGCTGTGACAAGGCTTGCCGCTAATAGTACAATTTGGCCTGCTCAATAAGGTATGAAGGATTATTACTGATGGCCAAGCTGCATTTTTACTATTCGGCAATGAACGCCGGTAAAACCACGACATTGCTGCAATCGAGCTATAACTACCAGGAACGCGGCATGAACACGCTTGTACTGACGCCATCTACCGATAACCGCTATGGCGAAGGCGTTGTCACCTCCAGAATTGGCCTTCAAGCGCAGGCTGTTATTTTCAAGCAAGATACCGACATTTTGTCAGAAGTTAGGGGTAATTGCCTGCAAGATGAAAGCATTAAGTGTATTTTGGTCGATGAAGCGCAATTTTTATCTAAGGAGCAGGTATATCAGCTCTGTCAAATTACCGATGATATGAATATTCCCGTTTTGGCTTATGGGTTGCGTTCTGATTTTTTAGGAGAGCCGTTTGAGGGTAGTATGTACCTGCTGGCATGGGCAGACCATCTGATTGAAATTAAGACAATTTGCCATTGTGGCAGTAAAGCTACGATGAATATGCGTATTGATGAGAATGCGATGCCGGTGCGTGAGGGTAATCAAGTGGAAATAGGGGGTAATGATCGCTATGTTTCAGTGTGCCGCCGTCATTACCGGTTAGGGAAAGGGTTCTCGCAAAAAACTGATTTAAAAAAACACAATTTTGTCTCGACATCAACTATAGATTCGTTATAATGCCAGGAATTCCCGCCCGGGAACTCCTATCCCTACCCGATGGGAGATTATTAAGAGGGAGAAGCGGGATTCTCCCTCTTAATCGCCCT
>CAZFAA010000107.1:0-4137 GCA_964516605.1 uncultured Coxiella sp. | reverse complement strand
CACCGTGCACTAAACCATCAAGTGTAATTAAGTCAGCGTAACGGACCTCAGGGCGGCGCATTAACTCCATACCGCTGTATTCGCGTTCAATTTTTTGACCAAAGCGTTGCTCGAACTGTTGCGCTGCATATGTGTTGGGGTGCACAAATGCTTTTTTAATCCGTGCAGATTCTCGAGCTATCGCCTCACGCTTTTCACAAAATAACTGATATCGCTCTTGTGGCACACAGCCTAATTCATAACCTTTTTCCGTTAAGCGCAAATCAGCATTGTCTTCACGTAATAATAAACGGTACTCCGCGCGTGAGGTAAACATGCGGTAGGGCTCAAGCGTGCCGTGATTAATCAAATCATCTACAAGCACGCCTATATACGCTTGGTCGCGTGTCGGCGTCCATGGCTCACGCTGCTGCACAGCACGCGCGGCATTCAAGCCGGCTAATAAACCCTGCGCAGCAGCTTCTTCATAGCCAGTCGTGCCGTTAATCTGACCCGCAAAATAAAGGCCTGCTATACATTTGGTTTCAAGCGAAGGCTTTAAATCACGTGGATCAAAAAAATCGTATTCGATAGCATAACCTGGACGCAAAATGTGGCAACGCTCTAACCCCAACATACTGTGCACAAACTCTTGTTGAACATCAAACGGTAAGCTGGTTGAAATACCATTAGGGTACACTTCATGTGTTGTCAGCCCCTCGGGCTCTAAAAAAATCTGATGCGAATCACGTTCTGCAAAACGCACTACTTTATCTTCAATTGAAGGACAATAACGAGGTCCTATTCCTTCAATGTTTCCACTATACATAGCTGAGCGTTGTAAGTTTTTTGTAATAATATCGTGTGTTTTAGTGTTAGTGCGTGTGATATAACAACTGACTTGTTGTGGGTGCTCTGCCGCCGAACCCAAATACGATAAGACTGGACAGGGTGTGTCACCAGGTTGTTCTATTAGTTTTGTGTAATCAATTGTACGCCCATCGATGCGTGGGGGTGTTCCTGTTTTCAAGCGCGCCACACGAAATGGTAATGCACGCAATCGCTCTGCTAATTTTATGGCAGGTGGATCCCCCGCACGCCCGCCTGAATAATGATCCTGGCCAATGTGAATTTTACCGCCTAAAAAAGTTCCGGCTGTTAATACCACGGAGCGCGCATAAAAAGTAAGACCCATTTGCGTCACCACACCCACAACACGATCCCGTTCAATAACTAAATCATCTACTGCTTGCTGAAAAATGTTCAGATTAGGTTGGTTCTCAAGTGTGTGGCGTACAAATGCTTTATATAATATACGATCAGTCTGCGCCCGTGTTGCCCGCACAGCCGGCCCCTTACGAGCATTGAGCACACGAAACTGAATACCCGCATGATCTGCAGCGCGCGCCATCACCCCACCCAACGCATCAATCTCTCGCACCAAATGGCTTTTGCCAATACCACCAATGGCAGGATTGCAGGACATCTGTCCCAGCGTCTCAATATTGTGTGTTAACAACAAGGTAGAAACACCCATACGCGCAGCCGCTAACGCTGCCTCTGTGCCTGCATGACCACCGCCTATTACAATCACATCGTATTGTTGGAAATCGTTATTCATAGGGGCGCGATTGTATCATATTAATAGTCAAAATATACACAATTTAGTGTCCGGTAAGAACATAGCGGAGCTATTCTTGTTTATTTTCCAATACAAAATTCCGCGAAGATCTTCCCAAGCAAATCCTCGGTCGTAAATTTGCCGGTAATCTCCCCAAGCGCCATGCTTGCTTGACGCAACTCCTCTGCCAATAACTCATGCGCTCCCGTATCACGAAAAGCAATAAGCCCTTGCTCAATGTGCTCACACGTTTTATCCAACGCATCCAAATGCCGGCGCCGTGCGGTAAAAATCGAGGAATCAGAAGAATAAAAACCAATATATTCTTTGATTGCTTGTTTGAGCTCACACAGGTTTGTTTTGTGTTTTGCTGAAATAGTGACTGTATTTTTTTGTGGGTTAGCCGCGTCTGCCACCAACAAATCCATTTTATTTTTTACACGAATTAATGGAATATGCGCTGGAAAAGAGGGAGGTGCAATATATGGTTGTGTGCCATCGTAAACCCATAAAATTAAATCCGCCTGATTTATTTCATGATGAGCACGTTTAACCCCCTCTCGCTCCACAACACACTGTGTTTCACGTAACCCAGCTGTATCAATGATATGTAGCGGCAACCCATCAATATGGATCTGCTCTTTTAACACATCGCGTGTTGTACCAGCGATTTCCGTGACAATTGCACTATCGCGCCCACTCAAACAATTGAGCAGGCTTGACTTACCTGCATTCGGCGCACCTGCAATCACCACCTGAATTCCGGCTTGCAACAACACACCCTGCTGCGCTGCTGCGCGCACCGCACTAATTTGCTTCAATAATACTTCTAACGCACCAATAATGTTGTGTTCGCTGATAAAATCAATGTCTTCATCTGTAAAATCAATAGAAGATTCAATAAACATACGCAGCTGAATAAGCTCTTGCAGTAATTTATTGACCTCAACTGAAAAATCTCCTTGCAATGAGCGCATCGCCGATTGAGCTGCCATCAGTGTTGTGGCATTAATTAAATCTGCGACCGCCTCCGCTTGACTTAAATCCATTTTTCCATTTAAGAAAGCACGCTCAGTGAACTCACCAGGTCGCGCTAAACGCGCACCACATGCAATAATTTTTTGTACGAGTTGGTCTAGCACTAAAGGACTACCATGCCCCTGAAACTCCACCACCTCCTCACCAGTAAAAGAATGAGGGGCTTTAAAATAAAGAATGATTCCCTCATCAATAACGTGAGTGTGATCGCAAAATGGAGTGAAAAGTGCTACACGCGGTTTGAGCTTTTTTTGTGAGATGTTCTGCGCAATGGCTAGGGCATTTTTACCCGACACACGTACAATGCCCACCCCACCTCGGCCGGGGGGTGTGGCAATCGCAACAATAGTCTGGTCTAAATCCACGGTTGTTATTTCTTCTTATTCTTTTTTTCGCGTTCCTTTTCACGCGCAACATACTGCTCTTTTTTAGGGTCATAGGTGCGTAAGCTGTAATACTGGTGCAAAATAGACAGCACGTTATTCGTCAACCAATACAACACCAATCCAGCTGGAAACCATAAAAACATAAACGTGAATAAGATTGGCATGGCCATCATCACTTTAGCTTGTGTTGGGTCCGGAGGCGGTGGGCTCAACTTTTGTTGAGCAAACATCGAAAGCCCCATTAATATAGGTAGAATAAAATAAGGGTCTTTCGTTGATAAGTCTTGAATCCACCAAATCCACGGTGTTTGACGCAGCTCAACGCTTTCAATCAACACATAATACAAAGCAAAAAATACAGGAATTTGAATAAGCATTGGCAAACAACCGCCCATAGGGTTGAGTTTTTCGCTCTTGTAAAATTCCATTACTGCTTTGTTCAGTGCTGGCTTATCATCAGCAAAACGTTCTTGCAATGCCTTAATGCGTGGTTGCGCAATACGCATTTTCGCCATAGATTTATAGCTTTTATTTGATAGGGGATAGAAAATAGCCTTAATTAATAGGGTGATGAGAATAATAGTCCATCCCCAGTTACCGACCACTAAAAATATTTTTTGCATCAACCAAAAAATCAATACCGATATCGGTGCAAGCCAGCCGTAATCAATCGTTTTTGTCAACGTCGGCGACACCTTAGCTAATTGCTCAGCCAATTCAGGGCCCACATAAAAAGTAGAACTGCTGGTTACGCTCTTACCGGGCGCTAATACAACACGTGTACCGACATAACCCAAGGTAAACACATTGTTCGCACCATCTTTGTTGTCACCCATTACATGGCTGTAAAATTCATTAACCGATTTTTCTTGTGGTATCCAGCTCGATACAAAATACGGCTGCTGCATCGCCACCCAACCACCACTGACTGTTTGATTGATGTTTTGTTCACTCAGCTTTTTAAAAGACCATTGTTGATACGGAACATCTGGTGTTGAAATAGCGCCACCATCATAGGAGCTACGCTGTAAATAGGGGTGTGCTGCTGGAATGTTTTTTCGCACAATTTGATTATAAAAACCACCCGACCAGGTATCGCGCGCTGTGTTTTCA
>CAZFAA010000106.1:0-4142 GCA_964516605.1 uncultured Coxiella sp. | reverse complement strand
AGGCAACGGCACTATTTAAGCGTGGTATTGGTGAAGTCACGGATATTGTCGAAAAAGAAATGTATACGTTTGCTGATCGTAATGGCGACAGTTTGACGTTGCGTCCGGAAGGCACTGCATCGTGTGTGCGTGCTGCATTACAACATGGCTTATTACACAATCAAATCCAACGCTTGTGGTATATGGGTCCGATGTTTCGTCATGAGCGTCCACAACAAGGTCGTTACCGTCAATTTCATCAGCTGGGTGTAGAAGCGTTTGGTATGTCAGAACCGCAGGCGGATGTGGAGTTGATTTTAATCTCACGGCGGTTATTGGATGAGTTGGGCTTATTGAATAGCGTGGTCTTACAGATCAATACATTGGGCACAGTGGCGGCGCGAGCTGTCTACAAGCAAACTTTAGTGAACTATTATGAGCAGCATTTGGCGCAATTGGATGAAGACAGTCAGCGGCGTTTGCGTACCAATCCGCTGCGCATTTTAGATAGTAAAAACCCGAGCATCCAGGCTTTAAATCAGCAGGCACCGCAATTTTTAGACTATTTGGATGAGGTGTCAGCCGAGCATTTCAGTCGCGTGCGCACATTATTAGATGCATTGGGTGTACCCTATGTCGTAACACCGACCTTAGTGCGTGGTTTAGATTATTATTGTCATACTGTTTTTGAATGGGTGACAACGCAATTGGGTGCTCAGGGTACCGTGTGTGCTGGTGGTCGTTATGATTATTTGGTGGAGCAATTGGGCGGACGTACTACGCCTGCTGTGGGTTTTGCTGTGGGTTTGGAGCGGCTTACTTTGTTGCTCAAAGAGCAAAATGAGTTAGTGCAAAAGCCAGATCTATTTTTTGTATTGCTGGGTGAGGCGGCGCTGCAAGAGGGCTTGCGGTTGGCCGAACATTTACGCACCGTTATCCCTGGTATTTCAATAGACGTTCATTGCACGCAGGCAAGTTTTAAAGCGCAGTTTAAACGCGCTGATAAAAGTGGTGCTGATTATGCGGTGATTATTGGTCCAGATGAGGTGGCTCAGGGTATGGTGGGATTTAAAAATTTACGCAGTGATTCAGTACAGCAAAAACTGACGTTTTCTGAAGTCGAGCATGTTTTAAAAGAACTGCTTTAATTTCTGATGTTTTGATATTTAGTGTTTAGTTCGCATCTTCAATGGCGAGCGGTATAGTGGATGGGAGAACAAAATGGTTTACACAGCAACCGATAGGGAACAAATTGACGAACTTAAAAAGTGGTGGATGGATTACGGTCGTGCGATTGTGATTGCTGTTGTGATTGGTTTGGTGTTTGGTTTCGGGTGGCGCTATTGGAATCGCTATCAGGAAGCGCAAGAAAATGCTGCCTCTGACATGTATCAGATGTTGTTACAGGTAGCATCAACACAGCAACTTAATCCGGTGATGGCGTATGCAACGCAGTTACAGCAAAAATATGGGCGTACAGTGTATGCAACGATGGGCAGTTTTATGGCGGCGCGTGTGGCGGTGCTCAATCAGCAATATGCTACGGCCAGCACGCAGCTGAGTTGGATTATGGATAAAGGTAAAAATACGGCCTTTAAACAAGTAGCACGTATTCGTGATGCACGTGTGTTATTGCAAATGAATGAACCACAGTTGGCTATGCAAGTGATTTCTACAGTGAATGATGGACACTATCAACCACTCATTGATGAAGTGATGGGAGAGATCTACCTAGCACAGCATAATTCTAAAGCGGCGCAGGTTGCCTTTGAAAAAGCGCAGTCTGGTTCACAAGCAGCAGGGCTGCAAAATCCGTTTCTGACTTTAAGATCGAGTAGTTAAGTGTTACCCGTATTCGTTATCATTGGTCGCCCGAACGTGGGCAAGTCTACGTTATACAATTATCTGACTAAAACGCGTGATGCCTTGGTGATGGATATGCCGGGTGTAACACGTGATCGTCAGTATGGTGATGGGCGTGTAGGTGATCGCGCTTACATTGTTGTGGATACTGGGGGTATTGCAGAGCCTGATGATCCTGAAATGTCTGTGATGACAGATCAGCAAGTAGCGCAAGCCATTCGTGAAGCCGATCACATTTTATTTATGGTGGATGCAAAAGACGGTTTAACTGCCGCAGATCAAGCGATCGCGCAACGTATGCGTCGCGAACAGCGTGCTAACGTCACCTTATTGGTGAATAAAGTTGATGGTACACCTGCTTCAGTTGCCTGCGGTGAATTTTTTGAATTGGGATTGGGCGAGCCTGTTGCGATTACTGCGACACAGGGGCGTGGTGTTGAAACAATGATTCAGGGTTTGCTCGATCAATTTCCTGTAACAGCAGCGCAAACTGATGCGGTGATGGGTATTAAGGTCGCGATTATTGGTCGGCCTAATGTCGGTAAATCAACCTTAATTAATCGCATTTTAGGTGAAGAGCGTGTGGTGGTATTGGATCGCCCGGGTACAACGCGCGATAGCATTGAAATTCCATTTGAATACGATGGAGTGAAGTATATCTTAGTCGATACAGCGGGCGTTCGACGCAAAGCGCGCGTGAGTGATGTCCTCGAAAAATTCTCGATGATTAAAACCTTGCAGGCAATTGAGGCCGCGGATGTGGTGGTAGTCGTATTCAACGCGCAAGAAGGGGTATTGGATCAAGATTTGCGTTTGATTAGCATCGCGGCAGAACAAGGCAAGGCATTGGTCTTGGCAATGAACAAATGGGATGGCATGGATGACTATGCGCGCGAACAATTTAAAACCAATTTTGATCGTGATGTGAATTTTGTCGATTACGCACGCCGTTATTTTATGTCTGCATTACACGGCACTGGGGTGGGTAAATTGTATCATGCAATTAATGAAGCCTACGCCTCGACAACGCGTGAGATCAGTACCGCTATGGTGACACAGGCTTTAGAAGATGCGCAGCGCACTCATCAACCACCGCTTGTTAAAGGGCGGCGCGTTAAGTTACGTTACGCTCATATTGGCAGTCATAATCCATTAGTGATTGTTGTGCACGGCAAACAGACGACGTCATTACCCGAGTCTTATCAGAAATTCCTGTCGCATTTTATGCGCAAGCGGTTCAATTTGGTGGGTGTGCCTGTCATTATCAAGCTCAAAAGTGATAGCAATCCCTACAGTTAATGTTACAGGTCTCATACCAGAGTGTGATGGGTATAGGTTCTGAGAGCATTATGTATAAAAAATCATGATTTCTATACATGACAGGGTTATCATGTATAGAAATTTCAAATAAACCAGAGTGGTCCGCAGATGGCCAAGCGTGCAAAAGGGTGTGAACGTTTACAATATTTAGATCAGCTCGCAGACAAGGGTTATCTTGTGAAGCATAAATTCGGTCGGAGTAATTATTACATCAATCAACCACTGTTTAATTTGCTGAGCACCCCACTAAAAGTGCCCCAATAAATAATTATTTTTTTATGATTTGAGCCTGCACCGACTGCACCGTGCATGTCAATGTGCCATCGCTTAATTTCGCTGTTAATGCAGCGTTTCGCGTGACTTTTTTAACGGAATCGATGGTGTGCTGCTGTGCATCGGTTAGGATCGCATAGCCGCGTTTGAGTGTGGATAGAGGGCTCAATGCATCTAATTTCCCAGATAATCCTGCGAGTGTGGCGCGCAGTTGTATTAATTTGTAGTGCATGTGTTGCAGCAATTGTTGTTCGATACGATCGAGTGTTTGGGTTTGTTCGCGTAATATGTCGCGTGGGTGGCGTAAGCGTTTTTGTAAGTGTGCGACTTGATGACTGTATTGCAGCAGTAAATTTACGATACTGCGCGTTAGGTGTTGTTCAATGTGTTTGAGTTGTTGCATTAACTCACCTTGATCACGACTGACGTATTCTGCCGCAGCAGAAGGTGTGGGTGCGCGGTAATCGGCCACAAAATCCGCGATGGTCACATCGACTTCATGCCCCACACCGGTAACGATCGGTATGCTGCTGTTAAAGATAGCGTGTGCAACACACGCTTCATTAAATGGCCATAAATCTTCGAGCGAGCCACCACCGCGCGCCAGAAGCAATACATCGCATTCACGGCGTTGATTGGCGGTTGTAATGGCCGTAAGGATGTCAGTTTTGGCCATTTCGCCCTGCACAAGACACGGGTAAATAATC
>CAZFAA010000105.1:1571-4340 GCA_964516605.1 uncultured Coxiella sp. | reverse complement strand
TGTTATATGCGGCCAGAAATATAATCCACTAGGCTTAACAACCGGCCTAAAGACAATACGTCCAATCGCTTGATTTTGATACATAACATAAATAGATTTGAGTGGGGGGATATTATCACAAGACACGTTTTGCCCTTTTAATATTGCACCACGCGCACAAACACCACCTTGAAATTCTGTCATCAACTCATAATTCTTTGATGAAGCATTCTCAAATGTCACAATGAAATTGCGGTCCCACTTAAGAAAATTCATTGCAAAACTAGACTGTGCCACAAGCCCTACAAAAAGACATAAAATAAATCGACCTAAAGCGCCAAACATAACAAACCTCCAATAAAAAAACCGGTACCAGATAGTGTAGTAGAAGAAATAGCAAATATCTCATGGTCATGCAATTAAACCTAATAGAATCCGAAACTCATGAGTTTCGGCTTAGTGATGTGTTAACCCCAAGATTTTTAGGCGGTAACCCCCTCATAAATTAATCGGCACCCATTTTTTAAAACCCATGAACTCATAAAGAGGTGACGAAACAAAGCATATTTCAATACATCGAATACAGTAGCGCCGAGATTCAAAAAAAATCTATCGCATCTTTTAATGCTTCAGAACAGAACTCTAACTCAGGAATTTTTACTCACACTGGCATACGCCCTAAAGATGAACCTGTAGGGAGCGTAACGTGTCTTCTGTATGAGGGAGCAAGTTTTGGAGAATGCCAATTTACAGCGAAAAATGGCTTACTCTTGATTTTAGATAATCTGTCAAATTAAAGCGAAAGTTCTTTATGTCTTTTTACAAAAATTAATTGCTTTTCTAAAAAAAAACGCTAGGATAACAATCGTGTTTAATACAATATACTAAATTTTAAATTAACAAATACAAATTAAGGAAATTATTATGCCAACGTTACAACGGACTATAGATAATCATCCAAAGGCAACAGCAGGGATAGGATTATTAGTTTTATTGATTTTGGTCGCAATCGCAAATTTTATTGGAAATTATCTATTACGTCACCGCATATTTAATACGGAGCAAAGAACTGCGGTTGATAGCGCTAAAGATGTAGCAGTAGACTTAGCTGTTTTGAGCGCACTGTTATTATCTATCACTACGTTAATATATGCTGGAAAAGCTGTATCGTCGTCAAACTGCTCTATCTTCAAGAGTCGGTCAAATGATTTAAATGATTCTTTAGTAGATAGTGAGAATAAACCTGGCACAACTACAGAGCCGGGCAACGACTAATAAATGAAGAAAAATTTACCTTATTTTTCTACATCACATTGTTATGCGCCCTTAGACTCTGTACTCAGGGCGCATACTTCTATTACCCTGATCTCCAATAATTAGAACCCCCAACAGTTTTCTTATACAGGTGACCTGACGACCTATCAATATCGTTTAATCACACATGTGCCGGTTTAACTGCCCCCTAATTTGGGAAAGAGCCAACTATTGCGGTCCCTTTAGCTTAAGAACAGATGTTATTTTTTAAACGAGACACTAACGCCTTGAATAAGAGTGGCTATGGGTGGACTTGAACCACCGACCCCAGCATTATGAATGCTGTGCTCTAACCAGCTGAGCTACATAGCCATGAAAGAAAAAGAGTGGCAATTCTCGCGTTTTCTGAAAAGCTTGTCAAGCGATCGATCAGCATAATACAAAACGTTAAATAACTTCTCGCACAACGACCTAAGAGCGCTTGCTAGACTCTCATACAGCGATCCTGCTGTGCAAAGTCATGCACCAGCAAGCGTGTAGCAGAGCGAATCAAATCCTCGCGCTTAGGCGCATCTTTTCGCGTACTGGTTGTATAAATAGCGAGAATAAGAGGTGCTGCACAGTGTGGCGGCCAAATAATCGCTATATCATTTGCCGTGCCATACTCAAAACCAGTTCCAGTTTTATCGCCAACCACCCATGTGTCCGGCACCCCCGCTCTAATGCGTGTATTCCCAGTGGTATTCTGAATGAGCCAAGTTTTTAGTTGTGCCCGTGCAGAGGGTAGGAGCACGTTACCGAAAACCAATTTTTGCAGTGTATCTTGCATAGCAGCAGGCGTTGAAGAATCTTGTGCTGTGAATATATTGGACCACGCCTCTTGTGGCCAGCCATGATCCAATTGAAATGCATGATCACCAATAGATCGCGCAAATGCATTGATAGCTTGCAGACCGCCTAATTGTTTAACTAATAAGTTCATCGCCGTATTATCACTAAATGAAATAGCCGCAGCACATAATTGCGCAATCGTCATACCATCTGCCACATGCTGTTTAGTAATCGGCGCCCAATCTAATATGTCGTTCTCACGGTAATGTACTGTATGCTGAAGATAAGCTGTATTTCCTGCGCTTTTTTGCAAAATAGCGGCCACCGCGACCACTTTTGATGTGCAGCCCATCGGGAAACGTGTTGTAGCGTGATAATCAATACGTTGATGAGTATTCATATCAATCGCCGCAACACCTAAAATATTACCTGAAGTGGCTTCGAGTTTTGCGAGTTGGGTAATCGGCGAGACAACATGCTGCGCAGCACTGCAAATCAATGGTATGAAACAAACAAACTGCACCAAAATAGAGAAAATTCTCCTAGCCCCAAAAGATACCATATACTTCCCCTAGACGTTAAAACGAAACAACATAATATCGCCATCCTTCACGATGTAATCCTTGCCTTCAAGACGCCATTTTCCCGCTTCTTTTGCACCTTGCTCACCGTTGTATTGCACATAATCTTGATAGCTCATCACCT
>CAZFAA010000105.1:0-1561 GCA_964516605.1 uncultured Coxiella sp. | reverse complement strand
GAATAAAACCTTTTTCAAAATCAGTATGAATCACACCTGCGGCTTGTGGTGCACTCGAACCTTTTGCAACAGTCCACGCACGTGCCTCTTTAGGACCGACGGTAAAATACGTTTGTAAACCCAATAATTCGTAACCCGCATGAATTACGCGATCCAGTCCTGGCTCAGTTAAGCCTAAACTCTCGAGAAATTCTTTTTGCTCTAGTGCATCAAGCTCAACAATTTCAGACTCAATTGCCGCACACACTGCCACAACTTTTGCACCTTCTTCTTTTGCATACGCAATGACGCGCTCAAGATACACATTGCCGTGCTGCAACCCTGCCTCATCCACATTGGCAATATACAATGTGGGTTTAATCGTTAATAAATGCAGATCGCTAATTAATGCACGCTCTTCATCGGTTAAAGACAGGTTACGCAATACTTGCCCTGCATCAAGATGTGTGCGCACACGTTGCAATACATCGTGCTTCACCTGCGCTGCTTTATCACCACGGCGCACATCTTTTTCAAGCTTATGTAATGCTTTATCTACAGATTCCAAATCTGCTAATGCCAGCTCTGTATGAATCACTTCAATATCTGAAATTGGATCAACTTTACCTGCAACATGCACAACATCATCGTTCTCAAAACAACGCACCACATGTGCAATCGCCTGTGTTTCACGAATATTTGCTAAAAATTTATTACCTAATCCCTCGCCTTTTGCAGCACCTGCAACTAAACCTGCTATATCTACAAAACGCATCACTGTGGGAATAATTTCTTTTGATTTACCAATAGCTGCAATGTGCGTTAAACGAGAATCCGGCAGCGGCACCACACCCACATTCGGCTCAATCGTGCAAAAAGGATAGTTAGCGGCTTCTACACCCGCTTTAGTTAATGCATTAAATAGCGTTGATTTTCCAACATTCGGCAGACCCACGATCCCGCATTTAAAACCCATTATCGCCCCTTATTTCAATCATTATGCAAATAGCGCAGTGCTTTTTCAAACTCGCCAACAACCACATCATCCATAACGCGCAATCCATCATCAATCGCTTGTAAAATTTTCTGTTTATCCGCTTGATTTGGTTCGCCAAGAACATAACCTGTTACCTGATGCCGATCACCAGGATGGCCAATTCCCACGCGCAAACGATAAAATTCAGGTGTACCTAAACACGCAATGATATCACGCAATCCATTATGCCCGCCGTGACCGCCGCCTTTTTTAAGGCGTATCTTACCTGCTTCAAAATCCAATTCATCATGCACAACCAGTATTTCTTGTGGCGCAATTTTATAGAACTCGGCCATACTCCGTACCGCACGCCCACTCTCATTCATATACGTTATGGGTTTCAGTACATAACACGGCACGCGTGCTATCGTGCACTGTGCCACAGCGCCATGGAACTTACTTTCAAGATTAAAAGAAAAATGTACTTGGCGCGCCAGCTCTTCTAAAAACCATGCGCCAGCATTATGACGTGTATTAGCGTACTGCTTACCGGGATTAGCCAAACCTACAATCAGCCGAATATTTTGTGACATATTATTCCATTTC
>CAZFAA010000104.1:0-4759 GCA_964516605.1 uncultured Coxiella sp. | reverse complement strand
CATAAAAATAGGAGTTTTGGAGGATGCCAATTTACAGCAAAAAAAGGGCTTGATCGCGCTTGGCTTTTTGGACCCCGGTATGCAGTGTCGCTTCTGGTATCCCTAGATCTTGAGCAGCTTTTAAAACAGACGGTGAATTTAAGGCAAATTGTACCGCTTCTTGCCTAAATTCTTTTGTGTAGGTTCTTTGCTTGTTTGTCATTTGATCACCTCTTTGTTGCTTCATAGATTTTAACAAATCGGTGTCCGTTAATTTAGGGGAAGATTACGTTGGGATTAACTCAACATTCTGGACTGCCAAATGATACACCACATGTCGACGATGCTGCATTCCAAGAGCTCATAAAAACTATCATGCTATTTAAATCACCAGAAGCACAACACACTGCTCCAGCGTCATCCCCTTATAACACGACGGCATCCTTATTCAGACAATCATCAGCACAACCTACCTCCCCCGGTGATGAACATGATGAACCTGCAGCCAAACGTCAAAAATATAATCCTGACGATGATGCAGACCCCACTCCCTGAAAATTGACAACAGGATAAAAAAAAGATGTAATCGACCCCCATTATGCCTTATTTATGTCTTATTGTCGGGGGCTCCTATGAAAACAACACCAATTGATCTTAATCTTCCTGTTACAAAGAACGTTTGGAACAGTTTGTCAGCTGAAGAGAGATGGTTGATCACTGAAGCCTTACTGCATACTCATCCCGCATTAAACGCGCATATCGCTAACTCGCATCGGATTGCACAAGCATGCGAACGTTATCCACGACAATTACCATCTGATATCGTTAATCAAACTCGACATATGCCCATTTACACGCTGCTGCAACACCTACTCAATGAATACGGTGAACCAGCACTACGCTGGTTCTTCACACCACTTGGCTTTACTCTGCGAAAAAAACGCCTCGGTCCGAAACACGAACAATGCGTTTATATGTTGATGTACGATAACTCAAATGATTTTAAAAATGACACGGCGTGGGCCTTAGATACACGCGGTGTTACATTCGCGATAATAGATCCAATCATTATTCCTGCACGCCACACCTTCCCACGTGCACCAGAATGGCAACTCGATCCGTCTCTCGCTCAAAAGATACAAACTATTGTGCAGCAGTTTGTATGGGCTTCAGAAAAAGCAGATGGCGTATTACTCAATGTTACTATTCTACCGGAAGAAATACGTTTTTTACTCGACGATACAACAGATCTATTGCAACAAGCACTGCTGCACGCTTTTCCAGATTGCGCCCTAGTACTAACAACCAAAAATTTTTATGGTGTGCACCCTGAAATTTTACCGCTGGTGTTGGACGTTTTTTTAGGATTAGATCAGGCCAGCCTGGAGTGTTCGCTGAATGAGTTAAGCGATTTATTAAAAAGTAACCGACGGCTGAATCAGCTCATCCAACTACTCAGTAAACCGCCGCTACAGGGTTCTACCTTACAATTCGAATTACTGCCACAAGACAAAAAAGCGTTTGCACAATACCTTCACGACGAATGCAAAATAACTTATCCAAAATCCACTTGTCTTTTCTTGGGATTATCTGCTACTAACCCCAATACACCATCTGATCCTACATTTACGCCTCATTTTGCTTGCCCTTCAGATATCAGAGGGTGTCTGTCTGAACTTGGCATTACCGAGCCTATGTCGTGTCAAGTCTCAAAGCTACAACTTGAAGAATTCATACAGGATACAAACCGCATACTGACATCAGACGCTGCTAATCCATTCACGCTCGATGATTTATGCAAAAAATATGAAATCAACGCTCCTTCATTAAGAGTACCTGCAGAAGGCTGGGTGCTTTATCACACAGGCCCACCTTCCAAGCAATATATACCCATCAAATTGAAAACAACCTTTTATAAAACACAAGAAGCAGAGGAAGAACGTGCTCGAGGTATGGAAGCACAATCACAAGGAGATGCTCCTCAAAAAACTATCGCTTTAAATCCTCCACAATGTGAAGCGTATTTTCCAAAATTAGTGTACTACGTTCTACAAGCCCTTGCGCAACAAAAGACTGAGCCTGATGTGAATTTTACTGATGTTTCAGATGAAAGCAATGCAGCGCTAGCTCAAGTAAACAAACAATTATGGCTACCTAAACTTAATTTTCTAAAAACTTCTACTAATAGTGAAGAAATAATTAATATTGAACAAATAATAAAGTCCTTTTTTAACCTCGACACAATACGCCATACATTAGATTCAAAAGATGTAAAAAAATTTGGCTCAGATCTTGTTGCTTACGTGATCGCTCTCATTAAGGGTGATAAACCTGACAATCTTACAAAGAAACGCAATAGCATCACAACTGGTTTAGAACAATTACCTGTTCAGCTAAAAGAAAATCCAGCTCCTACCGCAGCAGCTGCTGTACCTGCTGAAGCCAAACCTGCTAATCCAGAACTTACTGTACTACAACAAACACCAAAGGTTTTAGACATTACGATTGTGGGTAACCTAAACGGTCAAGATTTAGATGTGTTTATGATAATGGATTCCATAGCAGGAATGCTCGCAGGTCCGTCGATTCCTGAAGAACATATTAAACAGCTCTTACAACAAAAATACCCGGATTTAAAAAATTTAAATAAACCACTCGACCTCACTTTTTGTGTTATGCAAAATGGTGAACTGGCGTATGCCATGAGTTACAAACTTGCGGATAGAAAAAAAAACCATGCGCTACTGCCCATGGACCTTATGATGAGAAGCTTAACACTGCGTCATACAGGACTTGATCTTAAGATACCGCTATCTGGGACACCAAAACTTCCAACACCAGAACAAGCAGTTGATTTTCTTGCAGACTACCTTATTGCACATGCGAGTGATCTCTTTAGTGATGATGTATGCAAATATTTTAAATCATTACGTCAAAGTGCCTATATTCATGATCAAAAGCCAACTTATACTGCACTCTTGTTCAACTACCTTGCAAACACAAAACCAACAGATTTTTTTGCTAATCCAG
Organism: uncultured Coxiella sp.; assembly: GCA_964516605.1. Lineage (GTDB taxonomy): Bacteria > Pseudomonadota > Gammaproteobacteria > Coxiellales > Coxiellaceae. The sequence continues at coordinate 1,750 of CAZFAA010000104.1, read as the reverse complement.
TTGCACCCAAAAAACCTTTATCCGAAGAACAGTTGAAAAAATTACTCAGTATACGTAAGACGCTAGCAATGCGGATGATACAATTTCTACAAATCACACAAGGCGTACCTTTATCCTTTTATAAAACATCACCAGGGCCGCATAATGCACCGACAATGCTTGAGTTTTGCGATCCGCAAGATCGCCGTTTTCTTCAAGCTTGGCTCGATCGTGATACACGGACCATGGATCCAGATGATGAAGCAGCTTTTATAAGATTAGCTGGAAAGATCGCCGAGGCAATGCAAAAAATTCACCCTCATATATTCTATAACCTACCCAGTTTTGAGCCGTTTGCGCTGGATATCGCAAGCGTGCCAAAACAAAAAAAACAACCTGCGGCTGCTACTGCGTCACATACTGCAACCCAATGGACAACACTGCCTGTAGAAAACGTCTGTAGTCCTTTGGAGGAATTGAATCCAGCGCTCCAAGATGTCTTACGCCAAACTATAAAAGCGTCAGCAAAAAAACTAGGTAAAACACCACAACCACAATCCAAAGGTGCTGCTACAAAATCTCGCGCTCAAAAAGTGACTGGCGCAACAGCGGCACCCGAATCGGATGTGGATTCCGAACTGTCACGAGGCCTTAGAGAATGGGCGAAAACACACGGCTTGGAAGCAGCAACAAGTGATGCTGAACTCTTTACACAATGTGCGCATTACTTAAGAGGTCAATGTGATACCTCAGAGGACATACATCGCAAAACACAGGCTATTCAAAATGAATTAACACAACGCATATTAAGGTCGATAGCAACACGTGCTGTTGGAGTAACAGAAGGCACAACAGGCTATTTAGCACTACTGAGCTTACATCCCAAACCGGCGGCAAGCGTGACAAATTGCGTGCTTGCAAATCCGATTGGCGATTTAGCAGAACAACGTGATAATTTGATGCGTGGCCTGTATTGGGAAGCTGTTGTCTCACAAGCCTTAGAACAAGGCACATTTCAAATTGATGGACAAGCCGGTTGGACGTTTATAAAACCAGGTGTCTTAATGAGTGATCCACACAAAATCGGCAGTCCCAGCATCACACCAGATGGTTTTGTGATCCATCCACAGACAGGAAGAATTTACCCTGTTGAAATTAAAGTTCTGAATACTGAGGCCATTGAATCTGCTGCGAATCGATCTAAAGAAGAATTAGCGCAAGCACAACTGGAAGCCGCTAATCTTTTTTGCGGTGCTGGTATGCGCAAGGGACTCCAAATATGTGTGCACTACGGCGGCGCTACTGTTCAGATACGCCATCGGTGGACACCACTTGCAAGTTACCAACCGGCTCATTCTCCTACTGTGTGGAAACAATCTGCAGCGGCTGCTGCGGCGGCTGCGGTTTCTGTTGATGACCATCTGACGAGACAGATTTTTAACGCGTAACCGTTCACGACCCCGGTCGCTAGAGTGTTAGCGAAGGTGGTGGTAAGGCAAGAGAATAGTTTTGAACAGCTTGTTGTAAAAAAGCAAAGGTATCTCGTTGCTGTTGCTAACACGTAGCTACGACTGTAAAAATTCTTTCGATAAAACGACTGCCTCTATCTGACTGAGCCCCAAACGTGAGTTTCTTTGAAATGACAAGCGGCCTTAATTGTCTTTCTGCATGATTGTTAGTTGGAGGCACATTCGGGTTTTCAAAAAAATGCCACAAAGCATTGCGACAAGGTTTGAAAAATTAGCCCGAAATTTTAAAGCATTTGTTTACA
>CAZFAA010000103.1:0-4873 GCA_964516605.1 uncultured Coxiella sp. | reverse complement strand
TAATACAGGCTCGCTTGGTGAAGTGATGCAAGAGTCAATTCATGCTGCGATGACAGTTGTGAGAAGTCGTGCCGATTTCTTTGGTGTGGAAGAAGATTATTTCCAGACACATGATTTTCATGTGCATGTACCAGAGGGTGCTACACCTAAGGATGGTCCGTCGGCTGGTATTGGTATGTGTACGACACTCGTGTCAGCTATTACTAAAATTCCAGTGCGTGCTGATGTCGCTATGACGGGTGAGATTACGCTCAGAGGCGAAGTGCTGCCTATTGGTGGACTTAAAGAAAAACTGCTCGCCGCATTGCGTGGTGGTATTAAGACAGTTATTATTCCAGCAGAAAATGAGCGTGATTTAAAAGAAATCCCGTCGGATGTTTTACAAGAGCTTAAAATTCATCCTGTTAAATGGATTGATCAAGTACTGAGTGTGGCATTGACCTCTATGCCAGATCCACTGGGTGCAAAGAAAATGAAAGAGCTGGCCATACACACGACAGCAAAACGTAAAGTGGCAGGTAAGAGAAAACGCGCACATTAGGAGTTTGTAAAAATTCAATCAGTTTCATTGGATCAATCTGTATTGCAAGAAATTGTATACAATGCCTTGCGCTATGCTCAGAAAAAAGGTGCTGATGCAGCCGATGCGCTGGTTTCGAGTGAACTTGGTTTTTCAGTATCGGCCCGTAAAGGTGATATGGAAGAAATTGAGTACCATCAAGAGCATGGCTTCTCAGTAACCTTATATAAAGATCAATGCACTACATCTGTTAGTACAACCGAATTCTCGGAAGAGGCTGTCTATAAAATTATAGATAAAGCATTGAGTATGATTCGCTATACTGACAAAGATCCTTATGCAGGCTTACCCGATAAAGAACATTTAGCTTATAACTATCCTGATTTGGATTTATATCATCAATGGATGATTACGCCACAAGAGGCAGCTGATTTGGCTATTGAGTGTGAATCGCTAGCGCAAGCACAAGATAAGCGTATTACGGATTCAGAGGGCTCTTCTGTATCAACGTATACTGGTTTGTATGTGTATGGTAATAGTGATGGTTTTAATGGTGGTTATAAAAGTTCACGCCACTCTATTAGTTGCAGTGTGATTGCCAAAGACGGTGATGATATGCAACGTGATTATGAATATACATCAGCACGTAAAGCGCAGGATTTACAGGATATAAGTTTTGTAGCTAAACAGGCTGCAACGCATGCTATAAGGCGCTTGCATCCGCGTAAAATCAAAACGCAAAAATGCCCGGTTATTTTTAATTTTTCAGAAGCTAAAAGTTTATTAGGCAGTTTTATCAGTGCTATTAGCGGTGGAAATTTGTATCGAAAAAGTACTTTTTTATTAGATCATTTAGGTCAGTCTATTTTTCCGCAGCATGTGAACATCCAGCAACAACCTCATCTTTTAGGTGCTATGGGTAGTCGTCCCTTTGATCATGAAGGAGTGCGTACTGTCGCACGTGATTTTGTGAAAGAGGGTATACTGCAAAGTTATGTACTCGGTAGTTATTCAGCACGGCGTTTAGGGATGCACAGTACGGGTAATGCAGGGGGTGTATTTAATTTATCGATTAATACTTCTGCAATGAATTTAGAGGCTCTTTTTAAAGAAATGGGCACAGGTTTATTTGTTACTGAATTAATTGGCCAAGGCGTGCGTATCATGACGGGTGATTACTCACGTGGTGCAGCCGGATTTTGGATTGAAAATGGCGAGATACAATATCCAGTCAGTGAGATTACGATCGCGGGCAATCTGCGTGACATGTATCAAAATATCGTGGCTGTAGGTAATGATGTGGATACACGTGGTAATGTGCGTACGGGTTCTATTTGGATTCGTGAGATGACTGTTGCTGGAGAATAGGTCCTAGTCTTCACCAAATTTATCTTGGATTAATTTGGTGATAGCTATCATGGCTTCTTGTTCATCGGGGCCATCAATTTCGAAGTCAATTTGTGAGCCCATGGCAGCAGCCAGTGACAGTGTTTGCAAAATATCTTTTGCATCAATTCTGCGTCCATTATAGGTCTTGTTGATTTTTGCGCTATAGCGGCATGCTGTATAGACCAATTTCATGGTTGCTCGTGCATGCAATCCCAATTTGTTGCTAATAATCAGGTTCTTTTTTTCCAAGTGTCTACCCTCTATTTTGTAAACGTTCACGCCCTCTTGAAAGTTTGGCCATCTGCGGACCATTTTGAACGAAAATTCTCGCTGCGCTGCTCACTCAATTTTTCGTCCAAACTGCTCTCATAACTGACCAACGGGGTCTACGTCTATAGGTGCTGTGAATACTTACTCTATTTTTATAGGTTACATATCAAAATCTTCGCCTAAGTAAACGCGGCGCACGTGATCGTGTTTTAAAATCTCTTGAGGTGAGCCGTGTGCAATCACCTTACCTTCACTCACAATATAGGCACGTTGGCAGATATCCAGTGTTTCACGCACGTTATGATCCGTAATGAGCACGCCAATTTTGCGGTTGCACAAGTGCGTAATGATCCGTTTAATATCGATAATTGATATAGGGTCAATACCTGCAAAGGGTTCGTCTAATAAAATAAATTTAGGATCGAGTGCTAAGGCACGTGCAATTTCCACGCGCCGTTTTTCACCACCGGATAAGCTGATAGCAGGAGCATCTTTCAAATGGTTAATATGAAATTCATTTAATAAATCACTGAGTATTTTTTTGCGTTGTTTTTTAGTTAATTCTTTACGCAGCTCTAAAATAGAAAAAATATTATCTTGCACATTTAACTTGCGAAAAATAGATGTCTCTTGGGGTAGGTAGCCAATGCCCATGCGTGAACGCTGATGCATGGGTTGGTACGTAATATCTTGCCCATCTAACTCTATTTTTCCACTGTCAGGGTGAATCAGTCCTACGATCATATAAAAGCTGGTGGTTTTGCCAGCACCATTAGGACCTAGCATTCCTACAATTTCGCCTTCGCAGATGGATAAATTAATTTGATTAACAACGGTTCGAGAGCGGTAGCTTTTAGTGATATCTTTGGCGATGAGTTTGGACATATTCTACTTACGTGTTCGGATGGTTTTGGTAGGCCATTTTAGCTTAATTTGAGATGTGGAGCAAATGCACCGCTTAACTGATTTTTGCTTTTTTTTGTGTTGTATTGGGCTGCACCACGATATAAGTGCTGCTATTTTGTGGGGAGCCATGCGTATGGACGATACCATCTTGCTTATCATAGCGGATGTGTTCTGCACGAATTGTATTGTGATTTTGATCAACGAAGGCATTACCATCAAGATACACAATCTGTTGCTGTTGTTGATAAGTAATGCGGTTGGCTCTTGCATACAGCACACCAGGGTGGCCTGCGAGGACCGTAGTATACGTTGCAGGTCGACCGGTATCCACCATTTGCGTAATTTTGTTGTCTGTCGTGAGGTTTAGAATCAATTGATCGCCGGTAATATGGGTTTGGCCTTGGTCTATTTTTACATGTCCTGTATAGATGATTTTATGTGCTTTAGATAAATACACCACACTGTCTGCAACGAAGTAATACGGTATTGCAGGTGTGGCTTGAGTATTGGCTAGGGTAAAAGATGGCAATAGCAGGAACGAGTATACGATACTATGGCTTTTTTTCTTCAGGAGCATAATGACCTCGTGTATGCGATAACAATTTTACAATACCTTGTTTCATATCGGCTGTAGCGCCTATTCCTGAAATGAGCGTATTACCGCGTGTAATCGTAACATATTCTTTTGTCATGGCATAAGAGCGCTTTGGAAAAATGGTCGCATAATTTGTTTTGATCACTGTGCTGGCTGTAGTGGGTGTTGCTGATTGACTCATGACAACATGACCGATCAAATGCACCTCAGTATTGTCACCATTTGTTGTAGCGGTATCTGCTGTGATATCCCACATTCCTTTATCGTTGTGCAGGATAATATGTGGATGCTGTATCAGTGAATGCGCGTCTTGTGAAAAATGCTTTATGTTGGGTGTCATGAAGACATTACTGAGTAAGCCTAGTTTGTTAAATTGTATTTGATGCAGTTCATCAACAAATGCATCATAACCTGATGGATTATGTGAACTGGTATCCGCTGTATTGTGTGTGCAAAAAAAGAAGGTTACGCAGATCATGAGTACAATAATAGTGAGCAGACTACCGGTAACAATCTTATGTGACATAATGTGTTTCTAAATTTTGAGCGTGAGTGAGTAGATCACATACTTGACGTACAGCTCCATGGCCGCCTTCTAATGTTGTAATCCAATCAGCAATATTTTTTACAGGTTGTGTTGCATTGGCAACAGCAATTTTTAATCCAACGTGTTCCATGATCGGCATATCAGGAACGTCGTCACCCACATAAGCACATTGTGTTGGTTGCAGATTTAACTCAGCTAGGAGCATCTGATATACAGGCAGTTTGTTATGAGTTTTTTGGTAGACATGTGTTACGTTTAATTCTTGCATGCGTAGGGTGCAAGAAGGGCTGCTGCGTCCTGAAATAACGGCAACGATGATGCCATTACGCTGAATGTGTTTAATTCCATAACCATCTTGTGTATGAAAAACTTTATATTCATCACCATTTCCGGTTAGCCACACTTGCCCATTTGTAAAAACCCCATCAACATCGAGCATTAATAATTTAATCTGTCGTGCTTTATCGAGCAGGTCTTGAGTATAATTCATGTGGTTACTCCAGCTCTTAATAGATCATGCATGTGTAATACACCCACGACACGTTGCAGTTTATCCAGTACAACCAGCGCTGTGATTTTTTTTTGGCGCATGACTTGCAAGGCATGACTGGCGATAAAGGGTGGTTCGATAGTGTGACATTGTGTG
>CAZFAA010000102.1:0-5105 GCA_964516605.1 uncultured Coxiella sp. | reverse complement strand
GCCAGTTCACATCGTATTCTACTAAGTCAATTGCATCATTTTTATAAATATCATATAAAAAAACATCGATACCGTTATACCAGGTGATAGTACGTTGAAAATTCAACCCTGATTTTTTCAGTACGTGTTGTGAGCCATGGTTAAGAGGGTGAGCTACTGCAATCAATTTGCTTATAGGCAAATGTTTAAAACCCCAGTGAATAAGTGCTTTTGCAAGCTCGGTTGCATAACCTTTGCCCCAAGATTTTTTATGCAAGCGGTAGGCCAATTCAATATCTGGTTGGGTGTCATCATAAGCGATATGAAAAAGACCCGCTTGGCCTACAAACTCACCGCTTTCTTTTTCAAATACTGAGCAAAAACCAATACCGTGCTTTTCTTGGTAGCGCAGAGCCGTGTTTACAAAATCGTTGACTTGTTCTTTCGTTTGAATCATGCCGTGCCCAATATAGCGCATGACATCTGGATCTTGGCGTAAGGTTACAAGATCATCCAAATCTGATAGAGCAAGTGGTTTGACAATCAAACGTTTTGTTTCGAGGAAAATTGGCTTCATTATGATTGCCCGCAAATGTCATGCACTGTTTTGATTTGTGCAATTCGGCTTAAAATAGATAACGATTTCTCCTGATTTTCATTGTTGTGGCTTGCACAGGCATCTTTGGCGATCGTTACACTGTAGTTGCGATCGTGTGCATCACGCGCGGTACCTTCAACAGCCCAATTGGTTGAGACACCAGACAAAATGAGATGATCAATATCATGTGCATTTAAAATAGCTTCTAATGATGTTGCATAAAAGGCATTAATGCGGTGTTTGATGACCACAATATCGCTAGTTTGGTAATCCAATTCAGGATCAAAATGAGTTTGCGGATCACTCAGTTTTAAGAACCCATGCTGTTTATTGCCAGCAAACATTGGAGAGCGGTGCGCTAATTCAGCGTACTGATCGCTAAAACCTAGCTTTACAAAAATCAGCAGCAGCTTGTTTTGGCGCGCATGCGCGATCAGTTGATTTGCTTTAGCGATCGGTTGATGTTGTTTAAAGTATTCTTTAAACAGGCTACCCTGAGTAAAGCCATTAATAAAATCTAAAATAATGATGGCTGTTTTAGACATGGTATGTTCCTTGGATCTTCAGATTACGGTGGATTTTAAAGATGGTTAACATTTGGTATACGCTAATTTGAACGATTATTCCAGATCAGTAGTGGCAGCAGTATAACGCTTAAATATACGCATAGCTAGCCCACCCGTCTGTGGGCTAGGTGATATTGCAAATCAGTGACCCAAGCTGCGCAACCATTTTTTTGCATCAACACTGATGTGTTGATCTTGTAACGCTGCATCATACAAGTCTTTTTTGCGTGACAGGTCGTCACCATACATGTCATCCAATACTTCATTCCACAGAGTTTCAGTTTGGTGTGAAGGTACTGTTCCTACCTGATTTAAAATGCCATAAATACGCTCTCTCCAATAAGCATCCATGGCTTTTTCTAGCCAGGCTACAATCTCAGGCGTAAAGCCGACTTCTTCTAGCCCCTTTCCTTGTGCAAAGCCTTGCTCAAATTTTTTAGTGCGCAAATGAGCGTATTTTTTGCCATATAATTTATTTGTCAACTGCATACACTGTTTACCCAGGTCGATGCCTATGGCAGCGGTTGGATCCTGCTGCAGATTCTTTTTAACTTCAGCGACAAAATCTCGCCAATTTTTTTCGAACGCTGCTTTTTGTTGTGGAGTTGAATTGGCTTTCAACTCGGCTTCAAATGTAGCGTATTCTTTGAGCTCATCAGGTGTAAAAATATCTTTAACCCAAGCATGTTCTAGTTTTTGTGTCATGTTATATACCTCAATTAATTGAATAATGGTTTCCCATGGAATGGATTGTGTATCAGTTACATCAGTAATAATGCGCTTGAGTGCTTGACTGGCATCAAATAAATTACGTGCTTTTTGCTCTAACACTTGAGCTTGCACTGAAAAATGTTCCAGTGTTCCCACTGTATTAGTGAGCAAGTTTTTAATTTGTGACAGCGAAAAGCCAAAAAATTTTAAGGCAATAATCTGTTGTAATTGCAGCAAATCCTTTTCGGAGTACACACGATAACCATTATCCAATCGTACAGAAGGCTTTAATAAATCAATACGGTCATAGTGGTGCAGAGTCTGTGCCGACACACCGGTTAATTTACTTAAATCTTTTACGTACCATTGGGTCATCGTTTTACCTCCTTATTTTCGACAATAAGGTATATAGCAACTATAAGGTCAAGTGGTTTTTTCAGATGAGGTGTATTGTCTTCAATGCAAACCTCTAATCTTGGGCATTAGTCTACCCAATTTAGCGACTACCGGCTATAATTCACCTCATTTTATCCTATTTATACAATCGAGGTGAGTGTGCTTGAGATCAACGCGTTAATTGAAAACATTAAAGATTTAAGTCATCGCTGTGCATTGCTTCGGGGGTATCTTTGACGTTGAAAACAAACGCCGCCGTTTACTCGAAGTGCAGCGTGAGTTAGAAGATCAAACGATCTGGACTGTGCCGGAAAAAGCTCAGGCTTTAGGTAAAGAACGCGTGCAGCTTGAGCAGGTTGTGATGGTGCTGGATGCATTAACACAGGGGTTGGCTGATGCGAACGAGCTCGTTGAGATGGCGCACGCTGAGGCCGATCAAGAGGCTATCGCCGCTTTGACGCAGGAGGTGCTAGGTTATGAGTCACAGGTTGAGCGCTTAGAATTTCAACGTATGTTTAGTGGTCCTATGGATGCACACAATGCTTATGTGGATATTCAATCGGGTTCAGGGGGTACGGAAGCACAGGACTGGGCTGAAATGTTATTGCGGATGTACTTGCGTTTTGCCGATCAACAAGGATTTAAAACAACGTTGATGGAAGTATCGGCAGGTGATGTCGCTGGCATCAAAAGCGCCACGATCTATGTCGAAGGAGATCATGCTTATGGATGGTTGCGTACGGAAACAGGGGTGCACCGGTTAGTGCGTAAATCACCATTTGATTCAGGTAATCGACGGCATACATCGTTTGCAGCCGTGTTTGTGTCACCGGAAATTGACGATGATTTTGAGGTAGAAATCAATCCAGCTGATTTGCGCATTGATACGTATCGCTCCAGTGGCGCAGGCGGTCAGCATGTTAATACCACCGACTCAGCGGTACGTATTACGCATGTGCCAACAGGTATTGTGGTGCAATGTCAAAATGATCGCTCACAACATAAAAATAAAGATGGTGCACTCAAGCAATTAAAATCGAAGTTATATGAATATGAAATGTCAGAGCGTAATGCACAAAAGCAATCACTCGAAGAATCCAAATCCGATATTGGTTGGGGTAGTCAAATTCGCTCTTACGTGCTCGATCAATCGCGCATTAAAGATTTGAGAACGGGTGTTGAAAACAGTAATACACAAGCGGTACTCGATGGCGATTTAACGCGTTTTATTGAGGCGAGTTTAAAGCAAGGTGTTTAATGTTATCCCGGTCTTACTTTGCGCTTTGGACGTGATTGGCTTATTATGAATCCTTTTTTGCAAACCTGTGGAGCCGATTGTGAGCGAAATCGATACGAAAACTAAAGCTGAGCTTGAAACTGAGCGAAACGAACAGATCATCCAAAGGCGCTCAAAGTTAGAGCAAATGCGTGCACAGGGCATTGCCTATCCCAATGGGTTTGAGCGTGATGCATTGGCTCAAGAAATACTGGATCAATACGCTGTATGCGATCATGACGCTTTAGCGGCGCAGCCTGTACGCGTCGCTGTCGCAGGACGTATTATGACGCGCCGCATTATGGGTAAAGCCAGTTTTGTACACATTAAAGATATGTCTGGTCGTCTGCAGCTGTATATAGCGCGTGATGATTTGCCAGAAGGTATCTATGACCAATTTAAGTCATGGGACTTGGGTGACATCATTGGTGCACACGGTGTGTTATTTAAGACAAAAACTGGCGAGTTGTCTGTTAAAGTTGATGCCGTGCAATTGTTAACAAAAGCATTGCGTCCCATGCCGGATAAATACCATGGTTTGACCGATCAAGAGCAACGTTTTCGTCAGCGCTATTTAGACCTTTTAGTCAATGATGATTCGCGTGCTGTGTTTGAAATGCGTTCGAAGATGATTACAGCCATTCGGCGTTTTCTTGATGAATTGGGTTATATGGAGGTGGAGACACCCATGATGCAGCCGTTGGCAACGGGTGCATTAGCTAAACCATTTACGACACATCATAACGCGCTGGATATGGAATTGTTTTTACGTATTGCACCAGAGTTATATTTAAAACGTTTGGTTGTGGGTGGTTTTGAGAAAGTATATGAGATTAATCGTAATTTTCGCAATGAAGGTATTTCAACGCGCCATAATCCAGAATTTACCATGTTGGAATTCTATCAAGCGTTTGCAACCTATGACGATATGATGTCGATCACTGAAGCACTGTTTCGTCATTTAGCACATTCATTATTAAACACATCGCTGATAACCTGTCAGGATGTGCAAATTGATTTAACTGCCGATTTTAGACGCATCCCACTACGTCAATCCATTCTGGAATACTGTCCTGATATTACGGCAGCACAGCTTGATGACCTGAGTCAGGCACGTGCTTTGGCAAAGCAGCATGGCATTACGGTACACCCCAGTTTTGGATTAGGTAAAATTCAGTCGCAATTATTTGAAGAATTGGTTGAGAAACAGTTGCGTCAACCTACCTTCATTACTGAGTTTCCAGCTGAAATATCGCCATTAGCACGTCCAAACGATATTAACCCTTTTGTAACGGATCGTTTTGAATTGTATGTGTGTGGTCAGGAAATTGCGAATGGCTTTTCAGAATTAAATGATCCGGATGATCAGGCGCAACGCTTTCATGAGCAGCTCAAAGCACGTGAAGCGGGTGATGATGAAGCGATGGGTTATGATGAAGATTACATTACGGCATTGGAATATGGGTTACCACCGACAGCAGGGCAAGGTATTGGCATCGATCGTTTGGTGATGTTATTTACCAATTCGGCGTCAATACGTGATGTCATTTTATTTCCATTATTACGCCATAAAACATAA
>CAZFAA010000101.1:0-5138 GCA_964516605.1 uncultured Coxiella sp. | reverse complement strand
TTCAATAGTGTGTGATAGTGGTGGTAACGTCAATACCTGTGCTGGATCACCACCGTGAATACCAAGCCATGCGAGTTTAGCCGCACCGAGTGCACTGCCTAAATCGGAACCTTGTCGGTAGGTTAAAGGACGATTGAGCGCGCTGGCTAGGATCTCTCCCCAGTAACGACTTTCAGCGCCGCCACCTAAGACATCAATTTCACGAACGTGCACACCTACTTTGTCTAAGGTTTGTTGGCCCTGTGCAACGAGTAAGGCCACGCCTTCTAAGACGCTTTGCATCAATGTAGCGCGATCGGTACTGTGCGTCATACCAAAAAATACCGCTTTAGCATGCGGATTGTTATAAGGCGTACGTTCGCCGGATAAATGCGGTAAGAAAATCGGCGCATGCAGTGTGTGCGCACGTTCAGCTTCTTCTAGTAACACAGCTAATTTCTTATGTGCAATTTGCTCGGCATACCAGCTCACACAACTGGCAGCGCTCAAGTACACGTTCATTTGATGCCAACGATTCGGTAAGCAATGACACATCGTGTGAATGGCATCTTGAGGGCTCGGTCGATAACTATCGTCTGCTGTAAAATAAACGCCCGATGTGCCAAGGGATAAAAAGGCCTGTCCTGGATTGATAATATTCATGCTGATCGCAGATGCGGCATTATCACCACCGCCACCTACGATCACGGTATTGCGTGGAATTTCCCATTGTGTTGCGATATCTGGGCTAATAGTCGCTGTGATCGCGTTACCTTCGAAGAGTTCTGGCATTTGTGCTGAGCTTAAATCCGTTGCAGCCAGCATCGCATCCGACCAACGACGATGCGCCACATCCAGCCACGATGTACCGGATGCATCTGAAAAATCGCTGGCATAGGTGCCCGTCAGGCACCAGCGAATATAATCTTTTGGTAGTAATACTTTGTGAATGGCTTTAAAGATTTCGGGTTCATTGTGTTTGACCCATAGAATTTTTGGTGCCGTAAAGCCTGGAAATAATAAGTTACCAGTGATGTGCTCAGCCTGCGGTTCACGTGTTTTGATCTCGTCACACTCTTTAAAGCTGCGACCATCATTCCATAATATTGCGGGACGCAATATGTTATTGTTTTTATCGAGTAATGTCGCACCATGCATTTGTCCGGATAATCCGATTGCACGTAAAGAGCTCAGCTCTTTTTTATGTGTTTTTTTAATATCGAGAAAGGCTTTTTGTACTGCTGTCCACCAGTCTGCAGGATTTTGCTCTGACCAAAGTATGTGAGGGCGTGATACATCAAGTGGGCTGGTGCTGGTTGTAATGATGTGCTGCTGGTCATCCAGTAGAATTAATTTGGCACTGGAGGTGCCCAGATCAATACCTAAATACATCAGTGATCTCCTAGATGACTAGGTGCTTTGCCGGCATATAGGTTCTCTTCAATTTTTTCCAGCGTCACACCTTTTGTCTCGGGTACGATCAGGTAGACAAATCCAAGTGAAATGATGCTAATTAAGAAATAGATCAAAAATGTACGACTTTCACCTATGTGTACCAGTAGTAATGGAAATGTATAAGCCACTAAACCATTTGATGCCCAGTTAACACAGGTTGCCAGGCTCGAGCCGCGACCGCGCACTTTCAATGGGAATATTTCTGAAATCATCAGCCACATAATAGGGCCTAAGCTCACAGCAAAACCAGCTACATACACAAGCATTGAAAGCAGTGACAAACGCGGCATCAGTACTGAGCTTGTTGGTAACGTAAACGCATAACTCATCCCTAATAAGCTCAGTGCCATGACAATCAGACCAATAAATAACAAAGGCCGTCTGCCCATGGTGTCAATTAATGCTAATGCAACAAAAGAAAATAAAACAAACACGGCACCCACAATCATATTCGCAAAAATGGCCGTATGTGGACTGTTAAAGCCAGCCATAGTAAAAATCGTGGTAGCATAATATAAGATGGTATTAATACCGGTTACTTGTTGCATTAAAGCAAGTCCTGCGCCAATTAAAATAGTGGGGCGTATCAGTTTGGAAAATAGTAATGTCCAGCTACCCGCTTCGATTTTAAGGCTGCCTTTGATTTGGTTAAATTCATCGGTCACTTCCTGCGTTTTACCATGAATTTTATGCAGGATATCCAAAGCTTCATTTGGGTGACCTTGCGCTAAAATCCAGCGTGGGCTATCTGGTAATAACAACATGCCAAGCAGTAATAAAATTGCTGGTATGATACCGATACCAAACATCCAGCGCCATTGTGCCTCAGATGAAAATACGTAGCCAATGACATACGAAATGAAAATACCAACGCTAATAGCCAGTTGGTTTAAGGAGACCAGGGCACCACGGTATTTTACAGGGGAAATTTCTGAAATATATAAAGGGCCAATATAAGATGAGATACCAATAGCAATACCCACTACAAGACGACTGATCACAAACGACATGAGATCATGTGATAAGCACGAGCCAATTGTGCCCACGATAAAAATAACTGAATCGATAATCAGCATTTTTTTGCGTCCGTATTTATCGGCGAGGCGGCCGCTAAATATTGCGCCAATCAGTGCGCCAATGAGCACAGCGGCCACAGCCAGTCCCGTATCGCTCGGTGTTAAATGAAATTGTTTGGAGAGAAACACAATCGAAACAGAAATGACGCCTGTATCGTAACCAAATAAAATGCCAGCAAATGCGGCAACGCAGGCAACGAAGATATAGTAGTGACTTTTTTTAGCGGTGATCGGAGTGGTTGTCATGCTGATTCCTTGAGCAATTCGTTAAATGTGGGATGATATCTTGAGCACGGTCTACAGTGATGTCAGCGCCCCAATCACGTGGATTCATATGCGCTAAATAATATCCATGGGTCACAATCAGGCAGGGCATGTTTGCAGCGCGACTGGCCAAGACATCTGTTTTAAAGTCGCCTATATATAAAGTACGTTCTGGTTTTTTATTCAGTAGATTACAGGCGTGCAACATGGGGGCAGGATGCGGTTTCATGTGTTCAAGTGTGTCGGCCATGACTACACACTGTGTGCGTGAAGCCAGCCCAAATGCATCGAGTATAGGCAACGTAAAGCGAGTCGGTTTATTCGTCACAATACCCCAGGGAATGTGTTGCGCATCCAGATAATCCAATACCGCTTCCATGCCATCAAAAAAACAAGTGTGGGTTGCTAGGTGTTGGTAATAATGTGTTAGGTATTGTTGTTTGATGGCTGGAAATTGAGCGTCTGTGCTCTCCATGTTAAATGCATGGCACAGCATCGCATCCGTTCCACCAGAGACGTGTTGTCGAAATATAGTGTAGGTTTGCAGCGGTTTTTGGTGTTGCTGCAAACTTAAATTCATTGCAAAGAGTAAATCATGTGCCGTATCCAAAAGCGTGCCGTCTAGATCAAATAGTACGGCATCAAAGGATTGACCCATTATTTCTCCTTAATATAACAACACACGTAATTGACACTTGCATCGGATGTCAGCTTGGCCGATTGAGTGAGGGGATTATAGCTGATACCTGCTAAATCAAGCAACTTCAATCCTGCGTCACGCGCCCACGCATCAAGCTCAGACGGACGAATAAATTTTGAATACGTATGTGTGCCTTTGGGGAGAAGGCGCAATATATACTCAGCACCTAAAATCGCTGCAAGATACGCTTTGGGATTTCGATTAATAGTTGAAAAAAATAATACAGCTTGTGGGCATGCGGCGTGAGCACACGCGGCTATAACCGATGCAGGATCGGGTACGTGCTCGAGCATTTCCATGCACGTGATCACATCAAATGAATCGGGATGTTTTTCTGCAAATTGCTCAATGGTGCTATGGCTGTAATCAATAGTAAGATTTTGCGTGGCAGCATGTGTTTGCGCTACATGGAGTGCTTCTTGACTCAAATCAATAGCACTGACTAAGGCACCTTCTTTGCTTAAGCTTTCAGACAGAAGTCCAGCACCACAACCAACGTCGAGCACCTTAGCTTGCGCCAGTTTGGCATGGTGTTTTACATAATCGCAGCGTAGCGGGTTGAGCACATGTAGCGGGCGCATCGAACCTTGTGGATCCCACCAGTCTTGTGCAAATGTATCAAATTTATTGATTTCATCTTGTGAAAAATTGTCGTTGTTCATAAAACCCCGTTTATCATGCCATTCCATTTGGGAGTGACACGATTACAGCATCCATAGCTGCAACCAAGTTGGTTTTATAGGATTCTAAATCTTTTATATTGTCATGTAATGCTGCATGAAAAGATAAAGCATGCTGTTTTGTATCCGGTAATGAGATATAACTGCAAGTCCCCAAGATTTGATGCACGATATCACGCATCATTTTTCTATCCTGATGCGCATAGGCATCCAGTAAAATCATTTTTTGGCGGGGTAAATCTGTTTTAAGGATCATCATTAACTCTTTGGCAAGTGATTCATTTTCATTGCACAGAGCTAATGTTTCTTCTTTGTTGATAACATTAGTGTCCATATTATTTTTTTAAAGCTCCATTACAAGGTTGGCAATCGATTACTTCAGGTTCGGGTTGTAATGTAATGTGATCGATGTTGTACTGATGTCTTATTGTATTGCGCAATGCTTCGAGCAAGTTTGGCCAGCTACTAAATTCTGTAATGCCAATGTGCGCCGATAGTACCACAACCCCTGATGACAGTGTCCATATATGTAAATCATGCACACCCGTGACGCCTTGTATTTCTGCTAAGGTGTTTGATACCTCTTCAATCTGAATATTAGGCGGCACGCCTTCCATTAAGACTTGGAGTGATTCACGTAATAAGCGAATACTCGAGAGCATGATTAATATGCTTATGAAAATAGATAAAATTGGATCGATAGGGTACCAGTTGGTGTAATAAATAACAGCACCAGCAACGAGTGCTGCAATAGAGCCTAGTAGGTCACCAATTACGTGTATTAATGCAGCACGAATATTTAACGTGCGCTGACCTTTTGCGAGAATCCATGCTACCCCGAGATTAATAAAAACACCGAGTGCGGCGACGACCATCAGCCCGGAAACGGCTGCAAGCTGCATGGGACTGAGAAAATTGTTGCGCATGGTGATCCCCCTGCCCCTTTCACTCGATGATGTGGCCAACATGGCCATGGTAGGCGCC
>CAZFAA010000100.1:0-5185 GCA_964516605.1 uncultured Coxiella sp. | reverse complement strand
CGCAGCATGTAATTTTTGTATATCCAACACACCATTACGCTCAGGTTTAAGATACGTAACCTCATAACCATTTCTTTCCAAAAAAGCACAACTATCCAAGACAGCTTTATGCTCCGTTGCCATCGTAATTAAATGTTTACCTTTGCGATGGTATGCTTGCGCTGCACCAATAATCGCCAAGTTATCAGCTTCTGTTGCGCCTGATGTCCAAATAATTTCTTGCGGTGCTGCATGAATCAGACGCGCTACCTGTTCGCGTGCGCGCTCGATTTTTTGTTTTGCTTGATAGCCAAAACGGTGTGTCGTGGAAGCTGGATTACCAAAACACCCTTCAAACTCAAGACATTCAATCATTGCTTGTGCAACACGCCGATCAACGGGCGTTGTGGCCATGTAATCCAAATAAATCTGTCTACCCATCCACTACCTCTCAAGAACCATTAATACCGTGCCGTTTTAAAAATCCATCCAACTAATAAAAATAATGTGATTAAGCCCAATAAATTAGCCACAGGCGCAAAACTCGCTGGTACGATCGCTAACGCATCAGAGCTCCCCATAATCATAAAAGGCAAAGCCAAGACCACCCCCATAAGGGCTGCTCCAGCCACTAAACCACAGCACAGCAATATAGCTTTTTTTTGCTTACTTTCAAGCTCTACGACACTTTGATCACTTTTAGCTCGTTTTTTGCCCGGTTTAACAAACCAGTTCAATACACTACCAATGATTACTGGTGTGACAATTTCTGGTGGTAAATACACGCCAATTCCTACTGCCAGTACAGCTAAATGCAGATTGTAACGTCTCAAATATTCATCTGCGATAATACAGAGCAGCGCAAAAACACCGCCGATGCTGATCATAGACCATGGCAAATCATGCGAACGCAAGCCTTGCGCGATGGCGGCCATCAGATTGGCTTGTGGTGCTGATAACATACGCGCTGGATCCATACCCGGATGCGGGAAAACCCCACCAATACCATACGCTTTATACAACATATCCAATACAGGGCCAATCACCATAGCCGCTGTGATAATACCTACAATTAAAATAAATTGCTGCTTCCAAGGTGTTGAACCCACCATTTGACCTGCTTTTAAATCCTGTAAATTTTCATTTGATACACACGCAATAGTGGCAACGATAGTGGTAACCAAAATCATGAAACCAGCTATACCCTCTTTATGCCGTGTCATATCTGGATTCAGCATAAACATAAAAATAATACCCAGTGCAATTAAGGCAAGAATTAAAGTGCCTGATAAAGGATTATTCGTAGAGCCGACCAATCCTGTAAAATAACCGCAAACTGTAGCCAACAAAAATCCAATCACAATTAAATAGACAACGACAGCTGAAGCAATCAGCACTTCATAAGCTGGAGTAACTAAAAAACTCATTTGATGAATAAAATACAATAATAAAAAAAACAATAATACAGATAGTGCAGCAGCCCCAATTAAAACCCATTTCAATGGAATATCATGTTCAGTACGTATTATTTTGTAGTGCACATCTTGATTTAACTTACTGCTTGCACGAAAAGAGGAACGCATACTCTGAATGACAGGATGCAGTAAACGTATCAATGTCCAGATACCCCCAATCAACATGATACCAACACCAACATAACGCAAGTGATCAGACCACAATTGCATCGCATAATCATAAATGGAATCAGTTGAATGCACTCCATGAAAATGCACCGCAATAAGTGGCAGAATAATGAGCCACCCACCAATGAGACCAACTAACATACCCGAGCCTGCCTAAAAACCGACGATAAAACCAGCTGCCAGTGGTGCGGGTGCAAAACCAATATCAATACCAAAAATAGCCGCTCCCGCCTTGGTCCATAAATTCATTTGACTGCCTATCACCTGCAAGCCATCTTGCGCTAAAGAAATTAAAGCACCTACCGCACCACCTGCAACCAAAAATTTCATTTGGCTCGTTCCTTCTGTACTGGCGCGCAATACATTACCTATTGCTGTGCCTTCTGGAAAACGCAGCATCGGTAAATTCAGCATAACACGACGCAATGGCACAGAAAAAAGCACACCTAAAATACCTCCTAATACCGTAATCAAAAAGACATCCCAGTATGAAAAATAAGTCCACACATGCAATAAAATCATCGCTGGCAATGTGAATGAAATGGCTGCTGCAATACCCTCCCCCCCTGAAGCGGCTGTTTGAATAATATTGCTTTCGAGCACATTGGAATTCTTGAAAAAACGTAATACACCGAGCGCCAGCACTGATGCTGGAATCGATGCAGAAATTGTTGTACCAATTTTTAAAGCAAGATAGGCATTGGAGGCCGCTAACAACGCTGCCAGTATTATCGAGAGAACAAAAACCTTAATTGTTAACTCAGGTAATGACTGTGATGCTGGGATGAGAGGTTGATCGTGAAGTATATGATTAGTTTTTTTCATGGCGGTCCTTGCTAAATTTAATCCGTTTAAAAAAATGGCACGATTCCCTCCGGGAATTTTTGCATTATAACCTATTTTATGTGTTTATCTACAGCAGATAAAAAACCGCGCAGGATATTAATTTCTGTTTTAGACAGCTGTGCACGCGCAAATAAGCGTCTGATACGCTGCATCAGTTTACGTGGCTGACGTGGATTTAAAAAACCAACTTGAACCATCGTATCAGCTAAGTGACAAATAAAGCCATTTTGCTCATCTGTTGTCGCCAAATCAGATTTAGCATTAGCTACCTCACCCTCTGTGGCATGCTGACTTGCAAACAATTCATAGACAACCACTTGCACTGCTGCCGCTAAATTCAACGAGCTAAAATGTTCTTGTGTAGGAATATAAATATGCGTATGACACAAAGACAATTCATCATTTGTGAGCCCACTCGACTCACGCCCAAATACGATCACAGCTTTCTCAGGTTGATTGCTGATGATATTTGTTGCAGCCTCACGCGGTGTACACAGCGGCCATTCAAGACGCCTGGAACGCGCTGAGGTTGCAAAGACATGCTGGCAATCGTGCAACGCATCCTCGAGGCGATCCACTATAACAGCTGTACGCAGCACGTCATCAGCTCCCGATGCACGTACTGTGGCATCATGATGCGGAAATACTTTAGGATTAACCAGATACAGCTCGGATAAACCCATATTTTTCATAGCACGCGCTGTGGCGCCAATATTGCCAGGGTGACTTGGATGAGTCAGTACAATTCGAGTATTTTGCATGATCAGGCACATGTTATTGATACAAGGGACATAGTAAAGAGATAGCCATTACACTGCAAGATACGAACAACATATACTGCTCGCCATTGAAAATGCAAAATGAGAAACAGATAGCTCGCAGTATTGATGGCCTCGCGTGTAATCAATCCACACGGCCACCAAGGGGAGAATTTAATGTTGCCCCCACTGACTGGCTAGTCTATAATCGCCCGCTATGCATCCATTCCTCAACATTGCTATACAAGCTGCACGCACCGCAGGGCGCAGTGCCTCGCATTTTTTTGATCGCTTAGATCAAATCACCGTAACCGAAAAAGCAAAAAATGATGTTGTGAGTGAAGTAGATAAAGTGTGTGAGCACGAAATCATTGCGATCATCAAAAAAGCCTATCCTCACCACGCCATTCTCGCCGAAGAAAGTGGCTTTGAAAAAAATAAAGATGATTATTGCTGGGTCATCGATCCTATCGATGGCACGGCTAATTTTGTGAATGGATTACCGCATTTTTGCATTTCGATTGCCGTTAAAAAAGGCAATCAACTGGAAATCGGCTGCATTTACGATCCCATTCGTCAAGAACTCTTTACAGCCAGTCGTGGCAAAGGTGCCTATCTGAATAACAAGCGAATACGCGTCAGCGATACTAAGAAATTAGAAAATGCGCTCGTCGGCACTGGCTTTCCATTTCGTTATCCTGATTACATGCCAACCTATTTGAAAACATTTAACAGCATCTTACCTCAAGTATCGGACATTCGTCGCGCTGGCGCCGCTGCATTGGACTTAGCATATGTCGCATCAGGTCGTTTGGATGCGTTCTGGGAAGCTTACCTAAAGCCCTGGGACATCGCAGCGGGCGCACTATTGGTGCAAGAAGCCGGCGGCGTAGTCTCTGATTTTAATAGCCAAAAAGATTTTTTAGACAGTGGTTACGTGGTGGCAGGAAGTGTTATAACGCAACCCGCCCTGCTTGCGTTAGTGCAGCAGCACCAATAGCCTAGCGATATGTTATATTTTGCTGGGCTACAGCTCTGCTGATGCATTGGAAAATTCATCATCGTCATCCAGATTGAGCATTGTTTAAGTTAATAATCCCAAAACCATCACTATCATCTAGCTGAAAAAGATCAACTAACTCATACGGTTCAGAATGCGATGGCGCAGCAGGGCCAAACAATGCACCCCAGACACGACCCGGGCAACTGACAACAGCAGAAGCTGCGCTTTTAATGCCACCCGCTACCCAGCGCACATTCTCACATGTTTTATTAAAACCATCATGCATTGCTAGAAAACGCACTTGCGTATGTAATCCTGTGTGAATGCCCGCCATGACAGCAAACACAGCACACAACACTGAAAAACCGGCTCGTTCTTGCACGCTCATATTCTCACACCCCTTACTCAAGAGCGTGGTCAGTATCATTGATAAAATACCGGATACAGAGGTGTAGGCAAGCGCCGCTTTGGATAAAACCTCCATTACTGTAACAAAGTAAGCATACTGTTGTGGGTGTTTTGTTAAGTGATATCCACTCACAACTCCCGCCATTGCAACTACTCCAGAGAGCGCCATGGCAGGTGAACTTAAGGAAGCTGAACCACATTGAAATTCACGCTCCATGACTGAAAATGCCAATGCTGGTGCGGCACCCAACAAACCAGCCCAAAGGGCGTTCCACACATTCTCAAGTTTACTACGTTGCGCTTCTGGTATAACGGCCGCCTCAAAATCAATGTGTCGCACGCTCTCATGAGCCGTGAGAGGTATTGTGGACTTTAAGAAAAATACAGATGCAGGCATTGCTAAACACAGAGCAATGACCCAACCCAGTGGCAATGCTGATTTACCCGCGCTGAATACATCATGAAGCATAAAAAAGAATGAACTGGAAAAGAAAGCAGCCACACGAGCTTGACCGGCGGGATGCACGGAATGAGATTGGTGTAGATAG
>CAZFAA010000099.1:0-5412 GCA_964516605.1 uncultured Coxiella sp. | reverse complement strand
AAGCGGGATTCTCCCTCTTAATCGCCCTGCACACACTTGCTTTGTGCGGGGCGTCAATAACAGAAAGCTAACAGCGCCTTATCGCTTGTAATAACTGCACTAGCTCCTCATCTAATAGTGCACACACGCCAAAAAGGTGTTCGTGATCACGGTAAGCAATTTCGATGGCTTGTAGAAACATCCGCTTCAAGCCACGCGCCTTCATCAGTTGATTGAACTCACGATCACCATATTTATCATCACACGCAATCGGGTAACCCAATTGTTGTAAGTGCACACGAATCTGATGTGTACGTCCTGTTTTAAGTGTTGCTTCCAGCAAGGTTGCATCTTTAAAAACCTGCAGCGGCTTGAAGATCGTCACGGCCTCTTTACCCTGTGGATCCACTTTAACGATACGCTCGCCACTTTGCAGATGATTTTTTATAAGAGGAAAGTCACACCGCACAATGCCCTCCTCCCACACGCCTTTGACTAGCACCCAATAGCGCTTCTTCATTTCACGCTTCTTGATCCACTCTTGCAAACGTGTCAGCACAGAACGCTTCTTAGCAATCAGTAAACAACCCGATGTATCACGATCTAAGCGATGCACCAACTCCAAAAACTTGGCGTGTGGACGCATCTGGCGTAGTGCTTCAATTAGACCTAATACCACACTGGAGCCGCCATGTACGGGTATACCCGCCGGCTTATTAATTACTAAAAAATCGTTATTCTCGATCAAAATACGGGACTCAAGGAGGGTTTGAAGCTTAGGGGATACACTACCCAATCTAGGTGCATCAGCTTGGCGCAATGGCGGAATACGCAGCTCATCGCCTTCTTGAAGGCGCGCCATAGCTTGGCAACGCTTCCTATTGATTCGTATTTCTCCGCCACGAATAGCACGGTAAATCCTTGATTTTGGTACACCTTTTAATGTACGGAATAGGTAATTATCCAATCTTTGACCAGAATATTCTTTTTGGATTATAACGTACTCAACTGACATATTTTCATTAGCTTATAGTTTATTGATAATGTTTTATGTTAACCTTAAAACAAGATTTTTGATTGCTCATCTAACCCAATCCTGTTATATTCAACGTTCTTAAAAATAAGCGTTTTACAAGGCGCCAAGGGGTCCCCACCTTATACCATGGACTGCTTTATGTCCACCTGAGATAGGGAAATAAAATTACCTCCTCGCGCCCATAATTTAAGAGAATTTTTAAAAGCGTGCTTTTGCATGGCGACACAGGTTTAAATAAGGGAACTAGGTGGCAAATATTAAGACCACTTCAAAGTTCCTCTTGGGTAACAACGAGATAACAATGAACATTTATTACCTAAACTATAAAAAACCCGTTACTCAGGCTGTCATGACCTCCTGAGCGTCACCTCTATTGCTAAAAGCACCCACTAACTAAACCTAAAGGGTGCACTAAATGAAAAGAATGTTAATTAACGCGCAAACAGAAGAGCTGCGTGTTGCTATCGTGAGTGATGGCTTACTCAATAACCTCTATATAGAACCTTCTAATGTTGAAGAAAAAAAATCAAACATTTATAAAGGTAAAATCTCAAGTATCGAACCTAGCCTCAATGCTGTATTTGTAGACTACGGCAGCGAACGCCACGGCTTCTTACCGCTGAAAGAAATTTCGCGTGACTATTTTCAAACATCACACGATGAAAATTTAAAAAATCCAGACATCCAAAAATTACTCAGACTGGGTCAAGAAATTGTTGTACAAGTTGATAAAGATGAGCGCGGCACAAAAGGTGCGGCACTGACAACATTCATTACACTCGCTGGATCCTACCTGGTACTCATGCCAAACAACCCACGTGCTGGCGGCATTTCAAGACGTATTGAAGGCGATGAACGTGATCAATTGCGTGATCTACTGAATAGCCTCAATGTTCCAGAAGGCATGGGTATCATTATCCGCACAGCTGGCGTGAATCGTAGCGCAGAAGAACTACAATGGGATCTGAACTTTTTATTGCACTACTGGGATGCCATCAAGCAAGCCACTAATATGAAAAAAGGCCCCTACTTGATCCACCAAGAAAGTGATGGTGTCATACGCGCTATTCGCGATAATTTGCGACACGACACTCTTGAAATCATTATCGATGAGGTTACAGCCTTCGAGCGCGCAAAAAGTTACCTGCAACAACTGCGCCCCGACTTTGTTGAAAACATTAAACTGTATACCGACAGCCTACCTTTATTTAGTCGCTTTCAAGTCGAACGCCAAATCGAATTAGCCTATCAGCGTGAAGTGCAACTGCCTTCAGGTGGGTCGATTGTAATCGATCACACTGAAGCACTCGTTTCGATTGATATTAACTCAGCTCGAGCAACCAAGGGCGGCAACATCGAAGAAACAGCCTATCATACCAACTTAGAGGCCGCTGAAGAAATTGCACGTCAACTGCGTATCCGAGATATCGGTGGTCTTGTGGTTATTGATTTTATCGATATGATGCAAAATAAAAATCAACGGGAAGTGGAAAACCGTCTACGCGAAAGCTTGCAAATGGATAGAGCACGCATCCAAATTGGTCGAATTTCACGTTTCGGTTTATTAGAAATGTCTCGTCAGCGTCTGCGCTCATCACTAGCACATTCCATTCACGTAACCTGCCCACGCTGCGATGGTCAAGGCAGTATTCGCGGTGTGGAATCTTTAGCGCATTCGATTGTACATCTCATCCAAGAACAAGCCGTTAAAACAGAGAACATGCAAATCCAAGTGCAAGCACCACTGGATGTGGCTACCTATATTCTCAATGAAAAACGTGATGTACTGGACAATATTACTAAAGATACTAAGGTTGAGATTCTTATTATTCCGAATCAATACTTACAATCACCTCAGTACTCAATTAAACATGTAAAAATAGATACCGCATCAAAAGCGGCTTCCAGCTATAAATTAGTAAAATTCCCTAAAGCTGAAAGTGTTACCAATCAGAAAGTAAAATCGGCGATTGATATTGCCGAACCGGCCATCAATAAATTTTTATCGGATGAGAGCAACATCACGACAACAACGCCCTCAGCCAATCTCAACGCTAGCGTCAATACAACACCTGCCCCTACAAAGCAGCAAAATAATGTCAGCTTAATTAAACGCATCTTTGATGCCATGTTTGGTAGCAGCACAACAAGCAATACACAAACTAAAACAACAGCAGCTAAAAAAGCAACTACGACTACAGCTACTGCCAGGTCAAAACAGCATAATGCGGATAATCGTCATCGCCAACCTCATTCACCTGATGCACGAAAACCGCAGTCACAACGCCGTGACAGAGACAGTCATCACCGCACAGACCGTCGCCACAATCATGATGAGCGCGCAGATCAAACCGGTTCAACATCGGATCACCCAGATGATCACCGTGGCACAAAAGATGTCGGGGCTTCTCAACATCGCAAACCACATCATAAACCACGCAATCAGTCGCATCGTAATCGCAATGAACCACGTGAACATCATGAACGTCGTGAGCACTCTGAGCGTCGTGAGCATGAACACCACCAAGATAATAGTGCTGTGAAAAAAGCAGAACCTGCAAAAAATGAGACAGCAACCACAGTAGCAGCGACTCCAGTACAGCAACCTGTGATTACATCCCAACCAACACCCACACCCGTTGCACCAATGGAAAAAACTCCAGCAACACCTAAACAACCACAGCAGAATCTTGTCAAAGAACCATCGCCACTGGAAACACAAAGTAGCTCACTCAAACAAGTACGTTCAACAGTAGGTGAATCGCAAGAAAGCTTGCAGCAAAAAGCAAAGGAAGCGGCTAAAGAAATACGCTCTGAAACCAAAGAAGTACCCAAATACACAGGCCTTGGTCAAACCGATGCCGGTTTACAGCAAGTTAGAACGAAAAAAGAAGACTGATTAAATTAAGGCCTGCTTTATAATTTTGGCAGGCCTTTCGTAAGTCGACACTATTCCAATTAATGACCATTCATAGCACGCCGTTCATGAGCATCCGCAGCTGCATTATGCTTTTCATGTTCAGGAGGCTGAAATAATCTATTGCTATTCCAGGCCGGTATTGATGATTGAGGTGGTGCTGTCCATTTATCGTATAGGTAACCAATACCTGCTGTTATTTTGTCAGGCAAAGTCGCAATTTGATGCCATGCTTGAGCTTGTCCGGCTGCCCTCATTTGATCAGATGCGAGCTGCTGCATCCCAAAGCCCGCAAAATACTTTCCATCTCTATAAAGAGCTTGAGAATCCTGAAGATGAGCCATTCCATTCTCACATAGGCTATTAACAGCCTGTTGGTTATAAAATAATTTATCAACGACTCCAATCCCAACAAAAGCCCAACCTACTGGTCCTGCAGCAGATCGAACCCCAAAGTTAAGTAATACTCCAAAGGTTATATCGCCAACTGTGCTAATAGCGGCATCTTTTAAAATTTTACCTCGATCTACTTTACTATCAACAGAAGACAATCCAAGATTAAACGCAAAAGTGAACAATATACCTTTTGTGCCCATATAGGATTTAATACCTAATTTAGATGCACCATCAGGGCTCGCTAACAACTCTGCTAATTTTTTATTATATTCAGGGCCTAATTTTTTAGTTAATTTGCCCCAACCATCCTCTACACCTGCTTTCAGTGTATCCAGTAAAGCAGACTTTATATTTTCATTAAGTGTATCTAATGTTTTTTTAGATATTTTCCCTGTTTTATCATGTTCTTTTTTTGCAGCCGCTACACTTTGTTCAAATTTTTCTTTTTCTTTTGGAGAATTAAATTTTAGATCAGTTAGCGCCTTATCAAAAACTTCTTGTAACACTTCAGGCGACACATCAATTTCTTTGCCTGCATCAGCTTCAACAGGTTCGTCTAGCGCATCATAAAATAGATCATCGTCATCATCATCTTCACATTCTTGAAACTCATCGTTATCATCGTCATCCTCTTCGACACGCTCCAAAGGTTCTTCTTCTTTTTTAGATGGCAGTATTGCTTCATCAATTTTTTTATCAGGTGCTAAAAATTCAGCGATTTTAGCAGTACCCGCTTGTATATTTTGGTGACTCTTATCCAAATAATATTGATTAGTGATCGGAATATCAGCTACCAAGTGTAATTGTTCATTCTTAATAGTTTTAGCTCCATCTGCAGAGCTGGTATGCACTTCACCCATCAGTTGTTTAATATCAGCCTCTGTGCCTCTAGATCCAAAAACAACAGGGATTTGTTTTTGAATAACATGAACACGATCAAGATTAACTTCTGCAATAGCAAGTGTTTGCTCACCCGCACTATTTGTTGCCTCACTTCCCGCCAAGCGCTCTAAATCATTAACGTTAAAGCTGACTCCAACTCCAGAGTAATGCTGCTCATCTTGTAATGTTCTCGCCACTAATT
>CAZFAA010000098.1:0-5622 GCA_964516605.1 uncultured Coxiella sp. | reverse complement strand
GCCGGTCAGTGCTCAGTTGCTCCAACAAACCGACATGCAAACTCATATGCAAAAATGGGTTCTGCGCTGAGTCGTAATCGCGATCAAGTGTGTGAGGGTCTGAAAGTATCACATGGTATTCAGGGTGCAGCATGATCACATCTAATAACTGCCGCTCTAAGGCAGAAAGCTCAGCATACTCACGTTTCTGCCAAGCTTCTAGAAAATGACGACGCAGCTGTGAGCGATCATGCGACACCGCAGTAGTCCGGCTTAGAAATACACGCCAATTTGACCTAAATAGGAATTACGTGTTGCACCCGTTCCTGAAAATGCCGTGCTACCCGCTCCATCCGCTGATTTATTCGAGCCATAGTCATCATCATGACGGTATTCAATTTGCTCCACCGTGTTACGGAACCACGACACTTGAATATCGGCCGTAAAACTCTGCTGCGGCACGTTCGCCGCCAAAGCCTGCCACGAGCGATCGTAATCAGCACCAAATGTAAACGGCTTATTCCAAACATGAATCGTGTAATCCAATTCTGTATGCAATGCTTTAGGAGTCGCTCCAGCTAATTCACCACCCGTATTACCGTAAGCCAAATCACTCGATGCAAATGCTTCGACCGCTGTTACGAAGGAAGCAAGCGCTGTCCAATTACCATAAATGACCGTACCATACGCGGCATAGGCCGGAACACGATGCTGAATATTGTTACTATTATTGTAAGCAAAACCTGGGAAGTGATCAGTATTCTCACTTTCAGCACCCGTATCTTGTAAACCTTGCGAGTCTGCTAAGTTGGTTTCAAAACTCGTACCCACTGTCACAGAATTGCTTGCATTAGGACCGAAGCTGTATTGGTACCCCACATCAGCACCGCCTTGCTTAATCACATCCGTGCTACCACTTGTTTGAGCACCATTGTAGCCAAACGCCGTTGCATACAGGCCATTTCTATAAAAACCCACCATGGCTGTATCAGATTTAGTACGCGCCAACGATTGAGTGATTGGTGTAGTTAACATCAGACTGCCATAACGACCATAGGGCACGTACATCTCACCGATCGAAACATACAACGGAAAGCGGTTTAAATTACCCAATGTCACAAAGCCACGATCGACATAAGCGGTTCCCTTAGGAGAACGATTACCAGTCGATGCAGGTGAATTATCATAATCGTATGACAATAAAGCACCAGCCCATGGGCCTACTATCGCAGCGATATCAAATTCAGCGGTACTCAAACTAATGCCACGTGGCTCATCACCTTTATTAAAGCCGTCTACACCATACAGCTGCCCTTCCACACCACCACTTAATTCCATAATCGGCCGATTCAAATTATCATCGCCTTCAATTTTCAACTCTTTCATTACCTCAGCGCGCTGTCGTAACAACGTCAACTGTTGGTTGTCTTTAGACATCTGCTCTAAAATATCACTCAAATCAGCAGTAGGCCCCATCAATGGTGATGTGGTCACCGTAATTGGATGATCGAAACGATCTAACAATGGACGCTCTGCATGATCCGGTGAAGATGGAGATGAGGACGATACGGTCGGTGCAGAAGATGATCCGGTAGTCGCTACGGTTGAGCTTGATGCGCTGGAATGCACAGCATTACTCTTTTTATGCGTAACAGAAGGATTCTTTTGTAACTGTGTTTTGAGCATCTTCACTTCATGCTGCAATTGCTGATCGTGTTTTACAATGGCGCGAATCTCATCTTGCAATTGTGCATTCGTAGGTGTTAACGCAACACCAGAACCGGCTACCAGCAAGCTACCTGATAACACACTCAACTTAAATACAGTTTTCACTATAAATCCCCTGCTCTTGACATAAATTGAAGTTCGACATAATACACCATTACGGTTACTATTTACCACATCTTCAGTAAGCATGAGTTGGCTATAAAAAATGCAGAATATTTCTTTAATCATCCCCGATGATTGGCATAATCATCTACGCGATCAGCACTATCTTGAGAGAACAGTGACTGATGTAGCACGCTCTTTTAATCGCGCAATCATTATGCCGAACTTAAAATCGCCAGTTACAACGGTTGCCGCGGCGCAAGCATACCGTCAACGCATACTCAATGCACTTCCGCCACACAGTGAATTTACGCCATTAATGACACTGTACTTAACACCGATGTTAATACCTGCTGAAATAGTTGCCGCTAAAAAATCTGGCATTATTTTTGGGTGTAAACTTTACCCTCAAGGTGTCACGACGCAATCTGAGTTTGGCGTGCGCAACATTATGGATATTTACCCTGCTTTAGAAGCGATGCAAGCACATAACATTCCACTACTCATTCACGGAGAAATACCTAACGCAGACGTGGACATTTTTGATCGCGAACGTGTGTTCATTGACACCATACTGACACAATTGCTGCAGGATTTTCCCAACTTAAAAATGGTACTCGAACACATTTCGACAAAAATAGCAGTCGATTTCGTTGCATCAGCACCGGACACACTGGCGGCAACCATTACGCCACATCATCTTTTGCTTAACCGCAACGACGTGTTAGCCGGCGGCATTAAACCACATCATTATTGCTTACCGATTGCAAAGCGTGAATCCGATCGCCTGGCTCTCATTCAAGCAGCCACATCCGGTAACAAAAAATTCTTTCTTGGCACCGACAGTGCGCCGCATACACAAGAAAGCAAACAAAGCGCGTGTGGTTGTGCAGGTATTTATTCTGCTTACCACGCGCTGCCGCTGTATTTAGAAACGTTTGAAACAGCAGGTGCACTCACTCAATTCGAAGCGTTTGCCAGTTATTTTGGCGCACAATTTTATGGATTACCCATCAACACACGCCGCATCACTTTGCGCAAACAACCTTGGCAAGTTCCTGCCACACTCCCCTTTGGTGATAGCACAGTGATTCCATTTCTCGCAGGACAAACCTTACAATGGCAACTCACCCATGAATGATCACACACACAAAAAAATTAAGAACCGTTTTGATGGATTCCTACCCGTGGTCATCGATGTGGAAACAACAGGTGTTGATTTAACTAAAAATGGTCTTCTTGAGATTGCAGCCGTTCTTGTGGATTACAACCAACAAGGCTTACTCACACCCACTGAAGTTGATTTTTGGCATGTACAGCCTTTTAAAGATGCCATCATTGATCCTAAAGCGATGGCTGTAAATCAAATCGATCACACCCATCCATTTCGCTTCGCCAAAGATGAGGCAGATGTATTAAAAGAATTTTTTGCTTTTATCGATAAAGCCGTTAAAGCGACGCACTGTCGACGCGCGATCCTAGTTGGACACAATGCACATTTTGATTTGAATTTTATTTTAACTGCAGCCAAACGTTGTTCAATTACTCAAACACCATTACATGCTTTTAGCTGCTTGGATACAGCAACGTTAGGTGGCTTAATTTATGGTAAAACTGTTTTAGCTAAAGCCCTGAAAAAAGCCAACATAGAATTTGATAAAAATGAAGCGCACTCGGCTAACTACGACGCGCAAAAAACAGCAGAGCTGTTTTGCAAGATTGTTAATGAAACGCAAGAGCTTTAAGCAAGCACCTTCCCCGCATTTATAGAGGGGAAGGCTGCCAACTTTTATAAATCATCTCCGTACGCACTTAAATACTGCGCAACACCTTCTGGAGACGCCTTCATGCCGGGCTTACCGTGCTTCCAGTTCGCAGGACATACTTCACCGTATTCTTCAAAAAATTGCAGCGCATCAATCGTACGTAATAAATCTGGAATATTACGACCGATTGGCAAATCATTAACAAGTTGCGAACGCACTATACCGTTGCGATCAATCAAAAAAGAACCACGAAATGCAACACCTGCTTCTGGATGTTCCACACCATAGCTGCGACAAATACTATGAGAAATATCCGCCGCTAAAGTATAACGCACAGGACCAATACCACCATCCTGAATCGCTGTATTGCGCCATGCATTGTGTGTAAATTGAGAATCAATCGACACACCAATCACTTCAACATCACGCTTTTGAAATTCTTCAATCACATGATCCAAAGCAATCAACTCAGAAGGACATACAAATGTGAAGTCCAGTGGGTAGAAAAAAATCAAGCCATAACGCCCGCTAATCGCCTCTCTCAAATTGAAACAATTAACAATTTCACCCGTGCCAAGCACGGCGGAAACGGTAAAATCGGGCGCTTCTCTGCCTACTAATACGGTCATTGCAATATCTCCAAATTCTGATTCAAAGGGCGCAATCATAGCATGTTGTCAGCGTAGTTAAAATAAGTTATGGTGTGTAACTTAAAGGCTCCCTGTGGTATGCGGGTCGTATTTCTCGTATTCTGCGCCGAATTAATTGATGACATGATAAGGAACGCACATGACTTTCAAACTCCCCCAATTGCCTTACGCATTAAATGCTCTCGAACCGTATATTTCAGAAGAAACGTTAGAGTACCATTATGGCAAACACCATTTAGCCTATGTAAACAACCTCAATAAATTGCTCGCTGATAACGATCGCTTTGCTGGCAAAAGCCTTGAAGAAATTATCAAATCATCTGATGGTGGTGTATTTAATAACGCCGCTCAAGTCTGGAATCATACCTTTTATTGGAACAGCTTATCTCCAGAGGGTGGTGGCCAGCCGGATGATGAACTGGCCGCTGCAATTGATGCCGCATTTGGTTCCTTCACAACATTCCAAGAAAAATTTACTGCCATCGCACTGACAACGTTTGGCTCTGGTTGGGCGTGGTTAGTTAAAAACAAGCACGGCAAACTGGACATTGTCAGCACATCCAATGCTGGCAATCCAATGTGTGATGATCACAAACCGTTGCTCACTTGCGATGTATGGGAGCACGCTTACTACATTGATACACGTAATGATCGCAGTGCCTACCTTAAAAATTATTGGGAGTTGGTCAACTGGGATTTCGTTGCGGATAATTTTCAGAGTGAATAAATGATTCGAGTATTGGTCAATGGCGCCTCCGGTAAAATGGGGGTCTGTATTGTTGCTGCAATCAAAGCAACAACGGATTTAAAATTAGTTGCCAGCTGCAATTCTAAAGATGATTTAGAAAAAGAACTCAGCGACTCTAAAGCGGATGTAGCAATTGATTTTACTTCAGCAGATGCTGTTTTCACGAATACGCAGCAGATTATTAAGCAAGGAGTGCACCCCGTTATCGGCACGAGTGGGCTAACACCTACGCAGATTGATGCACTCACACAAGCGTGCGCTGCAAAGAAATTAGGCGGAATTTTTGCACCTAACTTTGCAGTCGGCGCTGTGCTTATGATCAAATACGCCGAAGATGCAGCACGTTATTTTTGCCATGGTGAAATCATTGAAATGCACCATGATCAAAAAAAAGATAAACCTTCTGGAACAGCCGCACACACTCAACAACGTCTTGAAAAGCACATTAAACATGTGCCGATTCACTCAGTACGCTTACCTGGATTACTTGCGCACCAAGAAATTATGTTCGGCGCAAAAGGTGAATTGCTTACACTGCGTCATGACACAACGGATCGCCAATGCATGATGCCGGGCATTTTGCTAGCGTGTCGCAGAGTACAAAAACTAGCAGGATTTGTCGTAGGTTTAGAACATATTATGCAATGAA
>CAZFAA010000097.1:1757-5705 GCA_964516605.1 uncultured Coxiella sp. | reverse complement strand
CCTGCCCCAAATTTGTCAAGTGCGCCGGGGGAGTTGCCAGATTCTGTTGATCATATAAGTGGATAATTTTCTTGAAAAACTGAGTGTGCGCGAGAGTCTACGAAAAAAGATGATAAGCCGGTAAATTTTTTCGAGTAAAATAGCCCCTCTACGATAAAATTCTTAGAGGGGCTGTCTGATTATCCGCTATTTTACGACTTTAATCAGATGTACTTTAAAAATTAATGCTTGATTAGGGCCAATAGCACCCATAGCACCTTGTGGACCATATGCTAAATTAGGCGCAATATAGATCATCCACGTTGAGCCTTCAGGCATTTGTGTCAGGGCCTTCGTCCAGCCTGGAATTACTTGGTTTAATTTAAATGAAATAGGTTGGCCGCGTTTGTAAGAGCTATCAAAAACTTGGCCGTTAAGTAGTGTGCCTTCGTAGTCTACTTTGACGGTGTCTGTTGCAGCAGGTTTTGGTCCGTTGCCTGCAACCAGTACTGAGTATTGTAAGCCAGGCTCAATAGTCTTCACTCCTGGTTTTTTAGCATTTGCCGCTAAAAATGCATTGGCTTCAGCAAGATTCTTAGCGCCTACTTTCTCTGTAGCAGCTTTAATTTTAGACATCATTTCTTTTTGATACGATTGCAGTACTTCTTGCATTTGTACTGGAGTCAAAGCAGGTTGTGCGTTATCTAGGCCATCTTTGATGCCTTGAACAAATGCTTGCGTATCAATTTTAGTTTGATTTGTTTTGAGTTGTTGGCCTGTTTTAAAGCCGACGGTATAGCTGAGTTTTTGTATGTCATTCATGGGTGTTGCGGCATAGCTCAGTGAGCTGCTGAGTAACCCAATAGAAGCGAGTGCGATGTATTTTTTCATGTGTATTCCTTGTAAGTTAATAATGAGTATGTTTCCTTGAAAGACTCATATCCTAACAAGATATTTTATCCAGCACTATCACTTTCTGTTTCCAGTAATAATGCCGTATCAGTCGGTTCAAGGGTAAGTTCTACTTTTTCAATTTTGCTAAAGCGCGATGATATTTTTTGTGAGGATTTATGCACGAGCTCGACATCTTGATGCGCCTGATGGATGTGCCGCGATAAATTATCCATACGTTTTTGAAAGCGTTCAAAATCTCGGCTCAGTAGGGTTAAATGTTCTTGTATGATGTGTACCTGACGCCGTGTTGCTTCATCTTTCAGAACAGCCAGTGCTGTGGTTAATACGGCCATCAGAGTAGTTGGGGAGACCATCCATACACGTGATTGATAAGCGTATTCAATTAAGTCTGAGTAATTTGCGTGTATTTCTGCAAAAATGGATTCGGCTGGGAGAAACATCATAGCGCCATCAGCGGTTTCGCCTGGGATAATGTATTTCTCTGCAATGCACTTAATGTGGTGTTTAATGTCCAAGCGAAAACGTTGTTCAAGCTGTGTTCGTTCAGTCAGCGTTAAGTTCGGTGCATTGAGTTTGTGAAATGTTTCCAGGGGAAATTTGGCATCAATGGCTATACTACCTGTTGGTTCAGGTAATATTAAAAAACAGTCAGGACGTTTGCCATTGGATAAGGTATGTTGCATCGAAAAGTGATTGGGTGGGATCATATTATGCACTAGCGAGCTTAGCTGCACTTCACCAAAAGCACCGCGAGACTTTTTATCAACCAAAATTTCTTTAAGGCTCACTACATTGCTCGACAACTCTGATATTTTTCTCTGTGCTTCATCGATAATCGTCAGGCGCTTCACTACATCTGTAAAGGTTTGGGTGGTTTTTTCAAAGCCTCTTGTGAGTTGTTTATCCACTTCACCACTAATTTCTTTTAAACGCACGTGCACTTCTTGGGTGAGGCGATCAAAGTTATTGCCAAGCTGGTTGCTTTGTAGGGTGATGGTTTCGGTAACTTGACGGCGTACTTCATGCATGCCGCACTGCAGGCTGTCTTGAATTGTTTTCAGTGCATTAATTTGGTGCTCATCAAAAGTGTTGCGCAGGGCATTTTGCTCGCGTTCCTGCTTTTTAAGCCAATTTTGTATGGAAAGGAAGGTTAAGACGAACAGTATAAGTAGGAGAAAAAAAGAACACATAGGCAAGATCATTGTGTTTTCCATGCAGTTAGGTTAGGGGAGTTATAGTAACAGAGAATAGAAAATCAGGATATAGCTCTTCTTATATGGGGTTTTTAAGGGCGGTGGGGTTATTTTCAGTTAATCCTAGGTGGGGAGTCTGACAAATTTAAAGTTGGCTATTGCGTCCCTAAATTAAAACGTTGATAATCTACAGCTGAGTGTGAGGGGTGCCCTCTCATTCTTTAAAATATATTTTAAGGAGCATTTAGATGAGAAACAAAGTAATTACCCTAGCAAGCGCTGTGATTTTGACAACAGCTGCTGCTGGTGCGTTAGTAGGATGTAGTGACTGTAAACCGTGTGCTGCGAGCCAGCCAGGAGTGACCCAGACCACTACAACAACCAATCCTTGTGCAGCTAAAAAAGCATGCAGTCCTTGCAAGCCTAGTGATGATGCTGCTGCTGCAAAGTCAACAGGAATGTGCAACCCATGTGCTGCTAAGTCTTGCAACCCATGTGCTGCATCGAATCCTTGTGCGGCTTCAAATCCTTGCGCGCCTAAGTCATGCAACCCATGTGCTACAGCAAAGCCAACAGCAATGTGTAACCCATGTGCTGCTTCTAACCCATGTGCTGCTAAGAAGCCATGTGCTGCTGCAAATCCATGTGCCGCTGCTAATCCATGTGCTGCTGCTACAAACCCATGCGCTGCTGCAAATCCATGTGCTGCTGCGAATCCATGTGCTGCTGCGAATCCATGTGCACCAGCAGATTCAGATCAAGACTAATCGAGCTGTTATGGTGGGTGATGATGTTCTACTCATCACCCTTCAATTTTTATGATTTCAACACAAAATCCTACAATCGAAGAGTGTTATCGAGTTCTGAAGAAGGCGAATTCCAATATTGTTTGGGAAATTTTGCGCCAGTCTGATACGTTCTATCAAATGGACCATTATCCTAAGGGTGATGTCTACGACACTGAAACACATTCACAGTATTACTATCACGCGCATGATCCTGATGTCAGTACGCGTCTACCTGAGCATGGACATTTTCATTTGTTTTTACGCCGCAAAGGCATGCCAGACCATGTTCAACCGCAGGCTATTCCGCTGGAGTGGCAGGAGCAGGGTGATGTCGATGATTTAAGTCATTTAGTTGCTATTTCTATGAACAAAGAAGGTTTCCCAATTCGTTTATTTACTGTAAACCGCTGGGTCACAGGAGAGCGGTGGTACGATGCAGCGTCCGTTATCGAATTACTAGATTATTTTGCGATTGACCATTCGTGGCCATCCTGGCCAACTAATATATGGTTGACTGAAATGGTCAGGCGTTATAAAAGTCAGATCACTGATTTGGTCTATCAGCGTGATGAAGCGTTATTGGCTTGGCAGCAGCAGCATCCTCATGTCAATCCCTTTGAAGACCGGCGTCTTGAAGTGCTCTCTTCGTGGGATATCATTTAAGAGCTCTGTTATATTTTTGAAGTCCCCGAATTAGATCTGCTTTACGGCCTGCAGCACCTCATCTACATGTCCGGGTACTTTAACGTTGCGCCATTCTGTAACCAGTGTACCGTTACTATCGAATAAAAAGGTACTACGCTCGATGCCCATGTATTGACGGCCATACATACTTTTTTCTTTCATGACACCAAATAAATTGCACAATGTTTCATCTGGGTCGCTAATTAATGTGAAATTAAGATTGTGGTCCGTGGTAAATTTTTTATGGCATTTTAAATTATCGCGTGAGACACCGAGTATTACCGTATTCAACTTTTTAAATTCCTGTTGTGCATCACGAAAACCTTGTGCCTCCAGTGTGCAGCCAGAGGTGTTATCTTTTGGGTAAAAATAAAGCACGATATTTTGAC
>CAZFAA010000097.1:0-1747 GCA_964516605.1 uncultured Coxiella sp. | reverse complement strand
GTATGCCTGTTTCGGTTTCAAATGGGTGTTTCAGCACAGTTTTAGCAAGAGTTGTATCAGTCATCAGCGCTCCTTAAGTGTTGCATGAGGATTGCTATGCTACGCGTTATTTGTGGTTTGCTCAACACGGCTGATTCTGATACATTCGTCGCTATTTTAAAAAAGGAGCTTTCATGTTCAAAGGAAGTTATGTTGCTTTGGTGACACCAATGACGCCAGCAGGCGATATTGATTATACAGCATATGAGCGCTTGATTGAGTGGCATTTGGATGTAGGTACAGATGGTTTTGTAGTGCTTGGCACAACGGCGGAATCACCAACGATTCGCCCAGTTGAGCGATTGAAAATAATCGAAATGAGCTTGGCGATTATTAATAAAGAACGGCCTGTAATCGTTGGTACGGGCAGTAATTGCACACATCATACTATTGAGTTGACGCGCCAAGCGTACGAGTTGGGCGCAGATGCAGCTTTGTTGGTTGCGCCTTATTACAATAGGCCTACACAAGAAGGTCTATTTTTGCATCATAAAGAGGTTGCAAAAGCTGTTCCTATTCCACAAATACTCTATAATGTACCCTCGCGAACGGGCTGTGATTTGCTACCCGAAACGGCATTGCGTATTAGTGAATGTGATAACGTGATTGGCATAAAAGAAACGGTGATGGATGTGGCGCGTTTTGATTTCATTGTAAAAGAAACACCGTTACAGTTATTCAGTGGTACGGATGCTATTAATCTTGAAATGTTCTTAAGAGGTGCTAGCGGCATTATTTCAGTAGTGGCCAATGTGATTCCGCAGCGCTGCCGTCAACTATGTCAATTAGCCTTGGCAGGTTTATGGGATGAAGCGCGGGCATTGGATGAGCTATTGCAGCCATTATTTAACGTGTTATTTGTTGAATCGAATCCGATTCCTGCGAAATGGGCGTTATATAAGATGGGTAAGATTGATCGCGGTATTCGTTTACCGTTAACGTGGTTGTCAGAACATAACGAGTCTGTTGTGAGGCAAGCATTATTAAAAGAGGGGATTACATGCGCTATTTAGTGGGACTTTTTGTGTTGCTATCGAGTTTGGTGTTGACTGATTGTGCTAAGTATCATGGCACTTATGGCAGCAAATATTACATAAATGATGCACGTGTGGTGCATCCGATTGTGGTGCCACAAGGAGTGAGCTCGCCTGTGGGAGAGCAGTATTTTACAGTACCTGATAAAACTACAGGGTATGCAACACCGCATTTATCGTTGCTGCCGCCTGATCCAATACTGCAGGCGTATTTAGCAGGACATTATGCGGCGAATAAGCGTCAACCATAAAATATAGAGGTTAGTTATGCCACTCATTAAAAAAGAAGCGATTTATACTGGAAAAGCAAAGACGCTGTATGCTACTAATGATCCGAAATTATTAATTACCGATTTTCGTAATGATACGTCGGCCTTTGATGGTGTTAAAAAGGCTCAGCTTAAAGATAAAGGCCTCGTGAATAATCACATCAGTGAATTTATCATGCAACAGTTAGAAAAATCCGGTATTCCAACACATTTTGTGGAGCGCTTATCTGATCAAGAGTGTGTAGTGAAGAAATTAAAGATGCTGCCAGTTGAATGTGTGGTACGAAATGTGGCGGCAGGAGGATTGTGCCGTCGTTTAGGTATACAAGAAGGGCTTGAATGTAATCCGCCTTTGTTTTAATTATTTTATAATCTATTAAAGTTTTTGTTTTTTCAACTTGCGTA
>CAZFAA010000096.1:0-5779 GCA_964516605.1 uncultured Coxiella sp. | reverse complement strand
GACGCCCCGCACAAAGCAAGTGTGTGCAGGGCGATTAAGAGGGAGAATCCCGCTTCTCCCTCTTAATAATCTCCCATCGGGTGGAGATCGGAATTCCTGGGCGGGAATTCCTGAGCTTTCTAATTGCTAATTGACACCTCATAGCAATCTCGCTAATATGGCGCACTCTTTTGACAAATAAGGTTTTTTTGCCATGGCGTTGCCGCAACTTGTTGATCCGATGGAGTGTTTGGCGCAGCAACGTGTGTTTGAGGGTGTTGTAGAGAGCGAACAGCTGCCGCGTTTAGCAGTGCAGCTTTGTGGGTCTTCGCCCATTACGTATCAATTGAGTTTCAATCAGGATGAAAGTGGACGCTGCATTGTGCGCTGCGTACTGAATACTTGTTTGAAAGTGTTGTGTCAGCGGTGTGCACAACGTATGGATTTTCCGTTAGCGTTGGAATCTTCGTTGTGTGTGATTGTTGATGATCGTTTGGCAGATGATTTGCCAGAACGCTACGAGCCCTTAGTGGCTGTGGAAGGTATGATTTCTTTGGCGGATGTGGTTGAAGAGGAGCTGTTATTAGCTATCCCCATGATTCCACGTCATGATATGATGCAATGTCCTGTTAATTTGTCGAACGACTTGTTAAACTAGCGGGCATCTTTTGATCTTGAGGTAAATATAATGGCTGTACAACAAAATCGTAAAACTCGCTCCAGACGCGGTATGCGTCGTGCACATGATGCGCTGACAGGCGCGACACTTTCAACAGACCCGACATCCGGTGAAACACATCGTCGTCATCACATTGGTGCGGATGGCTATTATCGTGGCCGTGAAGTGGTGGCGGTAACTGACAACCTCGATGAAGACGAAGAGTAGAGCGCTCTTTGATGACCTCTGTCGTCATATCAATAGATGCAATGGGGGGCGACCACGGCCCACGTGTTATTGTCCCCGCTGCTTTAAATTCCCTAAAAAAACACCCTAATCTAAATGTTATTTTTGTTGGCAAGCCTGATGTATTGCAGCCATTTCTGGAACGCTATAAAGCGGATGAATTAGCGGGTCGTTGGTCTGTTGTAGTTGCTAGTGAAGTCGTGGAAATGGATGAGTTGCCTTCACAGGCGCTGCGTAATAAAAAAGACTCATCTATGCGTGTTGCGATTAACCTCGTCAAAGAAGGTAAGGCTGATGCGTGTGTTTCAGCCGGCAATACAGGCGCCTTAATGGCAACCGCACGTTTTGTATTAAAAATGATACCCGGTATTGATCGCCCTGCTATTACCACGCAATTTCCAACACGTCGTGGTAATGCTGTGCGTGTGTTAGATTTGGGTGCTAATGTCGATTCTAAAGTCGAAAGCTTATATCAGTTTGCGGTTATGGGTTCGGTGTTAGCCTGTGCGGTAGATGGCATTGAAAATCCATCTGTGGCGCTTCTAAATGTGGGTGCAGAAGAAATAAAAGGGAACGAGCAGGTGAAGCAAGTCGGTGAGCTGTTGAGCCAATCGAAGATGATTAACTATGTTGGTTACGTTGAAGGAAATGATATTTTTTCTGGTAAAGTCGATGTGATTGTATGTGATGGATTTGTCGGTAATATCGTTTTAAAAGCGTGTGAGGGTATGTCTAAAATGATTTCGCAATTCTTGCGTGAATCATATCATTATAATTTGTATAGTAAGATCATTGGTAAATTATCTGCGCCTATTTTGGGTCGCTTGCGTGCGCGAGTGGATCCACGTAAACACAATGGTGCGACATTAATTGGTTTGGATGGTATTGTGGTCAAAAGCCATGGCAGTGCCGGTATTTTTGCCTTTGAATCAGCGATTGAAGAGGTATTGATTGAAGTCGAACATGATGTCGTGTCTCAAATTCGCAGTAAACTCACGAGTATGCTGAAGGAATCGTGATTCTTAAGAAATTACCGCTAAGGAGCATTATATATGTCGTATTCCAAAATTATGGGTACAGGCTCTTACTTGCCTGAAAGAATTTTAACGAATGCTGATATTGAAAAAATCGTCGATACCACAGATGAATGGATTATGCAGCGTGTGGGTATTCGTGAGCGGCATATTATAACCGGTAGCGATGACACCACGGCATCGATGGCAGAAAAAGCGGCACGTGCTGCGTTGGAAGCAGCGAGTCTGAATCCGTGTGATGTTGGTTTGATTATTGTAGCTACAGCTTCTCCTGATAAAGTATTCCCGAGCACCGCTTGTTTATTGCAACAGCGTATGGGTATTGATAATGACTGCCCTGCATTTGATATTAATGTTGCATGTGCCGGTTTTGTATATGCACTCTGTATTGCGGATCAATTTGTTAAAAGTGGTATGTTAAAAAACGCATTAGTTGTGGGTGTTGATTCATTATCGCCTTATGTTGATTGGACGGATCGTGGTACGTGTGTGTTGTTTGGTGATGGTGCCGGAGCTGTTGTGTTGCAAGCCAGTCATGAGCCTGGCATTTTAGTTTCGAATTTGCATGCAGCGGGTCGTTATGCTGATTTTTTATATGCCAATAATACCGTCTGGGATCATCATGATTCGCATTATATTCACATGGATGGTCGTCAAGTTTTTAAAGTGGCGGTCAATAAATTAAATGAAATTGTCGATCAGACACTAGAAAAAGCAGGCTTACAAAAATCTGATGTGGATTGGTTGATTCCACATCAGGCCAATGCGCGTATTATTCAAGCGGTTGCAAAGCGTTTGGAGTTGCCCATGGAGCGAGTGATTTTAACCATTGAAGAACATGGTAATACGTCTGCAGCCTCTGTCCCATTGGCATTGGATGTTGCGATCAAAAGTCAACGCGTGCAACGCGGTGAATTGCTGATGTTGGAAGCATTTGGTGCGGGTCTTGCTTGGGGTTCAGTGTTAGTTAGATATTAAGGAGTCAGTATGCCAAAAAAATTTGCGTTTGTATTTCCAGGCCAGGGTTCGCAGTCAGTGGGTATGCTCAGTGATCTAGCGGCTGATTATCCGCTGATTGTGGAAACGTTTGCACAGGCTAGTGAGGTGCTGGGTTATGATTTGTGGAA
This sequence comes from uncultured Coxiella sp., assembly GCA_964516605.1. GTDB lineage: Bacteria > Pseudomonadota > Gammaproteobacteria > Coxiellales > Coxiellaceae. The sequence continues at coordinate 2,735 of CAZFAA010000096.1, read as the reverse complement.
ATTAGTGTGCGAAGGTCCTGCAGAAATATTGCATAAAACTGAATACACACAACCGGCTTTGTTGGCTGCTGATGTAGCATTATGGCGTGTTTTTTGCGCTACGCAGGATACCAGGCCCAGCGTATTGGTTGGGCATAGTCTCGGTGAATTTGCAGCATTTGTGTGTGCTGGTGCTATGGATTATGTGACGGCTGTGAAGTTGGTTGCAGCGCGTGGACGTTTCATGCAGGAGGCGGTGCCAGTAGGGGAAGGTGCTATGGCGGCGATCGTGGGTTTAACAGATGATTCAGTAAGCGCGCTGTGCGCACGTGCCGCTCAAGGTGAGGTCGTAGCACCTGCGAATTTTAATTCACTCGGGCAAGTTGTGATAGCCGGACAAACAGCCGCTGTGGAGCGTGCTGTGCAACTGGCCAAACAAGATGGTGCTAAGCTGGCAAAAGTGTTGCCGGTGAGCGTGCCATCACATTGCGCTTTAATGCAGCCCGCCGCAGCACAGCTCGAAGCATTGCTCGCACACATTGAAATTGCCGTGCCGGCCATTGCTGTGATTCAAAATGTCGACGCTGCAATTCACATGGATCCTGTGATTATTCGTCACAATTTAGTCGCGCAATTGGTTTGTCCAGTACGTTTTGTAGAAAGTGTGCAGGCGATACAGCAGCAGGGTATTATTGATATTGTGGAGTGCGGCCCGGGTAATGTATTGCAAGGTTTGATAAAACGTATTTCTAAAGAGTTGACTGTTGGTAATGTAACGTTGAATCTCATGCATCATTAACATGCGAATTTTGTAACTCCCAAGGTGCCTACTCATTTCTTTTTAATTTTCGGTAACATAGGTGTCCATCCAATCAGGGTGGGTTCAGTGATGACGATCTCTCACAGACTCCAAAATAACTCAAGATAAAGCAGGTTTTATTTTGTGAATCATCAGGAATTCTCGAGCTGGAATTCCTGTGCGGCAGTGGTGATTTAATACAATAAACGTGATACATTACTGCCGGATATTTTATTTTTGGGTGCAGTGACATGGTAATGAATTTTAAAAAAACATACGTATCTAATACTGGCAACATAGAAATAGAAGTAGAAGCAAGACTTACTATTGAAATCCATGGAGCTGAAAAGCTGCCTACTCTAACTACTGGAATGCAGTCACCACCAGCCAGTCAAGGCCTCTTACCAATCTCTAATGAGAATGGTGAAATAACAGTGCATGTAAAGCCAGGTCAAGCTTTTTTTCTGAAATTCTCTCTTGAAATACCAGTAATTAAAGGGGAGCTACCTAAAAACTGTTACCCTAATTTTAGCTGTTTTGCCAAAATTTTATGCGGTTCTGGAGGTGAATCACTACCTAATGTTATGTCGGGTGAAAAGGAAGATTTAATTGGGTGTCAGAATCTGGTGCTCGGACCTGGTCAAAATTGTATTGAGGTTAAAAAAGGTGACAAGAAGTGCCGAGTCGATGGCATGAATATGGGCGTAAAACATGTTCTGGCTGATTTTGGTGTGGATGATTTAAAAGTACTTCAAGAAATCAAAGAACAAGAGTGGGTCTCTAGTCCACTTTTTCAAAAAATAAAAGCACTAACGGTAGAATCTGTAGGAGAATTTACATTTTCAGAGGAAGAATTGGCGCTTCTAAAAAACATGGCGGCAAGGGCAGGGCTAAATGTTGCAAACAAAATTAGCCAGGTTCCTTTCGTCACGCAATTTGTGTGTTTATCAAAAGAGAAATCTGGTCTGAGCGTTGCAGAAGCTTACGGTGTTGAGAAGTTAAGTCGGGGGGGGATGACTATAATAGTTTTCATGCCAAAAGAAATTAATGTTAGACTTCAAAATCCCAGACTGAATGAGTTTCTTTCTTTTAATCCTAATTGGAGGGCTGCTGGTGCAAGCGGAACACATGTCGGTGTTGCTGCTGCAATTTCGCAATCTCATGAACAGGTAAGCCAAGCAGTGCTTGAGGGGGCGATGTCGTCTTATCAACCCATCTCCATCACTTTTGAAAATCAAGAAAAGCTAACGCTACGACCAATGCCGCTAACTTTTCCCTTAGAGCCAGGTAAAATTAAATTCCGCGATATAAAGCAAATTTTCCTACTGAAAGATGGAGTGATGCAGCAAGAAGATTCAGCAATTCTTAAGGATCTTGCAAGAGCAGTGGTTGAGCAACCTGATTATCCTCAACTCCATAGCAAAGCAAATGAATATAGGCAAAAAATATTAAAAGTTATACGGTGCACATCACTCACTGGTTTTTGCGCAGGTGATGAACGTCATTTTCGTGAAAAACCAGTAACTGCTAGTGGTCTTGAAATACCCAAATTGGGAGAGTTATTTGCTAGTGTAAATAACTCTCAAGCTAATGTAGATACTGCAGACGGCTCTAGAGAGCAGCTACAGTCCTATTTGAATAAGCAATTTCCTAAGACCTGTCTTTTTATATGGGAAAAAATAACTGATGATACTCTCGTTGTGTCGTACGAGCATCATCCGGTACCTGATCCACACAAAACAGTTCATCTTCTCTATGTAGGCGAAAATTTTAATGTATTAGAAGATTTTTTACCACCAGATATCAAAGACGCTGTGGAGCTGCTTGTGAACACGCTCATTGCGATGGATCCCTCAAAATCTGGTAAGGAGCTCCAGAGTGATGTCCTGGAATGCTTTGAGCTTTTAGACGTGATCATGAAGAAAATAATAGATCGAGACGTAACAAGCAACATCAT
>CAZFAA010000095.1:0-5899 GCA_964516605.1 uncultured Coxiella sp. | reverse complement strand
CAGAATCGAACTGGGGACACAAGGATTTTCAGTCCTCTGCTCTACCAACTGAGCTATCTGGCCAGCAAATTGAAGATGTAGATTAAACCGTTATACGTAGGCTGAGTCAAGCTTGATTTTATTATTTTTTTTTAGAATATTATGCGGTTAGTTTTAACACGCACCGGGCGGAAGTTCGGCATGCCCTTCGAATAAAAATTTTTGCATTTCTTGTTCTAAAAATTGACGCGATTTGGGTTCGATCAAGCTTAACCGGTATTCATTGATGAGCATTGTTTGATGAGCAAGCCACATATACCAAGCTTCTTGTGAAATATTGCTATAAATTTTCTGGCCTAAATCACCAGGGTAGGGTGCGCGCTCTAATCCCGCTGTTTCTTTATTGAGTTTCAAACAATATACTGTGTGTGTCATAAATACCTCTTAATAGGTCCTGGAATGCCGCCCGGCAGTGTACCACCTTTTAGATGCCAATGTTGGCATGCTGGCTCATGCGACAACTTTTTAACTGGTTTTACTTTAATTTTAAGTGGTTTGATATGCAAGGTGTAATGGCTGAATTTATGCAGTAGTGGTGTATCTGCCTCGCATGATAAGACTTGAAGACCAAACTGATCAAGTGCCCAACGTGCAATATCCGTGCCAAGTTCACATTCAGGTAATGACCAAAGACCTCCCCAAATACCTTGTGACGGGCGTTTTTCCAGTAAAATTTGGCCGCGTGAGTTTTCAAACAGCAAAAGGTGAATTTCTTTTACTGGATTTGTTTTTTTCTTTCTCGAAATGGGAAATGCGGTTTCGCGTTGTTGTTTGTGTGCTTCGCAATACCGTTCAAAGGGGCAGAGAGAGCAATGTGGTTTCGTGCGCGTGCACAGCGTAGCACCCACATCCATGATAGCTTGATTGTAAAGAGCGGTATTTTTCTTAGGAGTGAGCATGGTAGCAATATTCCAAAATAAATTGATTGCTTCACGACTTTGCTTTTCTTGCTGGATAGCAAAAACGCGTGCCAAAACACGCTTTACATTACCATCGCAAATGGTAGTTGGTAGATTATAAGCGAAAGATAATATAGCGCCTGCGGTGGATTGCCCAATACCGGGCAGTGTTTGCAGTTCCTCAATTGTTTTAGGAAAGCGCCCTTTAAATTGATGCTGAATTAATTGTGCTGTTTTATGTAAATTACGTGCTCTGGCATAGTAACCAAGACCAGACCAATGCGTTAATACCTGATTTTCCTCAGCTTGTGCAAGCGTTTTAAGGTTTGGAAATGAGCGCATGAAATGTTGATAGTAAGGGATTGCAGTTGAAACTTGAGTTTGTTGCAACATAATCTCAGATACCCACACACGATAGGCCGTTTTATTTTTCTGCCAAGGTAGGTCAAAACGGCCGTGTCTTTGGTACCAGTGAATCAGATCATTAGAAAATCTTTTTGAGATCGACGCCTTGATCATGGAATAACTTCTTCAGTTCTTGCCCTTTTTCCTTGAGCGTGTTTTTAATAATGATTTTACTTAAATTCTTTAAATCCACTTTAATAAGTGGTTGCTGTATATTCCCTGTAATCTTAATAGGAAGATTGAAATTTTTATTATTGTTTTGTTGTAGCACCAGCAAGTAATCAATGATGTTGGTATTCATGTTAATAGTGCCAGAGCCTGTAGAGTGAAAATCTGTGGCGTTCATGCGTAAATCGTTATTCGCGAATACACCGTTATTGATCTTAAATGTTCCTGTGATCGTCGAGAATATTGTAATGCCTGCATTGTTTTGTGTGGGTTTTCCATGCAGTAACGACATTGCTTGGTTGATGTAATTTTCAAAATTAAGTGTCCCAAGTTGCGTATTGATGAGCTTGAAGTTTCCAGTACCATTTAAGTTGGCAAGCCAATTTTGGTTGGTATTGGTGGACGTGAGTGTAGCACTGAGATCGGCGCTACCTTTAATCAAGTTATCATGATGTAGCGCTTTGAGTACTGGAGCTAGCTGAATATGTGAAATAGTCAGCACGTAATTAATGCTGTTGTTACCGCTATCAGGCGCATTAAAGGTTCCTTGTTCATTAATGAGACCATTTGCAACGTTTAATGATGTTGTGAAATTTACAGTAAGACCTGAATCGGTTTTTTTCCAGTTATTGGAGCTGGAGCCAGAAAGAGGTAAGCCATTCCAATTGAGTATGTAGCTTGGGATAGAGAGGGTTTGATTAATAAAGTCTATTGTAATACTCCCATTGTAGCTTAATGAATTGACGGTGTTATTGAGAGTTGTCGTGCCATCCAACCTTAAATTATCTAAGGTAACTTGAGTATTGTTATTATGGCTTAGTATATAGGTGCTGAGCTTTAATTTCGTCAGTTGTTTTGCATTGATTACGTCAACAGTGCCTTTCACCCAAACTGCATCAGTGCCGGGTAATAGGGTCAAGTTAATATTTTTGAAATGGATGGTTTTATTGTCTTCAGGGTTAATCCAATTAATGGCTGTATTGAGTATAGTCACTTGTGGTAGTTGTGACACTGTTACAGTCAAAGCATTGGGGGTGCTAGTTGGGGTCATTGTTGTAGCGGCAGTTGTTTGCTCTGAAACGCGAGTGATATCCGCAGTATTATTTAGGTTATGTTGCGCCCTATGTGAAACGATATTGAAATCAGCCCCACGCAGTGTGATTTGTTTTGGTATGATTTTGCCTGAAAATAATGAGGCAAGGTTAACCTGTAAATCAGTCTCGTTTATTTTTGCAAAATAAGGTGAGGCAGTTTGGTCACTATTTGTATTTTTAATCAAAACGTCTGTTATTTTAATAGTTGGATTAGGGAAAACTGACCATGCAAATTCGCCATTAATGATCATTTCACGACCCATCAGCTTGTAGGTTGCATTTTCAACAAGCGCTTTATACGTTCTAGGACTAATTGCATAATGCAATACAATCCATAGAATAATGTAGAGTACTATGATGATACTAATCAGCCAGGCTAGAATTTTTCCAAGAGTGCGCATCTGATGAGTCCTTTTTGAGATGACAATAGTCTTAAATTCTATTTAAACTACGGTAGGATAGCAATCATTTCTAAGGTGTAGGGAATAACACTTATTCAAGATGCGAATATAAGTAAATACTCTCGCGCACATCTTGATTGGCCAGCAGTATATTAGTGGACTTTTTCGGTCATCTCAAGTAGGCTTGCTCGCCATGAAATCCTCACGAATTCGCAGTTTTGTTTGTCGCACAGGCCGTGTTACCGCACGCCAGCAGCGCGCATTGAGTGAGGCGTGGGGGCAGTATGTTATTGATCTTGGGGGTGGACTTCAGTTTGCTGATGTATTTCAAGAACATCCCATAACGCTTGAAATTGGCTTTGGCATGGGGGCATCGTTAGCGCAAATGGCGGCTTCTGAGTGCAATATGCATTTTCTCGGAGTGGAGGTGCATCGTCCCGGCATTGGTTCGCTCTTGGCAGATATTACAGAACGTCAGCTTTCCAATATTCACATTATCTGCGCGGATGTTGTTGAGGTAGTGCAACAATTTATCCCGCACGCATCGCTTGATCGTATTTTAATTTTTTTTCCGGACCCATGGCAGAAGCAACGTCATCACAAAAGACGACTAGTTCAAGTTGAATTTATTCAGCAATTGCAGTTACGTTTAAAGCCAGGTGGTATATTGCATATGGCTACAGATTTTGCGAATTATGCCGAACATATGCAGCATGTGATGGCACAGGTTGATGGATTTGTGCGTTTAGCTGATGATGCTAGTCCACGCCCTGAAACGAAGTTTGAACGACGTGGCATTCGCCTCGGAAATAAGATTTTTGATTTGGTCTATAAAAATCAGTAGTGAGGATAAATAGCGAGAACCAGGAGGCTGGCCATTAAAACACGTCACGCCGTGATACTAGCTGTACTCCCAGTTTTTAATTCTCAGCCTTTTATTTATTTTTCTTTTTCATAGAACCAGCTTTTTTACCAGCATATTTTTTACTGTCTTCAGATTTTTTACCACCTGTTGATTTTTTAGCGGAAGAAGGTTTTGCTTTTTTTGAAGCGCCACCACTTCTTTTGCGATCACGAGATGGATCACGTGGTTTTTCTGAATAACTGCGCGATCGTGCCGCATCACGCCCTGAGTCACCTCGACCACCACCTGATGAGCGACGTGGTTTTTTACGACCTTTGAAATCATTATCAGGTTCAGCTGATTTGAGCTCTTCTGTTGGCATGGGTTTTGCTTGCTCGATTAAGTACGCTAAAGCTGCGGCGATATCTTTGGGGTCGTGTTTGGTTTCCTTAATAATACTTTGAATCATTTGTTGGAATGGTTTCAAATGACCACTCTTAGATATGATGTTATCGACTTTTTCAGCCATTTTTTTGCCGCGTGCTTCAACCATCTCCTGAAGTGTAGGAGGAGCAATCATTTTTATTTCTTTATTAATGGTGCGTTCAATATCAGCGAGTAAGCGGTGTTCACGAGGCGCAACAAAAAGAAATGCTTTACCTTTGCGTCCTGCGCGTCCCGTCCTACCAATACGATGAATATAGGCTTCAGCATCATGTGGGATATCATAGTTGATTACGTGTGTAATGCGCTCAACATCGATGCCACGCGCTGCTACATCCGTCGCAATAATCAGATCCAGCGCTCCTTTTTTAATGCGCCCGATTACCTTTTCACGCAATCCTTGTGTCATATCGCCATTTAGTGCTGCGGCAGTGTAGCCACGTGCTTGTAATTTTTCAGCTAATTCACTGGAGGTATCTTTAGTCCGTGTAAAAATAATCGCCGCTGTGGGCTCTTCTACTTCGAGGAAGCGTGTTAAGACATCTAGTTTTTGATCGCGTGTTACGCGAACATAAAATTGCTCGATGGTATCAACAGTACCTGTTTTTGCTTTGATTTGAATTTTTTCAGCATCTTTAAGATAGCGGCTTGCTATTTTACGAATAGAATCGGGAATCGTTGCTGAAAACAGGGCTGTTTGGTGAGCGTGTGGAATCTGCTCTAAAATCCACTCGACATCATTGATAAAACCCATTTTTAACATCTCATCCGCTTCATCGAGGATCAGTGTCTTGAGGCTTTTAATTGATAAGGTGCCACGACGCATATGGTCCATGACACGTCCTGGTGTGCCTACAATAACATGAACACCACGTTTTAGTGCTTTGAGTTGTATTTGATAATCTTGTCCGCCATAAATGGGGACCACATGAAAATCATCCATATGTTTTGCGTAACCTTTAAATGCTTCAGCCACTTGAATTGCCAATTCACGCGTTGGAGTGATAATAAGTGCTTGGGGTTCAGCTATTTTTAGTTTTAACCGCTCTAATATTGGTAGAGCAAAAGCGGCTGTTTTTCCAGTTCCTGTTTGTGCTTGTGCTAATAAGTCCAGACCTTCTAATAAGATAGGTATACTTTGTGCTTGGATGGGTGTGGGGGTGTCATGACCGAGCTCAGTGAGTGCGCAAAGAAGTGCTCGTGATAATCCGAGCTCATTGAATGATTTAGTTGTTGGCATAATACTCTCAAAGTTATGAATGTTAGCAGTAAAATTTCAGCCCATCTTTATTCAATATTCAATGAGTTCACTAGCCTGGATGTTTCATAACATGACGCATAAGAAAATGCTGCCTGTAAATTCTATCGCAGTAGTCATGTCGTGAAATATCCGAGCTAAAGAGAGCCTAACTATTCACATTGCCTACCACTGCATAGGGTAGTCAAATGGAGTTAGGCTGCTGATACGAATTTTGAAATGTTAGTAGCGATCACCGCCGTTGCCGCCACCTGCATGACGATAACCACCGCCATTGCTGCCACCTGAGCGGCGGGTTGTGTTTTCTTTAGCTGTATTGTCTTTTAAGTTTCTACCATCAAGATCAG
>CAZFAA010000094.1:0-5977 GCA_964516605.1 uncultured Coxiella sp. | reverse complement strand
AAAGTATCATAAAGTTTATAAGGAAGTGGATTTTATAAAAAAATATATTTTCCCTGGTGGCTGTTTAGTATCCACTGAATTTTTATTGCGAGAATCAAGCCTACATACTGATCTGAGATTATTTAGTTTAATGGATATGGGCTATGATTATGCTAAAACTCTTGCTGCTTGGAGAAGCAATTTTTTAAAAGAGTTGGCCGCAATCCGTCAGCTCAACTTTAAAGAAGAATTCATTCGTATGTGGGAGTATTATTTGATTTACTGCGAAGCTGCTTTTTTAGAGCGTTATATTAGTGCTGCGCAGTTGGTGTTTATTAAGCCTGATTATGAAATTGTGTCGCCAGGTGATGTCTGATTTTAATTTAACACCCACAAGGCGCTATTTAAAACGCAGGCGAATAAAACCCAAGCTAGATATGGCAGTAATAGGATGGCTGCGAGTTTAAATTTTTTAAATGTGCAGATGATGGTGAGAAGCAGAAACAAGATTAGGCACAGCATATCCACTAAAGCCCAGCCAATCTGATGCGCGCTAAAAAAAATAAATGACCAACAAAAATTAAAAATTAATTGTATGACATAGAAAATAAAAGCGTTCGCAGCTTCATTGCGGTAGTACCACAGTATGCCGCCGCTCATCCCAATCATAATATACAGTATGGTCCAGACTGGGCCAAATATATAAGCCGGGGGGTTGAAGCTTGGTTTTTGCAGTGTGGTATACCAAGTCGTGATATGAGATTGTGTAATCCAGCCTGTAAATCCTGAAATAGTCAGGCAGATCACGATCGAGACAAGGCAGGGAAGAACGAATGGTTTTATTTTTTTGAGTGTCATACGCGGTGGTTCCCTTCATGTCGGATTGGTCGCTTACCAGGCTAGCTTACGAATACTCATTTTGCTGATTTTTTCAATATGATTCAAGTGGTTTAATAGGGTAACCATTCTGTTGCTGTCATGCTAAGGCCTGGCTAATATAATTCTGTTACATGTTAAATTCGAGGTAAAATGTCCATACCGGACGCAGCACAAGAATTCGTCTCTTAGTTGTGTTAATTTGACTGGAAAATCCTTAGAATAGCCATCATTCATATCTATATCAGTGGTTACTCAAGATGCAATGCATGTCGATATGTTGTGTACATCTTGAGTTGAAACTGGTGTGTAAGCCTGGATGATAATTTGAGAGAAATGTTATGACGGTGCGTGGGGTCTTAAAAAATATTGGGCTATTTCTGTGGTTTTATTGTTTTTTAGCATTCGCGCAACACCCCTTTGTACAGCATACGGATGAAATTACAACCTTACCTGGGCTGAAACAAATAAATAATTTGGAATTTGCTGGCTACTTACCACTTTCTCAATCTAATACGTCAGGTAAGTTGTTTTATTGGTTCGTCGAAAATCGCGTGCATAGCCCTAATGCTCCGATTGTTTTATGGCTTAATGGTGGTCCAGGCGCAGCAAGTTTGTATGGTTTTTTTATGGAAAATGGACCGTATTCTGTTAATCAAGACGGTACATTATCAGAGCGTCTTTATGCGTGGAACCAACAAGCAGATTATTTAGTAATCGATCAACCAGCGGGTGTGGGTTTGTCGTACGGCAATCCAAAAACATTTGCGAATGAAGCAGAGGCGATGGATCAATTGTATTATGCTTTGAAAGCATTTTTTCAAAAACATCCTGAATTATCCGCAAAATCTGTATATCTTGCGGGTGAATCGTATGCTGGAAAATACATTCCTCAGTTAGCGTTACGTATTCTGAGTGATCATGAGCACACTCCTAAGATCCATTTAAAGGGAATTTTGTTGGGTGATCCTTGGGTTAATCCGCGCTTGCAGCAACTAGCCGATGCTGAATTTGCTTATGCACATGGTTTAATTGATCGGTATGGTTATATCAAAGTATTGCAACTTTATGCACGCTGTAAAAAAGAAATTGATAAAGCCACACCATCGAGTCGTCAGGCGAATCAAGTATGTGGACAGCTTCAGGACTTTATCCAAAAACAAAGCGGGTATTTAGATTTAACCAATATTTGTATCGGCACACAGCCTGATGATGCGACTATGGTGCGCTATTTAAATAACCCACAGGTGCGTAATGCATTGCATATTAATCCAGGCGTTCAGGAATTTAAAACATTTAGTGATTCTGTGTCACATAAATTAGAGGTGGGTGAGCAAGATTCTGTGGCACCACTGTATGCTACACTGCTCGCAGCTGGGCTGCATATTTGGATTTACAATGGCCTTGAAGATGCTAAAGATTCAAATTTTATAGGTACGGATTTATGGTTGTCACAGTTAAATTGGCCACACAAAAAAGCGTTTGCGACAGCGCCGACCTGTGTGTGGCGAGTGAAGGGTTCTGTGGCAGGTTATGCGAAAACAGCGGCGGGATTAACGCAAATTGAAATTCGCCATGCAGGCCACTTAGCGCCGATCGATCAACCTGCTGTGGTGTTGAATTTATTGAATCACTTCATTAATCATCAGGATCTGTGCGCTCAACAGTAATATGAGAAAAATTATTCATATAGACATGGATTGTTTTTATGCTGCAGTGGAAGTCCGAGACAATCCCGCACTGGCAGGAAAGCCAGTCGCAGTAGGCGGCGCTGCAGCAGAGCGTGGTGTGTTGTGCACGTGTAATTATATTGCTAGAAAGTTTAAAGTCAGATCTGCAATGGCAACTGCTTATGCTCAAAAACTCTGTCCTGAGCTCATCGTTTTGCCTGTGAATATGACTAAATACAAAGAGATATCATATCGTATTCGCGATATTTTTCTTGAATTTACGCCGCTCATTGAGCCGTTATCCTTAGATGAAGCCTATTTGGATGTCACGGATTCACCGTATTACCAGGGGAGTGCCACTTTGATCGCACAAGCAATTCGCCAAAAAATCTGGGATAGCCTTCAATTAACTGCATCGGCTGGTGTGTCATCCAATAAATTGTTAGCTAAAATAGCCAGTGGCTGGAATAAGCCTGATGGATTGTGTGTCATTCGCCCACAAGATATCGAGCGCTTTATTAAACAGCTATCTGTGAATGAATTATTTGGTGTGGGTCGCGTGACCGCTAAAAAGCTCCATCATCTTCGTGTAAAAACATGTGCTGATTTGCAAGCTATTTCATTAAGTGAATTGAAACATCACTTTGGAGAAAAAAGTAGTGTGAGATTATATGACTATTGCCGTGGTATAGATCATCGCCATGTAGAACCTAATAGAATACGAAAATCGCTCAGTGTAGAGCGCACGTTGCAATGTGATATCGAGATGGATCAGCAGAGTTATGTTATTTTAGGCGAATTATATGACGCATTAATCATAAGGCTTAAAAAATACACTGATCAGCGCCCTATAAAAAATCAGGTTATTAAAATAAAGTTAAGCAATTTTAAAGTCATCACCATGGAGCGTGTGAGTCACGAGATTAATTTTACGCTATACGAGCAACTGTTAGCTGAATTGAGTCAGCGTGTATGCGGAAAAATAAGATTAATCGGACTTGGCGTGCATTTTTCTTAATAGCTCAGATTGACACTTTTTAATAGACACACAATTATGTGTTTTATTTACTGTTGGTCAAATGATGTCAGCAGCACCTTCGCAAGCAGCTAGTTGTTACAAGTCACCCATTTTGAGAAGGGTACTTTATAATGGCAAGCGCGTGCTTGCTTTAAATTAAGTGGATTGCGTTGGCTCAAATAACGCTGTTCTATAATCCAGCGTTGTCTCAGTGGCATGGTTCTGGGCCTGCGGCAATCCATCACTTCATAGCCCCAACTTCCGTTATCATTCGGTTGTATTGTGAATTGAAAGGTTGCGTAATGATGACGCCGGCATTGCTCAGCAAGCACGATATCGTAACTGGCGCCACCGGCAAGGCGATTTGCGGTGTAATTCGTGTTATTAATGGCAGCTTGTATCACATAATGCAGAGCTGTCTTATAAGATAGGTGTTGTTCACTCATGATGTGTTGAATGTAATTCTGTGCTGATGGTGGCGCGATAGCGATTATCTGTTCATCTGAAAAGCCCATTTTCTTGAGTGTTTCTATTTTATTTCTTGCAACGAGTGTGTTGCCAATATTAAGGAAGATACCACTGCCTTTTGCTGCATAAAAATACAAAGCAGGCTCTTCATACCATTTGTAATGCATCACTTCTATGTAATCATTGGCCGTATGACCAGCGCGGTATTTAAAAGGCGTGTGTTGATAATGATTGCGAAAAATAGCACCATTTGGCACATTACCGCAGGCATACATCCAGGCAAGGCAATAAAATTGTTTTGCATGTGTATTGATCTTAAGTGCTGGCAAAAAAGGCGCGTAATAAAAATCGAGGGAGTGGGCAAAGGTTGGAGTGGCGGCGCTTGTGGGGAGTAGGGGATAGACTCGCGTGAGATAGTTGGTGATGGAGTTTGATGGTTTTGCAGGGAGTGCTGCAGTCAACCACAAGCCTAAACTTGCGTAACAAAGCCAATGTATTATTGTTTTTTTCATGCCTAACCTTTTTGAACCATTTTAAATGAATAATTAAGTATAGGCTCCGTTGCTCGCTTAAATTGGTGCTCACAGCTGAACAATCGCGCCTGCAAAAAGCGGGCCTGACTTGTTGCAAGCCAGTTGGAAAATTAAGCCAAATGCGACAGGATTTTTTATTAAAAATGGCTATCCTTTAGAATAGCCATTTTGATGCAATTCATCACGGCTTGTTTCGTGCAGGACGGTTGCTAGTTGTTGGTGTTTGGGGAGCGGGTTGTTGTGGTGCAGCTTGGGGAGCGGGTTGTTGTGGTGCAGCTTGGGGAGCGGGTTGTTGTGGTGCAGGAGCAAATAATGCGGGACCTGCAGCTGCTGTATTTATGAGCCCTAGACTTGCCATAGCTTTCATCAAGTCCTCTAAGCTTGTCTTTTCTATAACAGCATAGCCAGAGTTTGGGTTCTGCTTTTGTGGGGAGGTATTTTCTGCTTGCTCGCTATCCTCTTTGAACAATTTTATAAACGATTTTATATGTGCTTGCTCGCTCTCCTTGTTGAACGATTCTATATAATCTGGGAGCGTATCACTTGGAGTTGTCAAGTATTGAGAGCCCAAATATTGATCGTATTCTTGATTGTCTTTAATTTTCATATTATGTACCTCGCGTCATTATTTAAATTTGCATATTACATTAGGGGCTGTTTAAACACCCAGTGCGGTAGCTTTCTCAAGTAACCACACACTCTAGTTTATTCAGCGGTATATGATTACCTAAAAATCTCCTAGATTGAGTATTCACATTCCACACCAGTCACCATAAATTATTACCGACCATGCTATCAAAGAAGGTTTTTTTTGGGAAGCTTTTTTGACTAATATGTAAACATTTTTATTGACAGAATATCTATTTTAGTACGTTTTTAACATAAACAATTTAATGTACATTTTCCTTTGTTATTGCTAACAATCTTCACATGGCTCGTCACTGCGTGTCATTCATGGCAACTCTGATTAATGAGTCTTGAGTAGTCATGGTTGTGAGGCTATTGTTTCAGGCAGGTGTTTAGTGCGCTCTTGAAAAAAACGTTGTAATTTTAAAAAGCTGAACACGCCTATGCCAAACACCAATCCCCAGAATGCAGAACCAATTTTGAATAATGACAAGCCTGAAGCAGTCACTAAAAATGCGATTAATGCCGCTTCGCGTTCACTCGGATTATCGAGGGCTGTTTTAAGACTGCTGGCCAGCGTTCCCAGTAATGCCAATCCTGTGATCGTCCAAATTAAATCGATGGGCAGCCCAGCAAATAGCGTCACCACTGTCGCTCCCAGGGCGCCGGCTATGATATAAAATACACCCGCACACAGCGCTGCTTTATAGCGTGCAGCAGGGTTCGGATCAGCCTCCTCGTTGAGGCAGATAGCCGCAGTAATTGCGGCTAAATTGAATGAAAACCCACCGAAAGGCGCCAATAAA
>CAZFAA010000093.1:0-6063 GCA_964516605.1 uncultured Coxiella sp. | reverse complement strand
AAGCGAAGCGCATTATAGAGCGCATAAATTGGGTGGGTCTAAATTAGACTATCTGTTACGTTTCACAGAGAAACTACGTCACGCAGGTTTGTCGCTTTTGATTGCAGTACCTGCGAACATTCCTTTTTTTTGGTTCAAAACATTTTTTGAGTCATCTTCAACAGGCGACGCTGCAGAAAATGAGGCATATTATAATATGGTTGTTTTAGCCGCTATGACGGCTGCACTGTCTTTAGCAGGTCAAGTAACGCATGATTATGTTGGTAGCAAACCATACCGCGATCCGGAACGCTTTAAAAATTATTTTGCCGAATTAGCAAGCGCAATCGGTGAAAATCATTCGTGTTATAAAATTTGGATTAATCCAGATCCCGCTAACCAAGCGCAATGCCAAGAATTTTTACGTTTTCATATGCAGGTATATGAATATTTATTAGATGAAGACCCGCGTGCCGCTGCGTACATGCTAACTGATTTTAACCGAAATTTTCCTTATGATTATCAGCCACGTGATGTGCCAGAATCACAGCAGCGCAGTCAACAAGCTGCTGCAGCTGATGATCCACCAGCTGATCAAGGCGATGCAGCACGACGTCAGCATTTGGCGCGGCGTGTTGTAGCCAATAGGTTGGGTATTGCAACAGATGGGCGTGCTGATGACGCTATCGAGGATGACTTAGATCGTGCTCTTGATGCTATTTGGGAGCGTGCCCAAGAGATTATGCTCGCGCAACAGGCGGCAGACGTTGCGGCTGCGCCTAACGCCTATCAACGACACCGTATGGCGCACATGGGTCGGCGCCCTCATGCGGGTGAACATATTGATATGCGCCAGGCGCAATTATTAACAGATGAGAGAAGCAGAATAGCAGACGATGCGAAGTTGTTGGCAGCTTTGAATGAAGCGTGTTACGAACGGCATAATGATGCATTGTTTACACCGTTATCTTTAGATATTTTTCGACAGAGAGATCGTGGTACTGCTGCAGCACAGTTGGCCGAGAATCGTGTTGCACCACAAAGTCTCGATCCGTTGCATATCAATTTGCTTCACGGTGATCGGGGTTATCTTGCCAGGGTCACTGGCGAAGGCGAGGTCAGCTATCCCCTACAAGACATTACAGGGTGGCATGCAGCTGGGGGTCATAGAACGCATGAAGGTGAAGAGTATCCGTGTCCGAATTATTTGCAGGATTTTCAGATCGGTTTAGTTTCTGTGATGTGCGCGCAAGTAACACGCCAAGCACTTCAAGGTAAATTAGCAGCGGAGTTTACAACCTGGTTACGACGTTTTATTGGCCATCGTGATCCACTGCAGTTGGATCCAGGCTGCGTGGATATTGAGGCACAATTGCGTGCACGTGCGCATGTGTTAGCGCACTTGTTCCATGAAGCGAAACACTATGATCGTTGCGAGCATTGGATTGCACAAAATCAACATAATACAGAAGCTTTTTTAGGCCTTACCGTGACGCATCAAGTGTGGCTTATTTTTACATTACTTTCTGGTGCGCCGTATGCACAATTAACTGCTGCATCCCTCATGCGATCTCTGACGCTTGCGCAATACAATGAGTTCATGCGTACTTATGTGACGTTTATGCAGCGTTATATTAGTCAAGATAACACACCACCGATTGTCGCTGATATGCGCAAGATGTTGTTTGTCGAGCAATTGTGTTGGTTGACAGATTTATCGCTACAGCTAACACATGACTTTTTTAATCAGCATGTACAAAAACCAACAGTCATTATGCATGCGTTAACACATACTTTAACCGATGAAGATGCAATACGGCATCAACTTAAACTCATTATGTTTCAAGCTCAAGAGCAACAATTTGAGTTTACTTTAGAAGTGTTAATCCGTTTGCAAGCTCAGCTGAAGGAACAATTACAGAGATTACCTTCTTTAACTCCACGCGATTTAAGCGGTGCAACAGCACAACAAAAAAAAGAGATCGTTACAGGTGCTGTATTACGTGATGCCTATATATCATGTCGCTGGTTAATGGCACGTTATGCAGCCAAGGAGCATATAACAGCATTATATACGCGTATTACTAATCCTGCATTACGTTTTGAGCATATGCGCGAAGTGAATCAACTCGCTGTTGCGCTCGAACCAGCAGAAGGGATACAAGTGGGTCAGTCACCTGCATTAGATGACCACTTAAGGCAAGTTAGGATGTGTATTGAGGCGGGTTATTTAGAACATGCTTTAGAGTCAACAACGCAGCAGCAATTCATGAATGTTGAGGATCATAAACGTTTAGCTGCTGCCGCACAGCATTTGGTAACGTTATTAGCTGATGAACAACGCAATCAGGGTATGAATCCTCCATTACTGACTCTCGCCATAAAGTTGATTGATACAGGCCTAGACGATAAAAGGAGTGCAGCCAATTTACAAGATCCGTATCTAAGTTGTTTTATAGCGGCCTTAATTGATGCAGCACTCACACAAGAGGAAGAGCGGTCTGCTTATGCAGCGCGAGCAGTTGTGCAAATAGTTCTAAGTTATCGTGCTAAAATGCAGAGAGAAATTCCAATTGATTATAATCAAGTTATAGATGGTAATCCTAAATATGACTGGTTAAAAAAATTTTACGATACTTATTTACAATTGTATAACCTGAGTGAGGAAAATCGCTTTAACTTGTGGTTGTGCTTTCACTCCTCACTGCTTATGTTGCATTATCCACAAATACTGTATGTTGGTCGTGTAGTGGAGCGTCGTGCTTTTGAGAATTTAATTGTTTTGGCTGAACGTGGTTTGATGTTAGGCTATCCCAGCTCTGCAACAGAGCGAGATAAATCACATGTGCTTGCGGCTCATTTAGACATGTTGAACCATTGCTTTTTTTATGCTGACCATCCTGTTGAGTCTCATGGAAATGCACTCGGTTATCCTAAAATTGAGTGTATATCCACAAAAACATGGCTTCAGTTATGGGATCGATTAGGTAATCTATCCGGTGAGTTTCGAGATAATCTGTTAGAAGCATTAAGGAACTGCTGTGTTGAAGTAGTATGCCGAATCTTACATCCACAGAGGCTAGAGCCGGATACTTTTGCACGATTTGCACGGGGATTACCAAAAATTTTGTTATTTTTTTCTACCAGAGTTCAGGAAACAACTGTCATGCAAGTCAGACAACTTGTTGAGTTAGTGAGGGTAAAAAATGCGCTTATTGCGCAGCGGTTGCGTGTTGCAGCGTGTTATAACCTATGGCAGTGTACATCTGTTACAAAGGATTTTTGGCGATGTCACAATCGAGCCGATCGAATCAGGCGTGAGCAATCCAATACAGTGAGTGTAAAAGGTTTTATACAAGATCAGCATATTGGTGACGATTTTTTTGAGCCTCTTGGAATTTCCCGACAATTTCACACTTGGTTTTTAGCCTGTTTGAACCGAGAAATCGTTGAGGAAGCACAGCCGCTTTTAGCCAATTAGTCACAATATAAATTGAAAGAAACATGAGGAACTGTTATGGGAAAAAAAATACTTGTTTGTTTAGCACTGGTGTCGACCACCGCTATCGCGGGCATGCCAGATGTGCCGCCACACATGCCAAATGTGCCGATGCCGGCTTTTAATTTTTTTGCTCCGAGGCCTTCGGTGTTGCACAAGCAGGGCGTACACACAGCGGTGTTGCCAGTAACCTATGATTCAGCTCATTTTGTGACGTTGTATCCAGGCTCGCTTAAAAATAATATTGTGCGCATTTCACAAGCGTACGGTTGGAAGCAGGTTATTTGGAGTTCACAAGATGATTACCGTTGGATTGGACAGATACGGGTTGCGGCAAATAATTTACCGGATATACTAGGGCAAATATTAAAAGACTACCCACTACAAGCTAATTTTTATGCTGGTAATCACGTGTTGGTTATTCAGCCAAGGACCATACAAACATGATGTTAAGATATTCTTTTATTGCTGTGATGACCTGCTTATTAACAGCCTGTTCCCATACGCCGTATGTGACGTCCAATGCGAATGTGTCCGCGACGCAGCGTGACGTGAAGCAAGTTGTCACACGCTATGACACGACACCGCCTGCTGTGGTTGTGCATAAAGGGTATTATGTCAGTACGACTCCCTATCCTTTGAAGCAGCAACCTGCGTGGATGCGCAAGACTCTGACATTGCAAGCTAAAAATATGCCACTTGGCATTTTAATGAACCGCATTCTCGAGGGCACGGGTATTACCAGCAGTTTTGATAATACCGTATCACCACAGACATTGGTGAGTATCGATTACTCAGGTAATGTTGCTGGTGCGTTGCAGAACTTAGCGGCCACCACTGGATATAACTATACTATTGGCAATACTAATGTGGCCTGGTCGTTGTTTATGACCAAGACATTTAATATTTCGTTTATGCCAGGATCATCCAACTATATGGTTGGGCAGTCACAGCAAAATTTGACTCCGGGTACGGCCAGTGAAGACGATCAGACCAATCATTTAAATGATGCGCAATACAGTAATTTGTCAGGGCGTTTATCGGTGTGGAATGATTTGTCGAGCACATTAAATAATTTAAAATCCAAAGATGGCTTTGTGAGTGTGTCTGAATCGACCAGTAGTGTGACCGTACGTGATCACCCGAGTAATGTCAGTGTGATGGCCAATTACATTACGCAGCTGAATCAATCGTTATCGCAAGAAGTTGGTATTCGTGTGCAGATTATCGAGGTCGAGCTGAATAAAGACTATAACTTTGGTATTGATTGGAATGTCATTCAAAAAATAGTCAAGACTCAGGTTGCGTTAACGGGAGACTTAAGTTCAGCAACGAATTTGGTTGCAACGAATTTGGTAAGCCAGCAAGGTAATACGGGGTTAACCGGATTTCAGATCGGTAAAAGTGGTAGCGATAACAGTCATGTGCTACTCACAGCATTATCGCAAGAAGGGCGCGTACGGGTAGTGACGAAGCCACAAGTGGTGACCATGAATAATCAAATTGCTTCGATTCGCATTACCGAAGATACCGGCTACATTAAGAGTATAACCAGCTCGCAGTTTGAGCAGTATCAAACGACGACGATTACACCGGGTACGATTACCGATGGATTTACCTTGTACTTGTTGCCGAAAATTCAAAGTGAAGATGTGTACATGCAAATTAGTAGCCGCATTGCCAATTTACTGTCACTGCAAAAAGTAAGTAATGAGCCGACTAATTTGGAAAAGAGTGATAGCGTTAAAGCCAACAGTCAGTTTAGCGCCATTATGGTACCAACGATTGCTGCGAAAGAGTTTAATCAACGCAGTGTCGTGCGTTCAGGCTCAACGTTAATTATTGCCGGTTACAAACAATTGCGTGATCAAACAGCCAACACCAAAATGTTTGGCTTATCCGCACTGGGTGCGCAGGGGTCACAAAGCAAAAATGTGGAAACACTGATATTGATTACCCCGACTATCTTAAAGAGCACAGGGTAATGATGGTTATCACGCGCAAGGACGGCATAAAATTTATTGCACAAGTATACCGTGAACGGATTGCGCGCACGAGTAAGCGCTTGTTAATGCAAGAAATTCAATTGCTCTCAAGTCAGCATGGGTTGTACTTAAATATTATGCGTCATTCCAAGCATGAATTGGATGTGGCGGTGAGTCAAGAGCGCGGTTGTTTGTTGGGTGAATTGGTGTGGGATTATTTTGGGCGGCCGCAAAATTTAATTTTTTGTGAAGCCATTGCAGACAGTGCGCAGTGCCTTCTGGTGGTGATTCGTGATGCAGCCGTATATTTGGATGCGCGCTTGGTATCCAGTCAAATTTACGCAGAACTATTGCCTATTTTTGCGGATACACAACGCTATGACATTTATACGTTTGGTGATGTGCCTCTGCGGGATACGGATACGTTTGGTAATGCCACATTTCAATTTCCTAAAAAAAACCTTGGGCAATTTTACCATTTAAAAGAGCCTACTTTTGATCGCTTAGTGGCAGCGCCTGAATTTGAATTGCAACCATTGCCGATGGTATTGCGCTCGAAATATTTGCGCCGGCATAATGCTCTGGTTGTTTTATTGATGG
>CAZFAA010000092.1:0-6092 GCA_964516605.1 uncultured Coxiella sp. | reverse complement strand
TGGCCCCATACTCCCTTAGCAGGGGAGCGCCTTCAGCCGCTCGGCCATCTCTCCAATATAGAGGCTCGGCATAATAGCATTGTTATTTCTAAAATTGAATAGTCAATTCAGGACTTAAAAAGCAACTCGATATTCCGCATGACTAAAATCGGATTCACAAACACGTACTGCAATCAACTTAACGTGATGAGCGTAAACTTGCTGCGCTAAAATAGCATTAAATTGTTTAAATAAAAATTCAGCTAACACTTCAGTACTCGTATTGCATCCACCCGGGATGACAAAATAATCCTGTGCTTCGCTTTTTAAAAACTCAATTAACGTCACATCTTGCTCACTGACTAAGGTTACATGATCCCAATGCTTCTGCACCCACTCATCAAACAATAGCTTAATATCACCAAAATCCATTACAAAGTCATATTCATTTAAGCCCTTAGCAGCAAGCGTAACGCATGCATTATAACTGTGGCCATGTAAATACTGACACTTGCCTTGATAACCTTTATTTAAGCGGTGAGCTGCTGAAAATGTACGTAAATCACGTGACACAATGTACATCGAAAACCCTGCAATCTTTGAAAAAGAGCAGAATTAGACCACAATTACCTTGTGGGCGCAATTATATTGACACGCTTGGTTACCATAAAAAGACTTATCTTAACTATAAGAATGTATATTTTTTACATGGGTGGTATTTTACTATAAACTACGTGGGTAATAATTTATCTTGGGGAACTTATGAAGCACTTCACATTAATTGCACTAACAGTATTATGCTCCAGCTCTGCTATGGCTGATAACATAGCAAATCTGGAAAACATTCTTAATAAAAACCATACATCATTCCAAGCACTATTCCCCAATATCGGTAATGCCAGCTGTAATGGAAGTCAAATTTATACTTTACATGGCTTAGAGTCAGCGATGAAACTGTTTCCTGATTTTCTAAATAATACAGATCAACAAGTAAATACACGTGAATTAGCAGCCTTCCTTGCCAATGCTGCACATGAGACAACAGGTGGCTGGCCTACTGCACCCGGTGGAGCATTAGCCTGGGGGTTGTGTTTTTCTGCAGAGGTTGGCTGTACGAATAACGGTTGCACGCAATATTGCGATCCCAGCAATACGACCTATCCTTGCACCCCACAAAAAAGTTACTATGGCCGCGGACCACTGCAATTGTCCTGGAACTATAATTACGGTCTGGCGCGTGATCAATTGCAAAAAATACCAACTCCAACAGGCGAACAACCAATTGGAGATCTCTTAGCATATCCTGATTTAGTGAATCAAAATGCCACCACAGCCTGGGCAACTGCTCTATGGTTCTGGATGACTCCACAAACACCAAAACCCTCCGCACATCAAGCCATAACGGCTACACCAGGATCCACCATTAATAACGACCCAAATCATCCCGCAGGATTCGGCTTAACGATTGATATTATTAATGGCGGTCTTGAGTGCCATCAGTCCAACAATGAAAATGCGCAAAACCGTGTTGATTTTTATACTGACTGGTTTGGCCGAGCACTGAACTTACAAGCATCTGACTTTAAAAATGATGATTGTAAGAACATCTCTCATTTGAATAATTAATTTGAACTAGCGCGCGGATAGAAAAAGGGCGCTCAATGGCGCCCTTACTTTCTAAGATTCGTCTTGATATCTTAGACAGCATCATCTTCGCCTTTTTCCTGCTTGATGCGCATATAAATCTCTTCTCTGTGTACTGACACATCTTTAGGTGCATCAATCCCAATACGGACTTGATTCCCCTTAACTCCTAACACTGTCAACTTAACATCATCGCCGATGATAATTGACTCACTGATGCGTCTAGTTAAGATCAACATGTTGTATCTCCTATATCAACCTCATTCACTAATCGTTCACACGATCTCTTAAGATCTAAGCATAGTAGATAATATTAAGTTTGCAGAAATATATTTAGCCCTCAACTCTGAATAGGTCAAGGTTGTTTTTGGGGACGTTAAGAGAACATAATCGGTTACTGCTAGCGTAAGATTTGCGGCCTATAACAAACTCATCATGCAGCATAATGAGCGCCCCATGAAGATAAGCTCATGTTCAGAGACTGGAGCTCAAAATCAAAATGTTATTCGGATTTTTGCTAGTGATCATGTATTTTGCAAACTATCTCCCTCAAACCCACGCTGCAGCATAAACCGTTGCTGCTTAGCTTTTTCCTGAAGACTGTTTGCAGTTGTTTTAAATTTTTTCTCAAACACAGTGCGCGCCAATACCTGCCAATCCACATCCAGCATCGACATAACGTCATCAATCAGGGCACTGCTGACACCATGTTGCTTGAGTTCTACTTTAATTTTTAGTGGTCCACAACCTCTTTTGGCACGGTAATAGGCATACTGTTCTGCAAAACGCCGATCACACTGTAAACCTTGCTGATGCAATTGATCCAACGCGGCATCAATTTCGGCAGCAGAATATTCTTTTTGTGCCAATTTACGCTGTAATTCGACACGCGTGTGCTCGCGCCGCGCAAGATAATCCATGGCTAACACACGCGCTGTCTTGGCCATATTACACCTCTACAATTTCCTCAGCTTCGGCTTCGCTTTCAGTAGTAGCCTTCATGGCCATAATATTAGATGTAGACGCGCTGCGAATTTTTGCTTCAATTTCCGCAGCAATCGCAGGATTTTCTTTTAAATAAAGGCGCACATTATCTTTACCTTGACCAATTTTATTACCGTTATAACTATACCAAGCACCCGCTTTATCGATAATTTCAAGCTGCACACCCAGATCAATAATTTCACCTTCATGTGAAATACCTTCACCATAGAGGACATCAAAAGTGACCTGGCGAAATGGTGGTGCTACTTTATTTTTAACAACCTTAACACGTGTTTCGTTACCTAAAATCTCGTCGCCTTTTTTAATCGCACCAATACGTCGAATATCCAAACGCACTGAAGCATAGAATTTTAATGCATTACCACCTGTTGTTGTTTCAGGATTACCAAACATGACACCAATTTTCATGCGAATTTGATTGATAAAAATCACTAAGGTATTCGATTTTTTAATGTTACCAGTGAGCTTGCGTAAGGCTTGCGACATCAAACGTGCCTGCAATCCCATATGCGAATCCCCCATATCACCTTCAATTTCCGCTTTAGGTGTTAAAGCAGCAACTGAATCCACTACCACCATATCAACAGCACCCGAACGCACGAGCATATCGGTAATCTCCAATCCTTGCTCACCCGTATCCGGCTGTGAAATTAATAACTCCTCTAAATTTACGCCCAATTTACCGGCATACACTGAATCCAACGCATGCTCTGCATCCACAAATGCAGCGGTACCTCCATGCTTTTGGCATTCAGCAATAGTTTGTAACGCCAAAGTAGTTTTACCAGACGCTTCCGGACCATAAATTTCAATTACCCGCCCTCTTGGCAACCCACCGATACCCAAAGCAATATCCAACCCTAATGAGCCTGTTGAAATTACATCGATATCACGCGAAGCTGGGGAATCACCTAAACGCATAACCGATCCTTTACCAAATTGGCGCTCAATCTGTGATAATGCGGCACTCAACGCTTTACTTTTATCCGTCATTGTTTACTCCTAGGGAAAATAGATTCTATGGAAAAGGCATTATTCCACAGATTCAAAACGACGGATACTAGTAGTGGCGGCATCCGACTATTCTGTTTACAATGCCACACGGTAGTAGTTAGTGATGATCAATATGTGCGCAATAAGCGGTATCTATAAAACCCAAAACCAATCAGTCACTTTAAATGAGCTGCAAAGCCTAGCCATAACCTTACAACACCGCGGACCCAATGGCGAAGGTCACCACCTCGAAGACAGTGTTGGCCTCTATCACCAGCGCCTAGCAATCCACGATTTATCTGTCGACGGCATGCAACCTTTCTCAACATCAAACCACACACACGCAATCGTCAATGGCGAAATTTACAATTACCTGGAACTGAAAGCACAGCTGACACAGAGTGATTGCGATTTGCACTGGCACTCCACTTCCGACTGCGAAGTGATTCCCTACCTGTTTGAGAAATACCAGGCCGATTTTGTAGAACACCTGCGTGGTATGTATGCGCTTGCTGTGTATGATGCACCTCAAAAAGAACTGTGGCTCAGCCGCGATCCGTTTGGCATGAAACAACTGTACTACTATCAAGACGAATCTGGCTTTTACTTTGCCTCAGAATTGCGTGCATTGCAGCATTTTCTAAATCTACGTCATACCGATAAAGCGGTACTAAAACAATTACTGCAATTGCATTTTGCCACAGGCAATAGCACAGCTATCGCCACCATCAAACGCGTTTTACCTGGTGAAACATTATTCGTGAAAGACGGTAAAATTACAGCTCGCAACTATTACCCAAGCAAACTTGGATTGATACCACAAAAAAAATCCCCTGCTAGACGCTCGAGACTCACACCGTTACAACAATTTGATGCCCTATTTGAAGAAACGGTTGCACTGCACTTGCAATCCGATGTTCCAGTGGGTTTATTTTTATCTGGTGGAGTTGATTCAACCTGTATTTTAACGATG
Organism: uncultured Coxiella sp.; assembly: GCA_964516605.1. GTDB lineage: Bacteria > Pseudomonadota > Gammaproteobacteria > Coxiellales > Coxiellaceae. Next base: position 1,498 of record CAZFAA010000092.1, on the reverse strand, counting down.
GCACAGCGTCTGATTAAACAACCTATTCACACGTATACACTTGGCTTTAAAAGCTCAGATACACAAGATGAACGTTGTGTAGCCGCACAAGTAGCGGCGCATTTTGCAACAAAACATCATGAAATTGAATTTACTGAAGAGGATTTCTGGGAACTGTTACCCGAAGCGATTCGTGCAACCGATGATCCTACCGCTGATTACGCGATTGTACCGACGTTTAAATTAGCACAAATGGCGGCAAAAGATGTCACCGTCGTACTGTCTGGAGAAGGTGGCGATGAACTCTTTGCTGGTTATGGTCGCTATCGCAGCTACATACGCCCCGTGTGGAAAAAGCGTCGTAATTTTTATTACAAAGGTGATTTATCGCGCTTGAATTTATTAAAATCTGATAACAACTTATGGCGCCAACACATCCAAGAAATTGAAAAAGCCTGCCGCACACAAGGCTATGATCGCTTATACACGGCGCAAACGATTGACATGCAAACATGGCTACCCAATGACTTACTCATCAAACTCGATCGTTGTTTGATGTGGCACAGCTTGGAAGGACGCACGCCATTTTTAGATAAATTACTCGCTGAATTTGCGCTAACCTTACCTAATAAATTAAAAATAAAAGGCAAGCAAGGTAAATGGATTTTACGCAGCTGGTTGAATCAACACCTGAAACAATATGATGCATTCAGCCCTAAAAAAGGCTTTACGGTACCACTTCAATCTTGGCTTGAAAATCGCCGTGATTGGTTGCAAAACTATTTGCCATCGCAGTCAATCATCACTGAATTATGCGATATAGCTAAAGTGAATGCGATGCTTGCAAAACCCCTAACTAAAACCACGACCAAAGCCACTTGGAGCCTTATGTACCTTGCACTATGGCATCAGATACACATCAGTCGGGAGCGTTGAGCTGTTTCAATCAGCCACTCTAAGGCAAAGCCAACCGATGCAGCGCGTACTTGCTGACGTTCACCGTGAAATTGTGCCATACGTGTTTCACACACGCCTTGTTTTGTGGCCACACCAAACCACACTAAACCAACTGGTTTAGCAGAAATATCACTGCGCGGTCCGGCTATACCTGTAATTGAAATAGCAATATCCGCATGGCTGTGTATCAATGCGCCACGCGCCATCGCTGCGGCCACAGATTCACTCACAGCGCCATAGTGCTGTAATAACGCATAATCAACATCCAGTACCTCGTGTTTAGCCTCATTGCTGTAGGTAATAAACCCTCGATCAAAATACGTTGAGGATCCTGCAATCGCTGTGATCTCACTGGCCAGCAACCCCCCAGTACAGGACTCAGCACTAGACAGCATCAAGCCTTGCGCTTGAAATAACTCAGCCACTTTTAAACTTAAATGACTATTGGTGTTGTTCATAAAGCTCTCTCTTTAAAGTAAACTAGGTTACCTGATCTACGTTAAAAACAAAACAACCTATTCTGCGCCGACTTTTTCTTGACACTATCATAGCTCTAGACAAC
>CAZFAA010000091.1:0-6200 GCA_964516605.1 uncultured Coxiella sp. | reverse complement strand
GGAGCAGCGATTAAGGTGCGGCGCATTGTATTAAAACTGTATGTGGCAACCGCTTCGTTGTCAGAGCCTACATTTACGTGGTGTATGCCTGGCGTGAAATACGGATCTAATAGAATCAACTCATTTGGTCGTGGCAATTGGTGTTGTGTTACGACGTGATGAGTTAATTGAATGGCAACTTGTGCACCAAGTGACTGACCGACAATGCGAATGGGTTGATTGTATTGTGGTGGGAAGGCGTTAGCATAGGCCATATAAGCAAGCTCACTGACACTCACTGGCTGGCCTGCGCGGTTTGTTGGTAAGCGCGCGCACTGTTGTTGACCTGGGTAGCAAAAGGCTTTTCTTCCTTGAGCATTCAGATAAGACCACCTCATGCCGGCATGACTTTGACTGGAATAAATTTTCATTTCAGGGTAGGTGATCGCTTTGATAAAGTTACCCAGGCCTTTACCCGGTGTATCATCTGCAAAAGGTGTCCAATAAAATAAGCCGACGTTCCAACCCTTCCAGAAATTACGGGTATTCATGCTGGTGAACATGCGGCCATTTGCTAGCTTATAGGTATAGCAAAAATCAACTCGGTCACGTTTTAACGTAGACCCAGCTTGATTCCCGTGAATGAAAATTAGAGTGGGTTTAGTTGGATCAAAAAAGCCAGCTTTTTGCAGTTGCTGAATATACTGGTTGCGTGCGTTCACCAGCGACATACCTTGCGGCAGGGTATTTATTTGGCCATTTGAAAATTGAGCAGCCATCGTAGGTGGCGTAAAGGCGCGCATGACCTGTTCATTGTTGCCAACGCTTTTAAACCAATAAAGGCCGTAATCAGGTGCTATTTTGTGGGTAATGGGATTGGCAATAGGAGTAAAAACATTTGCTGGCCATTGCACGCAGCCTGCGAAAGCTTGCCAGTGTAGTGTAGCCAGGAGCGTCAGGGCGATAACGTTTACTTGAGTCACGGGTTTCATCGTGCTGCTACCTTATGTGAAAGCGAAGCGTTGATTATACACCCATGCCACTGACCACTGAAGCAGCAATCTTTGGTAACAGGGGCGCATCAGGCAAAAAGTAGATTTTTTAATTGTGATTTGATAAAAGACTGTGATTTCGCTTGCGCGGGTAAGCGCTTTTCATTAGAATGCCCAATCTTTCAGTAACGATTGGCAGAAGAGGCAATCCGCATGTATGCAGTAATAAAAACCGGTGGTAAGCAGTATCGCGTTGGAAAAGGCGATGTAATCAGAGTTGAGAAGCTTGTCGCAGAAGTCGGTCAAACAATTGATTTTAAAGACGTATTAATGGTTTCAGATGGTAGCAACCAAACTGTGGGTAGCCCCCTGGTGGCGGGTGCTAAGGTTGTGGGTGAAGTATTGGAACAGGCGCGGGACAAAAAAATCCTGATCCTGAAATTCAGACGCCGTAAACACCACATGAAGCGCCAAGGGCATCGCCAAAGTTTTACAGCGGTTAGAATTACCGATATCGCAGGATAGGAGAATAAAAAATGGCTCATAAGAAAGCGGGTGGTAGTACCCGTAACGGTCGCGATTCGAATCCTAAGTTTTTAGGAGTGAAGAAATTTGGTGGTCAGCACGTTATACCTGGCAACATTATTATTCGTCAGCGCGGTACGAGCTGTCATGCTGGTACAGGTGTTGGTATTGGCAAAGATCATACGTTGTATGCTTTGATTGAAGGACATGTTGTGTTTAAGATTCAAGGCGCTAAAAAACGTAAATTTGCTGTCGTAGAGCCGTTAGGCACTAACGAGTAATTCGTGCTCTGTACTGAATGATTCGAGGCCTCGCATTGCGGGGCTTTTTTTATTGAAAAAATGTTGCAATTCCTACCGGGAATGTGGAGTGATATGAATTTTGTTGATGCAGTGACTATTAGAGTTGAAGCCGGTAAAGGTGGGAAAGGCTGCTGCGGTTTTCGTCGCGAAAAATTTATTCCATTTGGTGGGCCGGATGGTGGTGATGGTGGCGATGGTGGCAGTATTTTTTTAGTAGCCGATGTGCACGTGAATACTTTGATTGATTTCCAATACCAGAAACAATTTCAAGCAGGCAATGGCGCGCCGGGTGAGGGCTGCTTGCGCCGCGGTAAGAGTGCAGATGATTTATTTTTAAAAGTACCGGTTGGGACGCTTGTTTACGACGATGAGACGGATGAAATTATTGGTGATTTAATTGTGCCCGGACAACCACTGTGTGTAGCACGCGGTGGTTTTCATGGGATTGGTAATGCGCGCTTTAAAAGCAGTACCAATCGCGCGCCGCGGCAAACCACACCAGGTAAGCCCGGAGAGCAGCGCACACTGCGCTTGGAGTTGAAAGTGCTGGCGGATGTGGGTTTATTAGGTTTGCCTAATGCTGGCAAATCGACCTTGATCAATCAAATTTCTAATGCACGTCCTAAAATTGCGGATTATCCATTTACCACACTGCATCCTAATTTGGGCGTAGTGCGCGTGGGTGAAGAGCAAAGTTTTGTAATTGCCGATATTCCAGGATTGATTGAGGGTGCGGCAGAAGGCGCGGGTTTGGGAATTCAATTTTTAAAACATTTAAGTCGCACACAAGTGCTGCTGCACCTTGTCGATATCGATCCGATGGATGGTTCGGATCCGGTTGCGGCGATGGAAGCAATTTTGCATGAATTGCGAAAATACAGCGATGAATTATACGCTAAGCCGCGTTGGTTGGTGTTTAATAAAATCGATTTAATGTTGGAAGATGATTTAGAAATACGTATTGCAGATATTTTAAAACGCTTTGAGTGGGATGGCCCCATTTACCGAATTTCTGCAGCAACAGGTAAAGGTACGCCGGAATTGTGTTTTGATATCATGAACTATTTACATGAAATGAAGGAATAATTTTTTAAAGTGCGAGTACAGATGTTGTCATTTTTTATAGTATCTGTTAAGTACTATATTTGGGATTAGTATTGTAATCAATTAAAAATGTTATGGGGTTTGTTATATGAAGAAAGAACGCGTGATTGAGATTTTTAATCGTTTAAAAGCACGTTATCCTTACGCTCAATACGGTAACAATGGTTGGTGAGTACATTCTTTGTTTGAAATATTACGTAGAGGATTATGTAAATAGGGCGTCTGTGCCGGAGAGTCTGTCTCTTGGACATTTTATGGGTTATGTTCTAAATTATGCTAAATTGTATGAGTTCAGTATGACTTGGCTGGGTTGTTCAATAGATTCCATCTTGGCGTTTATTCCAGTTGAGCGTAGGTCTGAATTTTCTGATTTTTTTAGAGCATTTAATAGCTGGGAATGTGAGTATAATACCGAAACCAGTCTCTATTGCACCGATATTTTAGATATTCCTGAGGAAAACTTTATTGTATTGGGTGGTATTGTTTACGATATAGAAGAATTATTGGCCTGTTTTCAAATGCAGCCTGATCCTGTATGGTTACGTAGTCCACATACAAATGAGCCTTATCCCAATCATTTATTGCTTGAAATGCAACAGCATCCGCGCTTAGTATCATATGCTCAGGAATTAAGGCAAGCTTATCAGCAAGAAACTTATATTCATCCTCAAATATTGGATGCGTTATCTGAACTCTTACAAACCTACTTGAGTTATGGCAGTAAGCCTAATCAACCTTCTTTAAGTTATACTGATGAAGATCTAGAAGCGTGTACTGCTGCTAAAACTCAATTTTTATTGCAGCTTGAATGTCTGCCTGATGATGAAAAAGATCGTTTTTTAGATGCTATTATTTTAGTTGAGAATCACCATTATCAGCCTACGATTACGACTGTCAAAAATACTTTAATAGGTGCTACGTATCAGTGCATTATGCTCGAACAAAGAAATTTGTGGGTATTTTTGTTAACGCGGAATCAGGCTTTGCCTTTTCCACTTCTATTAAAAAATACTGCAGAAGCGCAAGGATTAAGATTGCCTAAAGGTGCTCGATTTGAAGAAGAAGGACCTGCAACAGCGGCAGACCCACAATTACCGCAGCCTAGACGAAATCATCGTGTAGGGCGAGAAGACCGCCGTTCTCATTTATTCTCAGAGTCGAGGGAGGCAGTAGATGGTGATAGAGGGGGTCGTAATCACTCTCGGCAAAGCGCGAGGAGGGCTCGATGGAGCAGCCAGGATCTGAGTAGTTGATTGTGATTTAAAATAGGCTATATGTCAGCCTTCCCCACAGTTTTGTCCTAGAGGGGTTATTTTGTTCGAAAAACCTTGCTCGCTTGTCATATATGATTTATATGCTCCGCTGCTCGCTTAAGTTTTCCTCCAAACTGCTCGCGCTGATGAACAACGAGTCCGGCAAGCATAGGTACTTTGATGTATTACAGATGAAGTTATAGCTACACCCAGAGATTGCTAATATTCCTCCCGTGTAAAAACGGGAGGAAGGATTAGAGAATCGGGTTTTTAAGCAGTAGCCAAGGCTTTGACTTTAGCATTCAGACGGCTTTTAAGACGAGCAGCCTTGTTAGGATGAATTACATTACGGCGAGCCAGGATATCGATTTCCTTAGTAGCGGCTTTGAAAGTGGCTTGAGCAGCATCGAGGTCTTTACCTGCAACGGCTTTTAACACTTTTTTCAATGCAGTACGCATTCCAGATTTTTGGCTTAAATTACTTAAGCGGCGTTTTTGTGCTTGCTCTGCGCGTTTTCTTGCTTGTGGTGAATTAGCCACGGTATACTCCCGATGTATTAATCTATGGACGCGAAAATATGCCTGTTTCTGAGCAAGTTGTCAATCAAAAGTCTCCGGTCATCGAGAAAAAACGTGGCCGCTTATTAAGGTCAACCTCAATTGTAGCCAGCATGACGCTCTTGTCACGTATTATGGGTTTTGCACGGGATATTATTCTGGCGCAGATCTTTGGTGCCGGCGCTGCCTTTGATGCCTTCATTATTGCCTTAAAACTACCTAACTTTATGCGCCGTCTTTTTGGCGAAGGCGCCTTTGCGCAGGCTTTTGTGCCGGTGATGTCTGAGATTAGGCAGCAAAGACCGCATGAAGATGTACAGAACTTTGTAAACCGCGTGGCTGGCACGTTGGGTCTGGTGGTGACCTTGGTGGTGGTAGTGGCTGAAATTTTGACACCATTGTTGGTGACGGTGTTTGCGCCGGGTTTTGCGCATGGGAGTGAGCGTGCCATCTTAACCGAACATATGTTACATATCACGTTTCCCTATCTTATTTTAATTGTATTGGTGGCCTTCAGTGGCGCTATTTTGAATACCTGTAATCATTTTGCGATCCCAGCCTTTACGCCAGTGCTACTGAATGTGGCATTGATTTTGGTGGCCTACTTGTGGGCGCCGTATGCCGCGACACCTGTTTATGTGTTGGCGTGGGGTCTGTTGATTGGGGGCGTGGCGCAATTGGCGATTCAGTTACCGGCTTTGTTTGCAAAAAATTTATTGCCGCGCCCCTCTTTGGGTTTTCGAGATCCGGATGTGCGACGTGTCATGCGTTTAATGGTCCCGGCCTTATTTGGCGTGTCAGTGGCGCAAATCAGTTTGCTGATCGATAATTTTTTCGCCTCGTTTTTGACAGCAGGCAGTATTTCTTGGTTGTATTATTCCGATCGCCTGACGTATTTGCCATTGGGCGTGATCGGTGTGGCACTGGCAACAGTTGTCTTACCCAATCTATCGCATCATCACGCGAATAATAACCCTGAGCAATATTCAGCAACCTTGGCGTGGGCGTTGCGTTTGGAATTGTTGGTCGGCATTCCTGCAGCGCTAGCGTTATTTTTATTATCAGGACCACTCTTGGCCACCTTAATTCATCACGGTGCATTTAACACTTACGATGTCATCATGACCAGCCAAAGTCTAAAAGCATTTGCGGTAGGGTTGCCGGCTTTTATGCTCATTAAAGTGTTGGCATCAGCTTTTTATTCGCGCAAAGATGTCCGTACGCCCGTTAAAATTGCAGCGTGGTGTGTTGTATTCAACGTTGTGTTTAACCTAATTTTAATTCATTCATTGCGTCATGCAGGACTGGCATTATCCACATCTTTAGCGGCTTCGATTAATGCCAGTTTATTACTGACAGTATTATTTAAGCGTAAGATTTTTGCAGCAGGTGATGGCTGGCTGGTTTATTTTTTACGCTTAGTGTTAGCCAATGCGGTGATGGGTGTGCTCATCGTATGGTTGGCAGGACCGTTGCAGCAGTGGTTT
>CAZFAA010000090.1:0-6312 GCA_964516605.1 uncultured Coxiella sp. | reverse complement strand
AATTGGCAGAGCGGCGGTCTCCAAAACCGCAGGTTGGGGGTTCGATTCCCTCCTGACCTGCCATATGTAGCAATTTCCATATAGGGTTGCGATATTGCACGTAGCAAGTGTAGGCAGGAAAAAATTGCGTTAGTTTGTCCATGTAATACCGGGTGGGTAAGAAGGATAGTATGAATACATTAAAATGGCTGATTGTTCTGATTATTATTGCCGCTGGTGTAGTTGCTAACCTACATTACAATCAGGTGGATGTGGCTTATAGGGCAACGATAGGTATTTTTGTGTCCGTTGTTGCATTAGGTATTGTGTATACGACGACACAAGGTTCTCTGGCGTGGGCATTTATTAAGAGTGCGCGTACTGAGATGCGTAAAGTGGCCTGGCCAACGCGTCAGGAAACTGTGCAGACAGCGTTGGTTGTCGTTGCAATGGTGGTCATTACCGCCTTGATTTTATGGGGCATCGACTCATTTTTTATGTGGATTGTTGGTATGATTACAGGTCAAAGAGGTTAGAAGCATGACAGAAGAAATAAAAAAACGTTGGTATGTGCTTCATGCCTATTCAGGTTTTGAGAATTATGTTGTTCGTACTTTGCTTGAGCGTATTCAGATGAAGGGGCTTGAGGATCGTTTTGGCGAAATTATTGTGCCAACTGAAGAAGTCATCGAGATGAAAGATGGGCAGAAGCGCAAAAGTGAGCGTAAATTTTTCCCAGGGTATGTTCTGATACAAATGGAAATGGATGATGTCACCTGGCATTTTGTGCGTAGTATTCCACGTGTTCTTGGTTTTATTGGTGGTACTGCGGAGCGTCCTGCGTCCATTACAGATAAAGAAGCGATGTCTATTCTGCAGCGTGTGGAAGATAGTGGCAATAAACCCAAGCCCAAGGTATTGTTTGAGCCGGGTGAAGTGGTGCGTGTTATCGAGGGTCCTTTTGCAGATTTCAATGGTGTTGTTGAAGATGTGAATTATGAAAAAAGTCGTTTACGTGTATCGGTGTCTATTTTTGGGCGTGCGACGCCAGTCGAATTAGAATTCAGTCAGGTTGAGAAAAGTTAAAATTTGACGTGCTTTTTGGGGTCCGCTGTGCTCTAATTGCGCAGCGGTTTTTATGGCAATAGGTTAGATCTCTGAGTAGAGTGGGTCTATTGCGTTTTTAGTGGGGAGCTTTAGTTTTCATGTTTTGGGTGGGTTGATCTCATTTGAGGTGTGGAAAAAAGCGTTAGTACCCGGGGGTATATAATCATGGCAAAGAAAATAACGGCCTATATCCGTTTGCAAGTTAAAGCGGGTGAGGCAAATCCTAGTCCGCCAGTGGGTCCTGCTCTAGGGCAGCATGGCGTAAATATTATGGAGTTTTGTAAGGCGTTTAACGCAAAAACTCAAAATCTCGAGAAAGGTCTGCCAACACCTGTTGTTATTACAGTGTATGCAGATCGCAGTTTTACGTTTGTTACTAAAACGCCTCCTGCATCTGTGTTGTTGAAAAAAATCGTCTTGAAGGGTGCGAGTGGTAGTGCAACGCCGAACACTACTAAGGTCGGTACAGCGACTCGCGCGCAATTAGAAGAAATTGCAAAAATTAAAGAGCCTGATATTACCGCAGCGGATTTAAATGCCGCGGTGCGCACTATCGCTGGAACAGCGCGTAGTATGGGGATTATTGTTGAGGGCGTTGAATAATGGCAAAAATATCAAAAAGAGTGCGTTTAATTCGCGAGAAAATCCAAAGAGGTAAAGCGTATCCTGTATTGGATGCGGCAAATCTTGTTAAAGAATGTGCGACAGCTAAATTTGCTGAGTCTGTTGATGTAGCAGTAAATCTTGGTCTTGATGCGCGCAAATCAGATCAAAACGTGCGTGGCTCTATCGTATTGCCACATGGCACCGGTAAAGAGATGCGTGTTGCTGTGTTTGCAGAAGGTGATGGTGCCACGCAAGCGCTTGCGGCGGGTGCGGATTTAGTGGGCATGGATGATTTGGCTGAGAAAATTCAAAATGGCGAGATGAATTTTGATGTTGTGATCGCGACTCCAAATTCGATGCGTGTTGTTGGTAAGCTAGGCCAGATTTTAGGTCCGCGTGGCTTGATGCCAAACCCTAAAGTTGGAACTGTAACGGCTGATGTCGCCACTGCTGTGAAGAATGCAAAATCAGGTCAGGTGCGTTTTCGTACGGACAAGAGTGGTATTGTGCATTGCTCTATTGGTAAGGCGCACTTTGATAGCACCAAGATAAAAGAAAATTTAGAAGCCTTATTAGTAGAATTAAAGCGTATTAAACCCAGTACAGCTAAAGGTACTTTTATTAAAAAAGTCAGTATATCAACGACAATGGGTCCGGGGATTTTAGTAGATGTATCCACGCTAGTTGTTTAAGGCTGGTGTTTGCGCGATGATGATCAACTTTATGTTGTTGATCATGATTTAATTTTGAGAAATAAATTAAGTAACTTTGAAACGTTACATAGTGAATTGATGGCATCAGTGCTGTCAAAGACCGTAGGTGTGTGAGTAATACTATTACAAGCACTTAATTTCCTACGCAGACGGTGCCCGAATGTATTATGCAGCGGTCACCATGGGGAAGATTAATTTATTAATCTTTATTGTTATGAAAAGGGTCTGTTTACATGCGGCAAGATCATGTGCGAATTGCTAAGAGCGCGCTAATTTTGTTGTACTGTAGGTAGGCACTAAATAGTAATCGGAGAGAAACGGTGGCACTAAGACTCGAGGATAAGCAAGCTATTGTTGCAGAATTGAATCACGTTGCAACAACGGCTATATCAGCAATTGCGGCTGATTATCGCGGCTTGGCTGTTTCTGATATGACGAATCTACATAAGAGCGCGCGTGATAATGGCGTTCATATGCGTGTGTATCGTAATACACTTGCTCGTAGAGCCGTTAAAGAAACACGTTTTGCCTGTTTGAGTGATGCGTTATCTGGCCCGATTGTGTTGTTTTTTTCACAAGACGAGCCAGGTGCTGCTGCTCGTTTAATTCGTGATTTCATTAAGACGAATGAAAAATTAGAAGTAAAAGCGCTAGCAATAGATGGTCAGCTACTCGGTCCTGAGCAGTTGAAAGCAGTTGCAGACTTACCTTCTCGCAACGAAGCGATTGCATTACTGATGTCTGTAATGCGTGCTCCTGTTGTGAAATTTGTCCGTACTCTTAATGAGCCTGTCGCACAATTTGTGCGTGTTATGGGGCAAATTCGCGAACAAAAACAAGCAGCCTAATAATTTAATTTCGGAGAATAAAAATGTCAGTATCTGTAACTAAAGATCAAATCCTAGAAGCTGTTGCTAATATGAGTGTCATGGATATCTGTGACTTGGTAAGCGCTATGGAAGAAAAATTTGGTGTCTCAGCAGCAGCTGCTGTTGCAGTTGCCGGTCCAGCAGTTGCTGGTGGTGGCGAAGCGGCCGTTGAGGAAAAAACTGAGTTTGATGTCATTATGAAGGATGTTGGTGCGAACAAAATTGGCGTGATTAAGGCCATTCGTACGATTACATCTCTTGGACTCAAAGAAGCTAAAGATATGGTTGAAAGCGCACCTGTTACTGTTAAAGAAGCGGTATCAAAAGATGAAGCAGCTTCAATTAAGAAGCAGCTGGAAGAAGCCGGCGCGACCGTTGAAACTAAGTAATTTATTATTTAAAAATTACATAGGTAGTAAATCCAGAGTCAGCGGTTCCCGCTGAAGTTTACTTGGATGGGGGATCTTTGAGAGGGTGCGTTGAATATCCCCTCTTAAATTGAAGAGCAAAGACCTATTTTTGTTCTTCACGCCGTCCAGGAAGTCAGGATTGCTCGTTGAGCGCGAATGACTGCACCCGGGGTGATTATTTGGCCCCGGGTTTTTATATATTTAATGTGAGGATCGCCAATGACAAGTTCTTCAGCTGATAAGTACAAAGTTACATCCAACTCAGAAAAAAAACGCGTACGTTTACGTCTTGGTAGCAGTGGCTCTGAAGTTTTAAAAATACCTTATTTGTTGGCAACGCAAATTGAATCGTATCGCCAATTTTTACAAGCAGGCGTCCCTTTCGATAAGTTACAAGATATGGGGCTGCATGCCGCTTTTAAATCAGTTTTCCCTATAGATAGTTATTCTGGCTTAGCCCGTTTAGAGTATGTAAGTTATACGTTGGGTGAATCCTTATTTACTGAAAAAGAGTGTAAATTACGCGGATTAACTTATGCGGCACCGCTTAAGGTGAAAATGCGTTTAACTCTCTTTGAGAAAGAATCTTCGGCTGGTGAGCCTGTTGTAAAAGATATTAAAGAGCAAGAAGTGTATATGGGTGAAATGCCTCTGATGACGGATGCAGGTAGCCTTATCATTAATGGTACAGAGCGCGTCGTGGTTTCACAGTTGCACCGTTCTCCTGGTGTATTTTTTGAGCACGATAAAGGTAAAACGCATTCTTCTGGTAAATTGCTGTATTCTGCGCGCATTATTCCTTACCGTGGATCGTGGTTGGATTTTGAGTTTGATCCGAAAGATTGTGTTTATGTGCGTATTGATCGCCGTCGTAAATTACCGGGCACCGTATTGTTACGTGCTTTAGGGTATTCGACTGAAGACATTTTAAGCATGTTCTATGAGACCAACACCTTTAAATTAAATGCACATGATGTGACGCTGGAGTTGGTAGCGCGTCGTTTACGTGGTGAGTTGGCGTGTATCGATATTAAAGATAATGAAGGTAAAGTTATTGTTGAAGAAAACCGTCGTATTTCAGCACGGCATATTCGCTTGATGGATAAGGCGGGTCTGAAAGAAATTGTTTTCCCAGATATGTACCTGGTTGAGAAAGTGATTGCTGAGCCTGTTGTGGATAAGGCAACAGGAGAAGTATTGGCGCAGGCGAACCAAGTGATTAGTGAAGGGTTGTTGGAGCAGTTGCGCAGCAAAGGCGTGACGGAAATTAAGACACTTTACATCAACGATATCGAATGTGGTCCGTATATATCAGATACACTCCGTATTGATTCATCGACCAATCAACTGGAAGCATTGGTTGAAATTTACCGTATTATGCGTCCAGGTGAGCCACCTACGAAGGATGCGGCTGAAGTGTTGTTTGAGAATTTATTCTTCTCAAGCGATCGCTATGATTTGTCGGCTGTGGGGCGCATGAAGTTTAACCGCCGAGTTGGTCGTGAAGAGTTAACCGGACCTGGTGTACTCACCAAAGATGATATTGTTGCGGTGATTAAGGAATTGGTGTCCATTCGTGACGGTAAAGGTGAAATTGATGATATCGATCATTTAGGTAACCGCCGTGTACGTTGCGTTGGTGAAATGGCTGAGAATCAATTTCGTGTGGGTCTGGTGCGTGTTGAGCGCGCTGTCAAAGACCGCTTGAGTTTGGCTGATTCAGAAAATCTTATGCCGCAGGATTTGGTGAATGCAAAACCTGTCGCGGCGGCGATGAAGGAATTTTTTGGTTCGAGTCAGTTGTCACAATTTATGGATCAGGTGAATCCACTTTCAGAAGTGACGCATAAGCGTCGTGTTTCTGCGTTAGGACCAGGTGGTTTGACGCGTGAGCGCGCCGGCTTTGAAGTGCGTGACGTGCACCCAACACATTATGGTCGCGTATGTCCAATTGAAACTCCTGAAGGTCCAAACATTGGTTTGATTAACTCACTGGCAACTTATGCACGTACTAATGAATATGGTTTCTTAGAAACACCATATCGTAAAGTGAATAATGCACACGTGAGCCAAGATTACCATTATTTGTCTGCGATTGAAGAAGGTAACTACTATATCGCGCAAGCTAATGCGCATTTGGATGAACAAGGTAAGATGACGGAAGATTTAATTGCCTGTCGTTATAAGGGTGAGTTTACCTTAACGTCTCCTGATAAAGTAGATTTTATGGATATTTCGCCACGCCAGATTGTATCTGTTGCGGCTTCCTTGATTCCTTTTTTAGAGCATGATGATGCGAACCGTGCGTTGATGGGATCGAATATGCAACGTCAAGCTGTCCCCACTATTTGTCCTGAAAAACCATTAGTTGGTACGGGCATGGAGCGTATTGTTGCTGTGGATTCAGGTGTAACAGCCTCTGCATTGCGTCCAGGTGTTGTCGACTCGGTTGATGCGTCACGTATTGTTGTGCGTGTCGATGAGAGCGCTCTCGTGGGTGATAATGATGTAGGTGTTGATATTTATAATTTAACGAAGTTTACCCGTTCTAACCAAAATACCTGTATTAACCAGCGTCCTATTGTTGAAGTAGGTGATCGTGTTGAGGCAGGAGATGTGTTGGCAGAT
>CAZFAA010000089.1:0-6713 GCA_964516605.1 uncultured Coxiella sp. | reverse complement strand
TTGAAGTGGCACAAAAGCGAGATGGGGTTTCCAAGGGGAGCGCGTTAGCTACCCTGGTGGCCCGCGTGGATTGATTACACGCGAGGCCATAAATAACAGAATACCACGAAGCATCCACCCTTTAATTCACACTTAAAAATCGCGAGTGGTATATACCGATTCCACTTCAAGATGCGAGCCGCATATTGAAACGCGTCAATTCGTTAACTGCTTACGGTCGATTAATCAGGTGAGGAGGCATATTGGCTATCACCCCAGTGAACCGGTATAATCCCCTGCATTAAAAACAAGGTTGGGATCATTATGTTTAATAATTTATCAGATCGCCTGAGCGGCGCCCTAAACAAATTACGTGGTGTTGGCAGGCTGACTGAGGACAATATCAAAGAAAGCGTGGCAGAAGTACGTCGCGCACTGCTCGAAGCCGATGTGGCACTGCCTGTTATTACAGAATTCACCGAGCAAATCAAAGCGAAAGCCGTTGGACAGGAAGTGATTAAAAGCGTGCGTCCTGGCGATGCCTTTATTAAATTGGTCCAAGATGAATTGATTCATATTTTAGGTGATCAAGCTGTTGAGCTGAACCTGAAAGCACAACGTCCAGCCATCATCTTAATGGCCGGTTTACAAGGTTCAGGTAAAACGACGACCGTTGCCAAACTGGCCAAATTATTGCATGAACAACACGATAAAAACGTATTGGTTGTATCAACAGACGTATACCGCCCTGCCGCAATCGATCAACTGGAAACACTGGCAAGCCAAGTGGATGCGGAATTTTTCCCAAGTACGCCACAGGAAAAACCATTACACATTGCTAAAAAATCGCTGGACTACGCTAAAACGCAACTGATTGACGTCGTCATCATTGATACAGCTGGACGCTTGCACATCGATGATGATCTCATGCATGAACTCAGTGAGATCAGCTCAGCCATTCGCCCAACCGAAACACTCCTTGTTGTAGATAGCATGATGGGGCAAGATGCAGCAACTGTTGCAAAAACATTTAATGAACGTTTAGAAATCAGCGGTATTATCCTCACCAAAACAGACGGTGATGCGCGTGGTGGTGCCGCATTATCCATGCGCATGATTACAGGAAAACCAATTAAATTTGTTGGTGTGGGTGAGAAAATTGGCGCGCTTGAACCGTTCTATCCACAGCGTATCGCCTCACGTATTCTTGGTATGGGTGACATTATTGGTTTAGTTGAAGAAGCACAACGCAAAGTCGATAAAAAAGAAGTTGATAAAATTGCTCAAAAACTCAAGAAAGGCAAGCGTTTTGATTTCAATGATTTCTTAAGTCAATTACAGCAAATGAAAAAAATGGGCGGTATCAAATCGCTCATGAGCAAAATGCCAGGCATGGGTCAAGTTCCTGCGAAAGCACAAGCCATGATGGATGAATCGCTGTTTGTCAAAATGGAAGCAATTATTAATTCCATGACCAAAAAGGAACGTAAATTTCCCGCATTACTCAACGGCTCGCGTAAACGCCGCATTGCCATGGGGTCGGGAACGAACTTACAAGATATCAATAAACTTTTAAAACAATTTACACAGATGCAAAAAATGTTGAGTCGCTTTAAAGGAGATAAAATGGCCAAGCGCATGCAGCAACTGAAAGGACAGCTGCCTCCTGACCTGCTCGGTAAACTGCCCTCTGATCTTTTCTAGAAATAGGGCCAAAGGCACTTCAGTTGACACTATTGATAAGCCAAGCCGCTACAATATTGCTCAAGGGTAATAGGTATACCTTGCGGACAAAAATGACTCGAATCTTTGTTGTAAAGTAAATGAAAATTCCATACAATACGCGACTCTTAGATTTTACAAAGGTTGTCAATAAATATGGTTGTTATAAGACTTGCACGAGGTGGAGCTAAAAAATCTCCTTTTTACCAAGTAGTTGCTGCCGATAAGCGTCGCGCACGTGACTCACGTTTTATTGAGAAACTCGGTTACTTTAATCCTATGGCACGCGGTAATGCGATAGCCCTCGATCTGGATCAAGAACGAGTGAATTACTGGTTAAGCCAGGGCGCGCAACCTAGTGAGCGTGTTGCTAAGCTTTTGAAAGATTTTAGAAAAAGTGGCGTGCAAAAAGCAACTGCTGCTCCAAAATCAGTTCAACGTAAAGAACAGTCTGAAAATGCCGAGGCAAGTTTTGCTGCTGCTAAAGCAAAGAAAGCAGCAGAAGCTGCAACTGAAAATAACGCTGATGCCGCAGAACAGTCAGAATAAAGTGGTCATCGGATGCCTGGGCAGTGTCTTTGGCGTCCGAGGTCAGCTTAAGGTGCATTCTTACACCGACCCTATCACGAATATACTCAACTACCCTGTCTGGCAGATTCAGCATCAAGGTCAGTGGCAGGCACTGCCTATTGAAAAAGTAGGCCTACAAGGCAGCCTCATCATTGTTAAAATCAAAGGCGTTGATGATCGTGATATAGCAAAAATGTACACAAACGATCTGATTGCTATCGAAAGAAGTGAATTACCGCCCACTGCTGACAATGAATATTATTGGGATGACTTAATTGATATGACGGTTGTTACAACCACAGGCGTCACACTTGGCTCTGTTATTGAAATGCGTGACACAGGCGCCAACGATATTCTCATCATTAAAGGCGAGCGACGCCACCTAGTCCCTTTTATTGACTCTGTCATTTGCTCTGTCGATCGCGATAATAAGCAAATCACAGTGGATTGGGATCATGAATTTTAATATTGTCAGCCTGTTTCCAGAGATGTTTACGGCGTTACAATTCGGTGTGATACATCGCGCTATTAGCAACCACAGCATGGAACTGACTTATTGGAATCCGCGTGATTTCACCCACGATAAACACCGCACAGTAGACGATCGTCCCTATGGTGGTGGCCCTGGTATGGTGATGCTGTATCAGCCTCTCAAAGACACACTGGATGCAATTCAACAACCTGGACTTGTGATTCATTTATCACCGCAAGGCAAACCCCTAGAACAGACTGATATCAAGCGTTTTGCAAGCCTGTCTTCTATTACATTAGTATGCAGCCGCTACGAAGGTGTGGATGAGCGCTTTATCGCAAATGAAGTGGATGAAGAGTATTGCATCGGTGATTTTGTCGTCAGCGGCGGCGAGCTACCCGCCATGATGCTCATTGATGCGGTAGCGCGACTCTTACCCGGCACGCTCAATGACGAACAATCAGCCCTCCAGGATTCCTTTGCGGACGGCCTACTCGACTGCCCTCATTTCACTCGACCTGAGGTCATCAATGGACTTTGTGTACCCAAAGTCCTGCAAAATGGTGATCATAAGGCCATAAATGCGTATCGGAACAAAGAAAAGTTGATTAGGACTTGGCAAAGACGTCCAGATTTGATAAAAAGGCGGATCCTGACAGACGAAGAGCGATCCGTCCTGGAACAGCATAAGGTGAAAAATAATGAATAACATAATCCAAGCAATTAATAATGAACAAATGGCTGGTAAAATAATTCCTAAATTTCGTGCAGGTGATACAGTCCTCGTTCAAGTTAAAGTGAAAGAAGGTAACCGTGAACGCCTACAGGCATTCGAAGGCTTCGTGATTGCCAAGCGTAATCGTGGTGTTAACTCTGCTTTTACCGTACGTAAAATTTCTCATGGTGAAGGTGTTGAGCGTGTCTTCCAGACATACAGCCCAGTTATCGCTAAGATCGAAGTTAAGCGTCGTGGTAATGTACGTCGTGCAAAACTGTACTACTTAAGAGATTTAAGTGGACGCAAAGCGCGTATTACAGAAAAAGTCTAATCTTAACGAAGGAATGCTGCCTATAATTTGCCTCCGCTTGCGGGGTAAACATAAAGGGGGGAGATTTTCACACAGAAGTCTCTCTAAAAGCATTCTTGTCAGATGATGCCACTTATACCCCACCCGCAACAAGTCAGGGCACAGTTCTTGTATGCCACGTTGTTCAGCTGTTAAGGCAGTTTGAAGGAAAATTTAAACGAGCAATCCAGCCGTGAGGAACACAACGATTAATCTTCCCGCGATTTCACGCACACTCGCCCGTTTGTTAGTTCATAGATTTTAACAAATCGGTGTCCGTTAATTTAGGGGAAGATTAGTATTACCTAAATGCCAATTCCTTAGACTCTAACATTGATGTATAAATACTCGCTACTAGCGCGAGAATATTTAGCACAACCAATCCATAAATCACTGCAACTGTTTTCCTAGGAATAGAATCAGAGTCGCTCCTGACAGCCACGCCAAAAGCCAAAAAGAAAGTCACCATATTGATAAAGAGACCACCGCCGAATAAAGCCAGTTGTGTAGTATGAATTTCAAAAAATCTTGACATGTTAACCTCCACCTTTATTTTTAATTGATACATTTATTTTAGTAAACGTTCACGCGCTCCTGAAAGTTTGCGCCCTCACAGCTGACCAAAAGGGTCTACAAATAAAGGTGCCGTGACACGTACGAGCGGTAGGAAAAAACATGTTCGACGAAGAAAGGTCTGATTGGCCTTGTCTTGTATTACTCATATTTATCATCCCACTTTATTTAAAAATTAAAATTTATCACACACAACGTAATATAGAGTGTTTCCTTTGTCTAGCTAAATTTTCTAAAATGGAAAATACAATGCTTGATTAAGGCTTTAATTGTACGAAAATGACTTACAGTAGTTAAAATAAGGAATAAATAGCTGTATAGAAACACTTCAAAATGCGGCATAACATCTTGAAGTGCCATAGGTCTATATTGTTTAAGCCGCAATACTCGCTAGCGCATTGGCCTTAGCACGCTCGATAAATTTCTGTTGCGCTACTTTAACATTCGCCGCTTTACCAGCCCACGCTTCCAATGCTGGTGTTTGCAAAGCACGGCCGTAGGAGAAACTTAAATTCCACGGTTTGTCTATTGGCGATTGATTCATTGCCGCTAAATGTTCAGTTGCAATCACATCATCTTGACCGCCAGATAAGAAATTAATACTCGGTACAGCCGCTGGAACTGTGCGACGCAATACGGTTAAAGTAGCTTGCGCAACCTCTTTGACACTTGCTTGCTTTTTACAGTCAGCACCTGAAATCACCATACCCGGTTTTAAAATCATTCCTTCAAGCATCACTCTATGGTGATTCAAACGCTCAAATACACGTTGCAACATAGCCTCTGTAGCCTGCCAACAACGCTCCAATGTGTGATCACCATCCATCAACAGTTCAGGCTCTACAATTGGCACAATACCGTTCGCCTGGCAGATCGCTGCGTAATTCGCTAAGCCCTCTGCATTCGCGGTCATCGCAGCACACGATGGGAAGCAATCTGTGATATGCAATACACCGCGCCATTTAGCAAAACGCGCGCCTAATTTTTTATATTCTTGCAAACGCTCAGGCAAATCATCTAACCCTTGTGTATACGATTCATCTGGAGAAAAAGGTAAGGGTTGCACACCTAGATCAACCTTAATACCTGGCACAATCCCTTTGCTAGCCAATAATTTTGGGAACGGTGTGCCATCTAATGCGGTTTGGCGAATTGTTTCATCAAATAAAATAACACCACTGATGTACTGTTCAATACCCGGCGCTGTAAACAGCATATCACGATACGCTTGGCGATTTTGTTCTGTGGATTCGATATCGATACTGTCAAAACGCTTTTTACACGTTGCGGTACTTTCATCCGCAGCTAAAATGCCGCGCCCTGGAATGGCAATTGCTTTGATGGTTGCTTGCAGTTCTTCAAAAGACATTATTTTTCTCTCCTCTGTAAAAATTAAGCCTAAGGTGTATGAGTTATCAATAAAGAAACTGTGCACAGGATTATGTGCTCGACACATTAACACTACAAATCACTTATAATCCCTGTATACGTACACGCCCCCTTCATGTTTCATAAAATGGTACATCATAGCATGTCTATTCAGTCACTCCACTACACAAATGTGAAGACGACCCAGACCTACTCCTTATGTTCGTTTAGCATCAATCCATATACTGACAATCGTGATACACATTCTGCTGGCAGCGTTTGACCATTGAGCAGCATGGCAGCTGTCAATGCTTGATCTTGCATCACCGCAAGGCCTGTGATGACATCACCATCAAAAATAGCATCACACACAACGCCAACACCCTCTTGCTGCGTATTGACGAGCTTATCGCCTGGCCCTGGAACCTGTTCAGCAACGCACTGAAATCGATACAAATGGCGCTTGAGCTGACCTAAATGTTGTGTGCGCGCTACAACCTCCTGACCGAGATAACACCCTTTATCAAAACTGACTCCACCTAATTTTTCCAAGTTAATCATCTGTGGGGTAAACAACAAGGATGTAGCCGGCACAATAAAAACAATACCTTTTTGAATATACTCTAAATATGACAAATTGATCGCCGCTGGCATCGCATCTACTGGTTGCGCTGCAATCGTGACTTTAGAAAAAATACCGTATTTTTTAAGGGTGGTCATCACACATTCCACCATGTCACATGGTAAATAAAGTTGATACGCTGCATCAAGGTGCGTAATCCAAAAATTGGCCAGCACACGCCCTTTGATATCACAATACGCAGCCAAACTCGGAATAGCACTGCTTTTCGTCACATCACACGTTAGCTGTCCTTGTAAGAAAGACAACGCATCCGGGCCACTAATTACAATACGGTGAAATGCACTATGCGACATACAAACTCTCTTATGTTTTATGGCGT
>CAZFAA010000088.1:0-6780 GCA_964516605.1 uncultured Coxiella sp. | reverse complement strand
CTGAGAAATTAACGGGCCACTTAGGATCTAATATTTCAAAAGTATACCCTGACTGTGTGCAAAGTGATTTCATATCTTCAACAGTATGATAGTAATCTTTCCCGATGATTCTGGATTTTTTCATCGGTTTTGCTTTGATATCATTTGAAGTATTGTGACTGAATGTAAATAGGAACTTACTTTCTTTTGAGAGATTGGATTTTAATGATTGAAGCATTTGCAGTATATCTTCACGAGGCATATGTGTGAAAACAGAATTTGCCCACACGAAATCAAAGGTAGTACCCTGGACTTCTTTTAGTAGACAATTGGTCGTCGTAAACGTTTGGTAATGTGCTTCGTTAAAGCCTTTGGAAGTGAGGTATGCTTTCCCTTCTTTTATACGTGACCCTGCAATATCAATACCAAAGTAGTTATTTTGATTTAGATAGCCCATTAAGTGGTATCCGACTCTTAAGCTACCGCAACCATAGTCCAGTAAAGTATGGTGTGGTAATAATCCATATTTTTTTAAAACAAGCGCTTGTTCTTCACCTTGCGAAACATATTTTACAAAACCCTCAGTGAAATCCGCTCCCAGATCCACAAATTGATTTAACCTTTTGGAGTAATATTGAATCCAAGTATATCCATACGGTTTCCAAAACAATTTATAGACAATTTGTGGCTTGCGATATTGACACCAATTGCTTATTCTTACGAAAAATCGTACAAATGGTCGCAGCGGCCATTTGATAATATTTATCGCAATAGAATCGCCATTCATACTTAGATATCCATTGAGTAATTTACGAAAAGCACAATAATATTTTGAGTTGACTAACCAGTCAAGGATTAATTTTTTATGTGGAGCTTTTGTTGTATTGCGGTGTAATACATTAAATCTGCTGAAAATATATCACTTGATTTTATAGAAGAATAGCGTAGAGTGTTCATGCTATGAACGTAAATGATCATGACATGGAAATCACACTTTCTCTTCTGCAATCTGTTGCGCAGAGATCAGATGTTACGCAACGTAATTTAGCTAAAAGGCTTGGATTGGCGTTGGGATTGACTAATAGTTATCTTAAGTCCTGTGTTAAAGATGGGCTCATTAAAGTTGAACAAATTCCTGCTAATAAGTATTTTTATTATTTGACTCCCAAAGGATTCGCACGAAAAGGCAAATTAATGGCCAGTTATTTAAATGCCTCTATGCGTGTTTTTCGTGAAGTCAGGCTTGAGTGCTTAAATTTTTTTGATTATTGCGTCCGAAATCATTATCTCAATATATGTGTTGTTGGCAATAATGATTTATCTGAGATTATGCAGTTAATTGCGAAAAATTACCCCATTAAGTTAACCATTTTAAAATCTTTGGATAGGGTGGCTCGTCATACTGCTGATTATTGGGTTATTACTGATGTGAGGAAAGCGCAAAATTTATATGACGTATTATGTAAAGAGGTTGGTGTTAGTCGTATTTTCTGCTTTTCAGTCCTAAAAGTTCAAAAATTTGAAAATTTAGGTGAAACATGACAGAGAGTAGGGCGCATTTTGCAAGACAATGGTATGTAGCATATTGCCAGGCTCAGAAGGAGCAATTTGCTACACAGCAATTATTAACACAAGGTTTTAGTGTATATCTGCCACGGTATAAAAAAATAACGTACCGCTCAAGGCAGGTGCGTGAGGTGGAATCACCTTTATTTCCACGCTACTTGTTCGTAGGCTTTGATTGCAATAATGAACAATGGCGTAGCATTAATTCGACGCGAGGTGTCATTAAATTGGTTATGCAATCAGGTGAAAAGCCGAGAGCTGTACCAAATAGTGTGATTTATAAGCTACAAGAAACGGAAGATGAAGCAGGATTGGTCTCTTTAGCTGCATTGGAGCTATTTAAGGTAGGTGAGCAGGTTCGAATTTTAGAGGGGGCTTTCGCTGGTTGTGTTGCAACGTATCAGCGCATGACAGATAAGCAACGTGTTGAGATTTTATTGTATTTTTTGAATCAGAATGTGCGTATACAAGTGCCCGTATATGCAGTTGAAAAAGCTGCATAAGGGTAATGATAGTAATGGTTTAGTGATAGGTTCTTGTGATGTATTCACCAAGATTGCGGTAGCTATGTTCCTTCGCAAAAATGGATCGGTTTGATGGCTGCCATTGGTATTGATTTGGATAATACGATTATCTCGTATACTAAGAGTCTTCAGATCTGTGTCAATCAGTTATATCCCGATTTAACATTAAATCATTATGAAAAAGGTTATGTCAAAGAATACATCGTTGCGACATTAGGAGAGCATTCTTGGATGAAATTGCAAGGGCAGTTGTATACGCTAGGACTTAAGTTTGCACTTCCTTTTTGTGGTGCATTGAATGTAATGAAGCAATTACACAGGTCGAATCACACGCTCTATATTATAAGCCATAAAACTCAGTTTGGGCATTTTGATTCAAGTTATACGGACTTAAGGGTTGCGGCAATAGCATGGTTGACTTCACATGGTTTTTTAGAAACGGCTAAAACAGGATTGTCTGTAGAAAACGTTTTTTTTTGCGATACACATCAAGAAAAAATTAATAAAATAAATGTGCTGCAGTGCCAGATTTTTATAGATGATTTACTTGATGTTTTGCAGCATCAGGACTTCCCAAGAAATTGTAAAAAAATCCTATTTAGTCCGGCGTTATCAACGAAAGCCATTAACGATATCCTACCTATATGCAACTGGTCACAGGTTTTAGATTCTATAACTGAAATAGCCGTATGATCTTTGAAGTACAGCAACATCAGGATTTTGAATTATTAGCTGATAGCTCTCATGGGATTAATGCTAAGGTTTACAAAGTTCAGCATAATCAATTTGGGGTGTGTGCACTTAAATTTTTCCCTGCGCATGACCAGCTTGTCTCATTGAAACGAGAAGTGCTAGCAGTAACAGTATTAAGAAAGCAGGGATGCCAAGCCGTCCCAAAAATTTTAGCAGTTAATGATAAAGAAAATTATGTTCTATATCAGTGGTTGGAAGGTCAAAAAATAGCTGAAGCGACACAGGAAGATATGCAACAAATCTTTAATTTTCTTCAGGATTTAAAGATACTATCACTCACAACAACTGAGCAATTTCAGCCCGCAAAGGACGCTTGTTTTTCAATAAAAGCTGTTTGGCAATTAATTTATCGCAGATATTGTAACTTAACGTTATCGCAAGAGGTTTCTGTTTTAGGTAACTTCATGAAAAAGCTATATGCAATGATTGAATGTATTGAACGAAGCAGTTATAAAAATCGAGCATTTGCACCAATGATGCAGGACATTCATCAACAAGAACGCATATTAAGTCCATCCGATATTTCATTTAATAATATGATTAAGGTTGGTGGGCATAAAATTTATTTTATAGATTTTGAATTTTTTGGTTGGGATGATCCAATAAAATTAATGTGCGATTTCCTATGGCATCCACAAAATAAATTATCCCGATCATTACAACATAGTTTTCTTGAGCAGTGCTTTAAGTTATTTAAAGCGGATCATTTTTTTAAGCAACGCTTAGCCGTCTTATATCCTTGTTATGGATTAATATGGAGCATGATTATCCTGAATAATTTTGTGCCGCAGATTTGGCAGAATAGGGTTCATCAGCAGTTAGTTGATGCATCGACGAAAGAAACTATATTACGAGCACAACTTACTAAAGCTGAAATTTACTTACAACGTATTAATGAGGCAGATGAATATATATGCGACTTGATAGCAGATCTAAATACTTAAGATCTTTGGCCTTGTCAGCTCTTGAGGGTGGAAATAGAGGACACGTTGGATCAACGATGTCTTTAATTGAAATTTTCAGAGTTCTATATGATGACATTTTAAAGTACGATGTGGCCGATATTCATTGGGAGTTACGTGATCGTTGTATTTTAAGTAAAGGGCACGGTTGTATAGCCCAATATGTTATCTTAGCTGATAAAGGTTTTTTCCCAATTGATGAGCTGAAGACCTTTTGTCACTACACGTCACGTTTAGGAGGACATCCAGAGCTAGGTGAGCTGCCTGGCATTGAGGCTTCAACGGGGTCATTAGGCCATGGTTTATCAATTGCCGTTGGTATGGCATTAGCGTTACGCATGAAAAAATTAACCAGTCGTGTATTCACGATATTGGGTGATGGAGAGATTAATGAAGGTTCTGTCTGGGAAGCAGCTATGTCAGCATCTAAGCATCGCCTTTCAAATTTAATAGCATTGATTGATTACAATAAACTGCAATCCTATGGACCTACGCAAGAAGTACTTGATCTTGAGCCTTTAGTTGATAAATGGCGTAGTTTTGGTTTCGCAGTTGTTGAGGTAGACGGGCATGATGTCGATGCATTAAAAAATGTGCTATTAGCAATACCAGTTCATAATGAAAAACCTACTATGATTATTTGTCATACTGTTAAAGGACGAGGGTTTTTGCAAGCAGAGGGCAATGTAAAATGGCATCATAAATCTCAATTAAGTCATCATGATATTCAACAACTCATAGAGGAGTTAAAAACTTCATGAGAAAATTATCACTTGATTATGTTTATAAGTTGGCGTGCCAGGATGAGCGTGTTGTGTATATAGGTTCGGATGTAGGGGTGGGTACCTTAGATGAATTTAAGCGTGATTTCCCAGAACGTTTTTTTATGGAAGGAATCGCGGAACAACATATCATTGGGATGGCAGCAGGTTTGGCATTGGAAGGTTATATTCCTTATGTCAATACGATTGCTACATTTTTAACGAGACGTTGTTATGAGCAATTGGCTATTGATGTATGTTTACATAATTTACCAATACGTTTAATTGCTAATGGAGGTGGCTTAGTTTATGCACCGTTAGGACCAACGCATTTAGCAATTGATGATATTGCATTAATGCGCTCTTTACCCAATATGCAGATTGCAGTGGTTGCCGATGAAGAAGAGATGAAGCACTTGATGTGTTTGTCGCTTGATATTGTAGGCCCTCTTTATGTGCGCGTCAGCAAGGGGAATGAGCCTATTGTTTATAAAGATGAATATGGTTTTAAGTTTGGTAAAGCGAGTATTTGGAAAGATACCAATGATATTTTGATTATTAGTACAGGTGTCATGACCCATGATGCTTTAAAAATTGCAGAGCAGTGTGAGCATGTGGGTATTATGCATATGCATACTATTAAACCATTAGATCACGATGCGATATTACATTATGCGCGCAAGGTGAAGCAGATTATTATTCTAGAAGAGCACATACGCAGTGGCGGGCTGGGTACTGCTGTATTGGAATGTTTGCATGATAGCACGCTTGATATGATACCAAGAGTA
Organism: uncultured Coxiella sp.; assembly: GCA_964516605.1. Taxonomy (GTDB): domain Bacteria; phylum Pseudomonadota; class Gammaproteobacteria; order Coxiellales; family Coxiellaceae. Next base: position 1,447 of record CAZFAA010000088.1, on the reverse strand, counting down.
AAACGTTTTGGTATTAATGATCGTTTTCCTCATGGATATGGCTCGCAACGCCAAATGATCGATCACGAAATTGCTGATATCAATACCGTGGTTAACTATATAAAACAAACAGCTGGGATTAAAGCTTTTGAATATAGTTAAAGAATGTATTGATACGCCACGTTTTCTTTCATCTACAGAACAGCATGATGGTGAGCAGTTTATAAAGGAAGGTTATTTAATTTCCCCTGTTGAAAATCTAGAGTACCTTGAACAGATTAGAAATTTTATCGTCAAAACAGCGTGTGATTTTCTTGGTATTGCTGATGATCGTTCCTTGGGTAAAAATTTTTTAGATCAGATACATCAGATTGTGCCCATTTTAGAATTAAATAAATTACGCTTACATATTATTCATGCGCTATTTCAGCAACCTTGGTTACGTCCCTGTTATTATCACCTGGCTAAATCGCTACTGCAGCGTATTGTAGGAAGTGAGCTTGTGATGCAAAGAAATCTAGGACTCAGTATTCAATTACCAAAAGATAACAGTTCACTGTTGAATGTGCATGCTGATTCCTGGTCGGGTGATTCTCCATATGAAGCAGTTATTTGGCTCCCTTTAGTTGATTGTTATGGTACAAAGTCGATGTATATCTTATCGCCAAAGCGTGCAGATGAAGTGAGCCAACATTTTTATAATTATGCAACGTTAACGAATCAAGAATTTTTTAAAGAAATTGAAAAGGATTTAACGTTTATTGAGATTAATTACGGCGATGTTTTGATTTTCAATCAAAATCTACCACATGGGAATGTTGTGAATGAAGAACCTTGTACCAGGTGGACGATGAACTGTCGATTTAAAAGTATATTTTCACCCTATGCAGAGAAAAAATTGGGTGAATTTTTCTTGCCGATTACCACTGCGCCGATGACTAAAATAGCTATGAATTTTAGGTATCCACAAGAGAAACCATCATGAAAAAAATGCGTGGTTATATTACAAGTCAAAATAATAAAGTACGTGTTCCACAACACATACAAAATTTAGTTATTCGTGATTACTGTCATGTGATGGGATTTCACTATTTATTGAGTGTTACTGAACATGTCATGCCAGGGTGTTATATGATTTTAGAGCAGGTTCTCAAAAACCTGGATGGATGCGATGGAATAGTTCTGTACAGTGTTTTTCAACTACCTATTTTAAAACAGGCACGCCATACTATATTGAAGAAAATAATAGCAGAAAAAAAAGAAATTCATTTTTCACTTGAAAGAATGTCCGTCATATTTTGGGATGATATTGATGTGGTCGATGAATTATTGCAAATTTCAAGCATTGTAGCGTTACAAGAAAAAAGAGATTTATGTGAAACACTTCCAAATATTGTGTGATAAAAATAATCACACAAAACGTGATTATATTGCACGGGTTACGTCTTATGATAAAGCACAGTGTGCT
>CAZFAA010000087.1:0-6841 GCA_964516605.1 uncultured Coxiella sp. | reverse complement strand
AAAGAGCACTAATATGATTTATGCGAACACATGTAATCAAATTGATTGGATGAGTCTACTGGATTACGCTTATTTAGCCCTGAATGTATATTACAATCACCATGATTTAAAATTACTGGGATTGCGCCCAACGCCACTTTATAATTTCTCTGCTATTGCAGAATGCCTGCAAAACAATAAGGCAGGCTGGTACCACCTACAACTACCCCAAGTCAGACTCAATCCTGAGAATGCTTTCTATGCTGATTTTTACATCAAAATCAATGCGCGCAAAATTCATCATATTGCTGTGGCAATACGTGGCACTGTGCTCTACAAAATCAGTAATGATATTGAAGATCTCAAAACATGGTGGAAATCGATCCTTTTTTCTCACCACACTGCATTAAACGATCCTTCTTTTTTAGGGTGTTTACAAGATTTTCTTAGTCAGTGTGCTAAAGTCATCAAACAACTCAAACAACTCCAGTTTACGGCATGCTTTTGCCATTACCATATAACAGGTCACTCATTAGGTGGGGCCTTAGCAAATTTAGCCTGTGCATCAGATGTCTACTTCGTTGATGATACCTATGATGTTATTAGTTTTGATGCACCAGGCATTCGGCACATGCAACATGTGCACACTGATACATATCATGAACACCAAGTCATCAGCATGCGCGCAACCTATGATTTTGCCAGCACCATCAGCGATCCCTATGGTTATGTGATCAATATCAACATTCCTAAATATTATCAAGAAGCTAAAAATACATTTGATGAACACTATCGAATTCGACACCAACCACTTAAAACACGTTTACTGGACTTGCTACCTGGGCACACACAAGCATCGCTCACGCACATCACTGATTTTTATCATGTCGCGCATGCTCAACACAGCATGAAAAATATGCTCAAGGCCATCCTTGCAGATACGAACCTAATGTATAAAACCTTTGAACAATTGCTGCGGTGGGCGCGCGCTCAAAACGAATTTAATCATGAGTAAATAACTTTAAGAAATAAATAGTTAAGCTATGTGGTCGCTTGAGCACAGCAATGCTAAAAAATCCCGGTAACAGATCCGCATAGATACAGTGAGCCTATAGAACAAAACGATACCGCGCGCCAATGAAGATGTCACGCGGTATATAGGCGGCTATGCCATATAGTCTATATAAATGCTCAATCCTGCATAACGTCAAAATTCAATTGTTTAACGATATCGGTGCATCGTATTTTATCGAGCAATTCGACTTTAGATACAGCACCTACTTTAAGTTTCATGTTTTTGACATAAAACTCAATGGTGCGTGCTGATAAATTCAAACTCTTACCTACCTGAGGAATCGTTTTTCCCTGCAGTAAATGAAACAAGGTCTGCGCTTCGCGTTTTGTAAAATACACACCAGCAAAAGCGCCTCCTAAAAAATAAGAGGTACTTTCACGCTTTTCCAGTTCGTGGCTACCTTGACGTTGCTTGCGGTGACGATCACGCAATAATGAGCGCCCCATATCTGTAAATTTAAACGAAAAATTATCATCTTCTTTATGCTTAATTTCTTTTAAAACCGATTCCCAATAATCCATTTGATTTCTCCAACGTTAAAAACGTGAAAATTAAGCTTTAATTACAAAACAAGGTCAATCACTTAAGTAGTAATTTCAGATATGGAGCACAAGTGCTTTAGGGGTTTTATGCGCAGAATGAAGTTTCACTAGCGTTGAATTCAATGATACAAACCGGTTATCTTAAAGAAAATTGAGCGCTACGCAGTGTGATCTCAGAAGTCAGCCTTCAAGATTCAGCATTCGTTTACGATGACGCGCATCCAGCATCAGATTATAGCCTGCAATGGCTGATGGAAATAAATAAGAAATAATGCCGACTGAATCATTTTTACCGAAGATAAAATAACTCAAACACATCATGCTACCAACTAAGCTCATCACCCAAAATAAGCGTGTCATCACAGGCTTTCCTGCACGCTGTGATGCAACCGCCTGGACAATCCAGCGTCCTGCAAACATCACCACCCCCAAAAAGCCAATCAGCTTCCACACCGTCACCACGGGCCAATGTATAGAATGCATGGACTGTATTGATTCAATCATAGCGGGCGATTATACAGACAAAAAGAAATGGATTCTACAAGCAATGCTTTGCTATAATCGGCAGCGATTCTAGCGAGGACGAGGAGATAATACGGTATGTCAAAACAACAAAATCTCGGTGTTTTTCATCTAATTATGATTGGGTTGGCAGGTATTATTGGTTCAGGCTGGCTATTTGCCAGTATGTACGCCGCGCAGCTCGCAGGAACAGGTGCTTTTGTTGCGTGGGTAATTGGCGCGATCTTGATGCTACTCTTTTGTATGTGTCTGAGTGAACTCACCAGCCTCTACCCTAAACGTGGCATGCTCGCCTCCGTTTGTTCATTTAGTCATGATAAAGATTTTTCGTTCATTATTGGTATATCCAATTGGTTTGGCACCGTGTGTGTAATCCCGTCAGAAGCACTGGCAACAATAGGCTATCTAAACTGGCCGCACTGGACTGTTGTACCACTTATCGTAGCGTATGCCGTCCTAAATAGCTGGGGAGCAAAAATTTTCAGCATGTTTAACTCACCCCTTACAGTATTTAAGCTACTCGTCCCAATCATCACCATCATCATGCTCTTTTATCACGGCATTAACACACAAAATTTCCATGCACAGGACTTTGAAAATTACCACAATATTTTACAAGCCGTGATGGCAGGCGGTATTATTTACGCATTCAATGGCGTGCAAATGATTGTGAATTTTGCCAGTGAAGCTAAAAATCCAAAGCATAATATTCCTATTGCACTGTTTGCAGCCCTCGGAATTGGCCTAGCATTATATATTGGATTACAAGCAGCTTTTATTGGCTCAGCAAATTTGAGCATTAACTACAATTCACCGTTTGTTGAATTGGCACTATCCTTAAATTTAGGTTGGTTGGCGATGCTACTCAAAGCAGACGCCACACTCTCCCCAAGTGGCACCGGCTTTATGTACATGGGTACCAGCTCACGCATGCTCAAAGCCATGAGCCGCGAAGGACAATTACCACGTGGTTTCAATGTGCTGCATCCAAAATACCATGTTAGCCACCGCTCATTGTTTACGAATATGTTGCTGTCATTAATTTTATTTTTTGTGTTTAAAACGTGGCAAAGTTTGGTGTTGGTGGTGTCAACCTTTCACGTTATTAGTTATCTGGCAGGGCCGCTTGCTGTGGGCAAATTAAGACTGACTATGCCTAAAGAGGAGCGCATGTTTCATGTGCCATTGTATTGGCTAATTTGCCCGATACTTTTTGTGACATTAAGTATCTTGTTTGTAAAAGCGGGTTATCACAATGATTTATCAGTGTCGATTATTTGCTGCGCTTTCTTGGCGCTGTATCTGTTGCTCAACTATCAGGGAATGGAGCTCATGCGCGCGCTCGGCCGTGCTGCCTTTTTACCTGTTTGGTTGATTCTACTTACGGTCATCGCCCAACTCGGCGGCAACCTAGGTGAAGCTGCAATCGTTGCAGTGATTCTCTATTTCATCGGCGTAGGTCGGCATCAGAAACAAGTGGCGTAATCTAGCGTACAAGCCCTAATAAAAATCGAAAAATGCTCTTGTGAAAAGAGCTGACATCGTACGCGGTATAGGTAAAATATCAGCGCGATCGCCCCTGTGGTCGCGTAGCCCTGGCGCGATTACCGCCTGCACGTGGAGGTGCTTTACCTTTATAACCGCCACCAGGTTTGTCATCTTTTCGGCTCGGTGCTTTGTGTATCTGCCCCGCAGAACGTCCTTGACCCGCGGCGCGTGATGGCACACTTCTAGGTGCAGATGATGAACGCCGCCCACCGCCACGTCCACCCATATCTATTTTTTCAGCTCTAATCGATGGATCAGGTTCATAACCTGGCAATACCACTTGCTCAATTTTTTGTTGCAGCAAACGCTCAATAGCGCGTAACAATTCAAGCTCATCCACACACACCAACGACAACGCCACACCTTCTTGAGACGCACGACCTGTACGTCCAATACGGTGCACATAATCTTCAGGCACATTGGGTAAATCAAAATTCACAACATATGGTAATTTTTCAATATCCAAACCACGCGCTGCAATATCCGTTGCCACCAACACACGCACTCTACCTTCTTTAAAGTCTGCTAACGCACGTGTGCGTGCTCCCTGACTCTTATTGCCGTGAATGGCTGCTGTTTTCAGCCCATCTAATTCCAACTGCTCTGCCAACCGATTCGCACCATGCTTAGTGCGCGTAAAGACCAACACCTGCCGCCAATTTTTAGAACCGATCAGAAAAGACAGTAATTCGCGCTTACGTGCTTTATCCACGGGATGCACGATCTGTGTTACGCCTTCTGCCGTGGTATTGCGCTTGGCTACTTCAACACTATGGGGGTTGTGTAATAACTTACTCGCCAGCTCGCGAATCTCAGTGGAAAAGGTCGCAGAAAACAATAAATTTTGGCGCTTTGGTGGAAGTAACTTCAAAATACGTTTCAGATCATGAATAAAACCCATATCCAGCATGCGATCTGCTTCATCCAATACTAAAATTTCAATAAAAGACAGATCCACTACACCTTGACCAATCAAATCCAATAGACGCCCAGGCGTCGCAATAATAATGTCGCGCCGTTGTTTTAGCTGTGAAATTTGCGGATTCATATTCACGCCGCCGAAAATAACCGTCGCTCTAAATGGCAGGTGTTTACCGTAGGTCATGACGCTGTCATGGACCTGTGCTGCTAATTCACGTGTGGGCGTTAAGATCAATACACGCACGCGCTTCTCTGTCTGTGGATTATCCACCAGACGCTGTAATAATGGTAATGTAAATCCAGCCGTTTTACCGGTACCCGTTGGTGCGGCTGCAATGATATCGCGACCCTGAATCACAGCAGGAATCACCTGTTTTTGCACCGGTGTTGGGGTCGTGTAACCCTGTTCTTCAATGGCAGACAATAATGGTGTAGATAGGCCAAGCCCTTCAAATGACATCGTTTTTACTCCAGAAGCCCCTCATTTGGGCTTTAACTTATACCAATTACACTTCAAGATGCGAACCGCATATTGAAGTGGCTCAAAATCGAGACAGGGTTTCCCAATAAAAGAATTCCGCGAGCCATCACATTTCTTATTTCGCATTCTCAACGGCGAGCGGTATAGATTTTTATCGAGGCGCGATAGTAACATAGGATTGGATAAAATAGTATCAATTTTCTTTCTTGCAGCTCATACAACAAAATACCTTCCGAACCACTTTCCAGAGAGCTTAATAACAAAAAACTACTGAATTTTGCTGATGGCGATTAGGTTCTGCGATCCATACGGACTCTAATCATCATCAGCACAATACACCCCTGTATTGCATGTTGCCGCAGAATCTCTTATAAAATGACAACACATCACATAGGACGTGACTTATGCTAAATCAATCTTTCCAAAAAAATGCATTTACGCTGATGGAGCTCATGATTGTCGTTGCCATCATCGGTATTCTCGCAGTTCTTGTAATACCGTCTTATCAAGTGTATTTGCGCCGTGCGCATTATGTTGCCGTCATCCAAGCCGCAACCCCCCTTAAAATGTCCGTACAAGAATGCTTCCAAGTGACGAGTAAAATCGAAGATTGTGGTGCAGGGCAAAATGGCGTACCTACGGGTAATGATACGCCTACCGGTTTAATTCAATCCGCAAAAATTGACAGCAGCGGGAAAATTACCATAACGCCCAAAGCACAATACGGATTTACAGCACTGGATACCTACACCTTAACGCCGATTGTACAACAAGATCAATTGATGTGGGTTTCAGGAGGAGGCGGCGTCGCTCATGGGTATGCTAATTAGTGGATTGCTCAAAGCACTTCTTGATGTGCAATTAATCGATGCTGAACAAGCACAACGCATCACAGAAAATGCGGCATCATCCAACAATGATGTAGCCGATTATATTTTCCATAATTCGATCGTTGACAGTGAAGCCGTTGCCACAGCATGCGCGCAGTATTTTGGGCTGGTGTATAACCCACAAGAGTGGCTCGACAATCCATCTCTTTCTGAACAAATTATCTATTATTCGCAGCACGGCAGACCCGCTGCAGCACTTTATAATCCGCGCTATTTGCATACAGTCAAAAAAAATATTCCTATCTGCATCATCAGTGCCAACCGTTTTTTTAACATCAGACATCGTCTTGCCAGCAACACCATAGCCTCAAATCCAGATGAGCACACCGCGACAGAAAAACTTAATGGTCTACTGCATCAGGCTTTAAACCAACGTGCCTCAGATATTCATCTTGAACCCTTTCACGATGACTACCACATTCGCTTGCGCACCGATGGCCTACTGCATCACCATAAAAAATTATCCCACGCTTTATGCAAACGCATTTTAACGCGCCTGAAGGTTTTATCGAAAACAGATATGACACAAACACGTTTACCGCAAGATGGGCGATTTACCTTTAAAGACAGCACACATGAGTGTGATTGTCGCATTAGCTTTTGTCCCACCATTTGGGGAGAGAAATGCGTAATTCGTTTGCTCGAATCAAATAAAAAAATTTTACAATTCGATGAGCTCGGTTTAACCACAAAAGATAAACAGACGCTTTTACAGGCCATCCATAATCCGCAAGGTTTGATTTTAGTAACTGGACCTACAGGAAGTGGTAAAACACAAACACTCTACACCATCCTCAATTATCTCAATCAAGCGCATCTGAATATTTCGACATTAGAAGATCCCGTTGAAATCAAATTAAGTGGTATTAATCAAATTCATATC
>CAZFAA010000086.1:0-6859 GCA_964516605.1 uncultured Coxiella sp. | reverse complement strand
TTAGGCTTAATTCCCGCCACCATTACTCCCTATATTATTCGCAAAATCGGTTACAGTTACGCACGTGCCTTTTTTGTCAGCGCTGAAGAATTTGATGCAGCCACCGCTGAGCGCATTGGTCTTGTGCACCATGTTAAAAAGCAAGCAGAATTAGATGATTTTGTGCTGCAGTATGCCACACAATTAAAACAAAATGGCCGCCTTGCCATGGCACAAAGCAAACAACTGGTTGATCAGTTCTACCCCATTGAACCGCAAATGATCGATTTTACTGCTGAATTATTAGCGCATGTGCGCATTGGTGATGAAGCGCAAGAACGCATACAACAATTTCTAACCCAAAAGAAAAAATCTTAATATGTTAATCCTCTTATCGCCTGCAAAAACACAAAATTTCGAAACCCAATACCCACAGTATGATGCAACGCAACCACCTGCCGCAGGCGAAACGGCGCTATTAATAACTGAACTTAAAAAATTAACTGTGCCACGTATTGCCAAATTAATGGGTGTCAGTGAAAAAATTGCTCTATTAAATGCACAGCGTTTTAAGGCGTTTGATCCAACACGCTACGATAGAAACAATGCTAAACAAGCATTATTTGCGTTACAAGGAGACGCCTATCGCGCACTGGATGCCAACACATTAAAAGCGGCTGATATTAATTTTTTACAGCAGCATTTGGTTATCTTGTCGGGACTGTATGGCTACCTACGCCCACTGGATCTAATCCAACCTTACCGCTTGGAGATGAGCACGAAACTGACCAACCCACGCGGCAAGGATCTGTATGCGTTTTGGGGCGAACACATTAAACAGGGTCTCACTAATTTACAGCAACAACACCGCGATAAAACCATTATCAATCTTGCCTCCAATGAATACTTCAAGGCAGTTACACCATCCAACCTACCTATTCTGACCATCACGTTCAAAGAAAAAAAAGGTAAAGAATATCGTGTTATTGGTATTAACGCCAAACGCGCTCGCGGCGCCATGACCCGTTATATAGCCACCCACCGCATAACCGATCCGCAGCCACTCATGCAGTTCGATGTAGATGGCTATGCATTCAACAGCAGCATGTCATCTAATCACGAGTGGGTGTTTACGCGTTAAGTAAAACACCCGTATAAGCAATGGCCGTTTACCCTAAAGGAAAATAGCTTGATTGAAAGTCAAGCGAAAGCGGAACCATATGATCATATGTGACAAGTAAACGATATTTTTCAAGCAAAGCAGTATCTATATGGCAAAACCATCGGGAGGACTAAGAATTACGGGCGCACGAATCGCCGCTTGCGTACTTTGACTAATTCCCAATTGCATGTCGCCCTTACAAAACACTGCCCCTTGTAGGACTGCATTTGGCAGGCAGCACGTGCATAAATTGTGGCGTATTTCTGTTTGGGACTCTGACCGTAAAAGGTCTGATGGGTTGCAGTATTGACGACCGAACACAAATACATCGGTTCATTTTCATAATAAAATTCTTCTTTATAATATACAGCTTTATTCTGTGCCGCATAGGCAACACCTATGCCAAATAAAATCAAGCACATTATAATACATCTACAGAAAATGCCCTGCCTCATGACGCCATCCTTTTTATGTGAGTTTATGAGCTTAGCAGAAGCCAATTTTATTGACAATCCATCTAAGCCTCAGGTATAACGGTATTCATGTTAAATTATACGTCACATAATTTTTGCACCAAGACCTGCTACGGCCTTTATCCTATCTCGTTTCGATTTAGTCGCTCCTTTTTTACCTGGCAATACTGTTAAAAAAGATAAATGACCAAACTAAACAGCGAGATATATTATGACTACTACTGATAATTTACGTATTTTAGCCCTTACCCCCCTAGTAACACCTGATGAGCTTATTCATCAAAAACTTAAAACAACTGAAACGATTGCCCAATTAGTACATACCACGCGCCATGAATTGAATAATATTATCTCAGGCAAAGACGATCGCTGTGTGGTAATTGTAGGCCCCTGCTCCATTCACGACCCCAAAGCCGCACTAGAGTATGCGCAGCGCCTGGCTGAAGTAAGGCAATACTATCAGGATGAACTGTGTATTATCATGCGCGTTTATTTCGAAAAACCACGCACTACAGTTGGCTGGAAAGGCCTGATTAACGATCCTGACTTGGATGGCAGCTTTCGAATTAATGAGGGTTTATATAAAGCACGTGAGTTATTATTACAAATCAATGAGCTCGGAATCCCTGTTGCTACCGAGTTTTTAGACACTATTATTCCACAATACCTTGCTGATTTGGTCAGCTGGGCAGCGATTGGCGCCCGCACCACCGAAAGCCAAATCCATCGTGAAATGGCCTCTGGCCTGTCAATGCCAGTTGGCTTTAAAAATGGCACACAAGGCAATATTGATATCGCCATCGACGCACTGTTTGCTGCAAAACACCCTCATCATTTTCTGGGCGTCACCGGGGAAGGTGGCGCTGCAATTGTAAGCACAACAGGAAATCCCTGCTGTCACATTATCTTACGTGGTGGCAAACTGTCTGGACCCAATTATGATCAAACCGTTGTGGCGCAAACCGCTAAATTGCTCGCCAGCCACAAATTACACCCTAAAATTATGATTGATTGCAGCCATGGCAATAGCTTGAAAGATCATACTAAACAATTCAAAGTCCTCGATTCTGTGTGTGAGCAACTTGAAACATCACACGATATTTTTGGTGTTATGATTGAGAGCAACCTCAAAGCCGGTAATCAACCCCTCACACCGCATCTCGAATACGGCAAGAGTATTACAGATGCGTGCATCGATTGGGATGATACTTTAAGAGCATTGAAACAAATGGCTCACTGTGTGGTACGCACCAGGGAGCAGCGCACATGAATCTTGACACAGCACTTAGCCCACTGCGCAAGCAAATTGATGCGATTGATGATGAAATTGTCAGGCTGCTCAATCAACGCGGCGCATTAAGCCTTAAAATAGGCCAGATTAAACGCAGCATAGATCCTTCGATGCAAACAGTGCAACATCGCGAACGCGAACTGAATGTGCTGCAGCGCATCTTAAAAAACAATCAAGGACCTTTTACGGACGCACAACTCACACTGATTTATGAACTTATTTTTGAGGTGCACCGTGCTTTACAGCGAGGAGAAACACATGATTAAAATCGGCTTACAAGGCGGTATTGGCAGTTTTTCCGAGGAGGCTGCTCGACATTTTGCAACACGGCATCACTTGGATGATTACGACCTAAACTATTTAATCAGTTCTGAAGGGGTTTTGCATGCTGTAAGCAAAGGCTTGGTTGATTATGGCGTGTTTGCTATTGAGAACGCGCAAGGTGGCGTAGTGATTGAAAGCATTTATGCACTTGCTCATCACAACTGCCATATCGTCACGTTATTTCATATCCCTATTTCACAAAACTTACTCGTTAAACCTGGCACCCGCAGCACAGAGATCAAAGCAATTCATTCTCACCAACAAGCATTACGGCAGTGCCGCAATTACTTAGCCGATCATTACTGGAGCTGCCCACTCATTGAAGAGGATGATACAGCACAAGCCGCGAGCCGCTTAAGTGATGGCACCTTAGCAGCAAGCAGTGCCGTCATTGGTAACGCCGCATGTGCCAAACTTTATGACCTGGAACTGTTAGCACAGGATATTCAAGATTTAAAACACAATCTAACGTTATTCGCCGCTGTCACACCGTTAAAGGAATAATATGCTAAAAGTGGGTATTATAGGCTACGGCCGTTTTGGAAGGCTACTGCATGCGCTACTCAAAGATGATTTTGAGATGCATATTTTTGATCGTAACAACTTACTGATACCGGTTACAGAATGTGATGCTGTGTTTTTATGTGTACCTATTAGGCATCTTAGAACAGTCCTGAACACACTGGCTGAGTTACATCCCAAAGCGACCATCATCGATACTTGTTCAGTCAAGCTCTACCCCGTTACCTGCATGCAAGAAATATTACCCAAGGATACAGCGATTATTGCTACCCACCCACTGTTTGGGCCCGATTCATATTACACCGACACGAACAACCGCATGATGATGCATCCAGTGCAACATGCAGATGAGCCCTATCTATTTTGGAAAAATTATTTCAAGAATAAAGGAATCAGCATTATAGAAATAACACCCGATGAGCACGACCGCTACTCTGCACGTTCACAAGGCCTCACCCACTTACTGGGACGTACACTACAACACATGCGCATTAGCTCAACGCCCATTGATACCCTAGGTTTTGAACGCTTACTCAGCATCATGAACCAAACCTGCAATGATAGCTGGGATCTATTTTATGATCTGCAACACTTTAACCCCTACACCAAATCACTAATTGATGAAATTGAAGCAAGTCTTATCTCGCTTAAAAAACGGGATTAGCCACTGAGATTATTTTAGTGTAAAATTTGGTCTCCCTAACAAAACAGAGGAAATATTATGTCACAGCATCCTGTATTTCCAGAATTCATTACAACTTATCAGCGGGTTCTTATTAGCGACTGGCCAATTATGGCAAAACTGATTTTTAAGCACTCACACCCGCTTAAAGAGGGCGGCTATAAAGAAGCTAATTTTAAAAACAATGCGACCAATGTGTTATCAGAACGACAAATTCAAGACGCCCTGCAAGGCCCCTATTCTGCTTTTTTCTTAAGTCAATTAAAAGCCTTCTCCATCATCGCGCGTCTAACCATGGTAGTAAAGATCAATAAAGAGGATGCACTTAAAGACAATTACACCTCTTTACACCCCGAGTTTAAAATAGATCCTAAAAAAATAGAAAATTTCCAAAGCACTGAGGTCACACACATTCGCGAAGCATTTGATGAACTGACGAACAATCAGTGTCAGCAGTGGGAAGGTAAATTATTTTTCTGGCAAATGAGCGTCACAGGCGCTCTTAAAATTAATGGCGTAAACATCAGCGAAATGGAGCTTGATGAATTTAATGCGCCCGAACCACTGTCTGAACTGCTCGCACGTTATGATAACGTTAATATCACACCACCCAAGGTAACTTACCCACTAAACTTTACCGATTATTTCCACTTGAAAGCCTACTTAACTGTACTCAGTGCTCTGAGCCGTCAACACTTGCCGCATGGCGAAAAAGAAATCGAAAAACACATGAAAGCCCTTAAAAAACCACTAAAAGATATTGAAAAAGAACAAGCAGAATTACTAAAAGAACAAGAAGCAGCGGTGCATGATCTGTTGCAGCCGCTGCATTTTATAAAAATTAAGAAATAACCCTATAACATTTATATAAAATGCACAACACGGCGCTTTATTGAAAGCGATCAGTGGAGAAAAAGCTCAAACGAGGCGGATTAAATAGTTACGATCTCTTAACCAAACCATTTTCAACAGCACCAATAGCACTGGCAGCATCCTTGATCACAAAGCCAGAGCGATGGTAGAAATGGATTTTACCCAGCACTTTACTCTTATACAAAACTAATTGGGGTGCAAAAGTAGATAAGCCACCATAATACATATTGATATCTTGTGCTGTGCAATGTTCCAATTTAATGTAATTACCAAATAAATTTAATGCCTCATGCACCGTACAATGCTCTCCCGCGACATCACCAAAAACATCGATAAATCCAGCCTGTGAATGATCTAGGTTTAACGAGCCGCGCACATACAGCTGTTTTGAAATATTGGTATCGACCAAATGCGTCGCGCCATTGACTTTTAATTCATCTAATGTGGTGCTGTGGCAGATAACTGGGCCGTTATAAATACCGTTTAATTTAATTCCTTCGAACTGAACTTCGAACTGACAATCATGAACAGGCATAATGTCCGTCGCGGCTAAAGCCGGTACGCTCATCATACAAAATAGAAATCCTTTCCATAAAGCACGCATGCCACTTAACCTCCTCGTTGTCTGTAAACCTCATATAAACTGATGCCGCTAGCAACTGACACATTCAAACTGGTGACAGTACCGAGCATTGGAATTTTAGCTAAAAAATCGCATGTTTTGGCAGTTAATGCGCGCAATCCAGAACCTTCCGCCCCCATCACAATACCGATATCACCTTTCATGTCGATATCTTTGAGCTCCTGCTCTGCATCTGCGCTACCGCCAACCAACCAAATGCCCTTATCTTGTAATGCGCGCATGCTACGCGCCAAATTCGTGACCCGAATAAAAGGAGTAGAAAAAATAGCACCAGTCGATACCTTGCTCACCGTAGCCGTTAAGCCCACTGAATTATTCTTAGGTGCAAGCACAGCACATACACCCAGGGCATTGGCAACACGCAAACAAGCACCCAAATTATGTGGATCCTGAATGCCATCCAAAATTAAAACCAAATAGGGGCGTGGCGCGGCATCGACAATACCATCTAAATCGGTTTCATTATAAATAGGGATTTGAGTGCAAAATGCAACAATACCCTGATGGACTACGTTACTTTGCAATAATGCATCCAGCTCACTACGCGTGTTGGTTTGAACAGGAATATCAGCTTGTTTTGCTAAATTAAGGCATAACGCGCTTGCCGAATCACTTCTGCCCGCTTGAATGATCAGACTCTTCACATTCTCGGGCTTTAACATCAGCAACGCCGTAACAGCATGTATACCATATATGAGTTCAGACATTGTACCAGTATACGGGATGATACAACTCGTTACTAGGTATAGGCTAGCGCATATCGTATAATCTATCTTTTTCATTTAGGGATTATCATGAATAAAAAATTACTGAGTGCTCTACTTCTAATTTCCGTCGCATTAACCAGCTGCACGAGTCCACACCACACAACTCAACACCCCACCGCGCCCCACCCCACCCCACCACACCA
>CAZFAA010000085.1:0-6978 GCA_964516605.1 uncultured Coxiella sp. | reverse complement strand
AACTCTTTACAACACTCAAGGGAGATCATGTTGAACCGCTGCGTGCGTTTATAGAATAAAATGCGCTAAATGCCGAAAATATTGATGTATAAATACAATTAGTAGGGATGAAAATTGGCCTGCACATTCGCGCTACGGCTGTTGTTAACGCTTACTGTTTTTAAACACATCAAGCAGTGATAACACCCATTCTCTCTGGAATTAACATCTCAAATCGCTCCCACACAGCCTCCACCGTCACATCGGCTAAACACGGAAACGTATGGCTCGGGTCTGTGCGGTAAGGGCAATGTGCCATGCAACCAAAACATTCCCTGTGGCGGTATACAAAATGCATCGTATTTGTCGAAATTTCTCGAGGAAACGGTGTAAATGTAATATAAGCACTGCCGCCACAAATCATGAGCGTTGGAACATGTAACGCCAATGACACATGCCCCGGCCCTGTTTCCGAAGTAATCGTTGCGTGTGCATGCGAAAAAATATCAAATACATCGCTCATGCCTTTATCTTTGCCAATGTAATTAATAATTTTTGTATCAAGATTTTGCTGCGCCAATACGTCACTGTAAGGTGCTTCTGCAGGCCCCCCTAAAAACACAGCATAATAACCACGTGCAACAATACGTTTTGCAATCTCGATGTAATATTCAAATGGCCAACGTCGTCCCGCCTCATTACTGCCAAAATTAATAGCCACATATGGTTTTTGCGTTATGGGATTGCCTTGCGTCTGCCACGGAATGCTTAAAGGTTGTGGCTTTATTTCATATCCTGCAATACCTGAGATAAATTTATAATGACGTATCATCTCATGTTGCGGGTGTGCACCAGTATCGATAACATCCGTATAAATATGTCGATAATAATCAAAACGTGGTTTGGTTTTTTGGCTTGGGAACGGCTCACATACGGCAATACGCTGCGCATAGGTGTAATACAACAAACTGTCACACGTCATCATTTTGCGAAAATAAATATCGCACACCGCTATTTTGAAATGTTGGCGCGCTACCCACAATGAAATTTTTAACCGATAAAAAAATTGGCGCTCATAGGCGTGTTCATTGATCGTCACGACATTAAAGCCAGCAAAAATACTATCGGCTAATTTACGCCAACTGTGACAACCTAACACAGTAATCTCGCTTTTTGCGACACCAAACACTTGTGCGTAATAATCCAGAACTGGGCGAAATAAAATCATATCGCCCAATCCATCCATACGCACCACCACCAAACCTTTTTTAGGCTTACGCGAGCGCAATACAGCAGTAATCAAATCAATCGGCCGAAACAGCCACCAACGTTTATTCATTCCTTGCGGGAAAAGAGGTAATTTTTTCATGTCCGCAAGGCTATCATACCTACAAGTCAGCGCCAAGAACACGCTGACACATTGCTTCCATTCACAGAGCAATACACATTACGGCCGGAAAATATCACCCACTTTCCAGATGGCTTAACCTGAGCAAATTTAACTAAATTTAAAGAGCTTGCTACCGACACCCCAGCATACACACAGGTCACACCAAAATTGCCGTCAGGACGAGCAAACGAAGCAGCGCCCACATCCACTATGCTCCCAATCCACACTGTCTGCAGCTCTGCGCCACCACGGCCTGGACTGCCAACACTCTGACTTATAATCCAACCTGGGACACCTTGCCACTTGCCCTGGGAAGACACAACTTGGTTGGGGCGTGGACAGCTCTGCGCACAAACTATAACAGCTTGCAATAACCCCACACCTACCATGCTAAGTGTTAGAAAACATTTTAGTTTATTCATTCTAAAATCCCTCAAGCTCAAATAGTCTCCATTCAGTATAGACTACGCATTTAAAATACGATGCTATACTAAAGGGCATGTTACCCAAAAAATTCACTATGGCTTGCCTTACACTCCTCTCGCTTGGGTTGATACAAGACACGTTAGCTAATTCAAATCTAAATCATTCTAATAAAATCTACTGCCCCAGTATTGCTGCGATACAGGCAACCGTATGCCATAGTGGTGCAATCAATACAGGCCAACTTAAATTTCCATTGTGTCTTATTTTATTAGGTGGCCAAAAATTTTCGTTTGGCAGCAGCTTACTCTGGGAAATTGCAAGCATATCACCTGCGTTAACATCTGATACACAATTGCAATTTTATACGGCATATTTTGATAAGGAAGGTATCTTTTGTGCTTACCGAGGAACAATCGATAATGTTTACGTTCGCCTTCAATATACAGAATCAACTAGAAAGCTGATGCCCAGCGCAGACAGTCAATGGGAGCTTAATACGCCGAGCGCAAGACAACCGTATAAAGAAGGTAGTTTTAATCGTGCCAATGATTATATTTGCGTACACAACAAGCACGACGTAACAAATTGCCCAATGTTACTTGAAAATTAAAATATAAAGTCTCTGTAGACGCTTCCTAACTTACAGAAGTTTTTGTTGATGAGACTTTCATTGCAGCCAAAAGAATTGCTGCTAAAAATAAGCCGAGTGCTGACACAATCAACGGCAACTTAGCGCTATCTTCAGCAATAAGACCCGCAACTGAAGACGCCACACCAAAACACAAAGCCATAATAGCTCCAGTAACACCCATCACCCAACCCTGATCATTTTCGCCTACTTGGTCTGAGAATAAAGAAATAATAATCGAATACGCAACGTTAATAGCCGCGCCAATAACCACTGAAAAAAACCAAGCTGCTAAGTGATTTGAGACAATTATAGTTAACACAACAAAAACTCCTGTGACAGCGCATCCATAAATAACATTTTTGCGATTATCATAATGGCGCGCACAAAAATCCACTAAAAATCCAGCTCCAATACCAAAACCAAGACCTAGTGTTGTCATAAAATATGCTGTCATTAATGTGCCATAGTGGTATTGTTCATAAAGATAAAGCGGAATAAATGTGTAATAATTCGCCCATCCAAACATCATCAACAGCATCACGAAAGATAATTTACGAATTTTAGGGTTTTTAAATGCTTCAATAAAAATGGTGACCGCTCTTGAAAATTTAATTTTAATCTTCTCAACCCGATTAAATGTTTCTTGAAATAATGTTTGTAATAATACTGCGTTTAGCAATGACAATAATGCTGCAAAATAAAGTGGCGTTGAATAGTCAAACCAGCTCATTATTTTTGGATCTGACAATACGCCGCCAATCAGTGGCCCTATTACAAAACCCAATGATACGGATAATATAATAAAACTGATATTACGTGCTTTCGTTTCTGGAATACTCACATCGACAATAGCCGCTTGCGCAATAGGCTGACTTCCAGCAGTAAAACCTGCAATAATACGCCCTAGAATTAATAGACCTATACTCGATGTATTGACGGCGATTGCTGACAATAGATAACCGCCTATCGCTCCTATCAAGCACAACAATAATGACCTTTTACGGCCTGCCGCATCCGATAAATCACCCATAATTGCAGCACCGAAAAACCAGCAAATCATATAAATTCCAATCACAATACCATACAAAAATTCGCGCTCACCTAACGCCATCGTTTGTGGTAAAAAATTTGAGCTTTGTTGGATGATAATGCTGTTAACAATTGGAAACAGTAGACTTAGGCCCATGCC
The DNA here is from genome assembly GCA_964516605.1 of uncultured Coxiella sp. Taxonomy (GTDB): domain Bacteria; phylum Pseudomonadota; class Gammaproteobacteria; order Coxiellales; family Coxiellaceae. Next base: position 3,363 of record CAZFAA010000085.1, on the reverse strand, counting down.
ATCAATAAACAAAATTAAAAATAATGGCGCAACAGCAAGTAAGGATTTTTTTTGTAACATCTTTTCTCTACCTTAAAAAATATTAACTATTAGGAGTACTACTTTATATGCAAGCATAATTAAAAAGATAGTAATCGAGTGTTGAAGTTGATTTATGTCTAGAACAACTCCATTCTTTTGAAAAAATAGGCAAAATACCATCCTTTTCAATCTCAATATATATTTTTGCCTGTGTGTTAAGACACTGACGTTGCTCTAACCAGGCAATTGCAGGATTGAGCTTACGCTCACCAAATGGTGGATCTAAAAAAATAATGTCGTAAGGAGCTCGCAATGCCTCTGATGACACAGTATGGTAATCGGCTCGAATAACCGTTGCATTTTGCGCATCCAGTGCCTGCAAATTAGTACGCAGTGCTCGCTCCACTTCTGCGCTGTGATCAATAAACGTGACCTGTGCAGCTCCTCGAGATAAAGCCTCAATCCCCATTGCGCCGCTACCTGCAAATAAGTCCAAACAGTTAGCCCCCGCCACATCCTGCATCAACCAATTAAACACCGTTTCACGAATTCGGTCATGGGTCGGGCGCAACCCTGCCACAGATGGAAACGTAATACGACGACCACGCCATTTGCCACCTATAATTCGCACGCTATTTTGTTGGGCCATACTCATATAGTGATTACAAACTCTCTGGCTCTTTGAGCACCATCAATTCAGGGAAGCTCTTCACGCTTAGTGTGAAGAGCTGGTCCTACTGTCACCAAAATCATTTTCTGAGGATCAAGCAAGCGTGCAAAAGCTTGTTGAATTTGTGCTGCTGTAATGGCATTCACGTTTTGCAAATACGTGTCCATAAAATTAAGTGGTCTGTGGTAGAACGCGATATTAATCACCGTATTTAAAATAGCATTATTCGTTGCTGTAGACAGGGGAAAGCTGCCATTGATATAGTCTTTGGCAATTTTCATTTCTTGGGGGCTCGGTCCATTGTGCACAAAATCTGTGAGTGTTTTTCTCACAACATCAATTGCTTCAGTTGTTTTTTCAGCACGTGTTTTAAGTTGAATTTGAAACGAGCCTTTGTATTGCAATAAATTAAAATCACTGTCAGCAGAATAAGCCAAGCCACGCGTATTACGCACATTTTGAAATAAAAGTGACGTTAAGGGTAGCTGACCTAAAATAGAATTACCGAGCATCAGCGGAAAATAATCTGAGCTTTGTCGCGTAATACCCAGCTGTCCTAACACAATAGTGGTTTGTTGTGAGGGAAAATTAATTTGCTGTGTTTTTCCTGCATTCAGTGCATGCATAGCTGTGAGCGTAGGAGCCGGCTCACCACGTGGCAATGCACTCGATAAGCTCTCTGCAATCTGCGCAGCGCGTTGTTGACTGACATCGCCTACTAATACGATGTCAGCGTTACTCGCTACATAATAGCGCTTATAAAAATGTTGTATGTCTGATGGTGTTAATGCTTTCACTCGATCATGTGTGCCTATTGTAGGATGGCCGTACGCTTGAGCGCCATACAATGTTTTGTTAAACACATCATCTGCTAGCGCATCGGGTAATTCATGGCTCACCTGTATCGATGCTAATGTTTGATTCATAATGCGCGCAAAAGCTGCCTTATCAAAGGTTGCGTGCGTCAGCACATCTTGATAAGTTGCTAAAGCCCCCGTCATATAATGCGGATCTGTCAAAGTACGCAATGATACAGACGCCATATCCTTATCTAGATTTACTTTAAAACTCGCTCCAACACGATCAAAATTATTTGCGATAGCATTAGCCGATTGTGTTGTTGTACCCTGACCCAGCATAGCATTAACGTACGATGCGAGCCCCCATTGTGCGCCATCGTAGGCAGAGCCCGCCGCAAAGACAACACTGATATCGACCATAGGCAATGCAGTACTTTTAACAAAATACACACTTGATCCATTTTTAGTTTTCCAATTTTCTATTTTGATGTTGGCCGCCAAAGCGTGATTTGAAAAAAACAATATTGCTGCCAGTATGTTAAAAAATAAGCGCTTATTCATCGTTACTCTCCTCTTTTGGTCATCGCTTTTGGTTTTAACACGCCGACGGTTAAATTATTAGGTACCAAATACTCTCGGGCAACTGCTTGAATCTGTTGCGGTGTGATTTTTGAAATATGATCATTGTATTCTTGTGTTGATTTCCAGGATAAACCTACCGATTCTGGAATACCAATGTCATACATCTGATACATAATTGAATCTTTTTCAAATATTTTTCCAGCAATCAATTGCGCCTTAACTCGTTCCAACTCGTTTTGACTCACAAGCTTAGTTTGCAACTGTTTAATTTCATTTGTAAACGCTTGCTCCAGCTGTGGTATCGTATGATTCACAGCAGGAACACCCACCAACATTAACAATGTGTCATGTAAACTGTATGCATTGTAATTGGTTTCTGCTGAAACAGCGATTTGACGACCACGCATTAAATCTTTTTGAAAGCGCGCACTGTCACCAGCGCTTAAAATTCCAGATAACATATCGATCGCATACGGTTGCCATGTTTGTTTTGCTGTGACCAAAGACGGCACATTATAACTCATAAATAACAAAGGCAATTGTGCAGGAATATTCACTTCAACTCGCCGTGTGCCCAAGCCTTCAACTTCTGTGCGTGGCTTTATTTTAGGTAATGACTGCTCTTTAATTGCACCAAAGTAATGCTGTGCTAACGCATACACAGCATTGGGGTCCACATCACCTACCACAACAAGGGTTGCATTATTCGGTGCATACCACGTCTCATACCATCTTCTTAAGTCGTTCAGCGTTAAGCTTTTAATATCGGTCATCCAACCGATAACTGGATTGTGGTAGGGGTTATTCACATAAGCTGCTGCATTAAAACGTTCTAATAGCACGGCTTGTGGATTATCATCAACACGCATTCTGCGCTCCTCCATCACGACCTGATGCTCTTTATCATACAAATTTTGCTGCAATGTTAAATGGCGCATGCGATCGGCCTCAAATTGAAAGCTCAATGGCAATTTATCTTTCGCCCACATTTGATAATAAGCTGTGTAATCATCGCCTGTCATAGCATTCTGCTGACCACCATTTTCAGTCACCTGCCGAATTAAAACACCTGGGCCATAAATCTTAGTGCCCTTGAACATCATGTGTTCCAACATATGTGAAATACCGGTCAAGCCAGCGTGCTCATAACTACCACCAACCCGATACCATACCGACGAAATCACAACAGGGGCACGATGGTCTTCTCGTACAACCAGCTTCAATCCGTTCTGCAAGGTATATTCGTGTGTTAGGTCGGCTGTTTGCGCCAAAGTAAAAATTGGCAAAAAT
>CAZFAA010000084.1:0-7127 GCA_964516605.1 uncultured Coxiella sp. | reverse complement strand
CTCACTCAAAAAAAACACCCCATCTTAACCTAAATGGGGTTTATCACGTTCGACTAATTTAATGTTGTCGCCAGCCCCATATTTTTAATGTTTTTTAATGCTGCTAATTTTTTTGCCTGACGGGTAATAGTTGTTAAATTAATGTTGTTTAGCGATGGCTTTTTTCTGCCTTTTGTAATAGCGATATTTTTATTCTGGCCAAACACTACAACATATGTCATCCCATTTGGCCCTGCCTGTGTACGGTGTAACTCATTAACTGGAGGTTTATAACTGTCACCGGCTATAGCAATAAATTTTCCATGACTTTTAGTATATATACTCACCTGGCCTGCCAATAAATAGGCGAGCTCTGGTGCTGTATTAATTGTCCACGGCTTTGATGTATTGGCCGCAATTTTTCCAACTCCCAAGCCAATAATATATGGCGATTGTGGTATTGCTATAGTTTTTAATACATACGTTGTTGATCCTTTAACTGTAGCAGGATGCTTGATCACTGCTAAGCAATCGGTCACAACAATTATTAGGCTAACGCTTAACAATTTTAATACTATTTTCATTATTTAATTTCCGATTAATAGAATGTTAATTAAGAAGATCAGTTAGTGTAACATCTTTTCTGTAAAGTGCTCTTGTATGCACTGACATTAAGAGCAAATGCATGGGTGCATCAAGGACAAGGAAACTATGATGTTACATTACCTGAGATGCAAGCGGCTCATACTATGGGTAATACTAGGCTGGAAGGTCAAAGTAGATCAAGCTAGTTAATTTGGCTGAGCAATAGCTAGCGATAAGCGTTATTGCTCTAATCAGCATAGTCGTTTTACTGCATTTGAGCCGCTGATTTACCAATTAGAACATTCTTGGCGTATTATCTGTTGGCGGATAACACGCCGTTATAATCAGGGACATAGTATCATCAACATGATATATTTTTGGTGGCACTTTATTTAATGCGCCAAATAGACTTAATGACTTGAGTTCATATGACATCCGCCTCTTATTCAGCATTGATGTTGATTTACATGGTGGATGCAGTCTCAGCTGTTTAACAAGAATTTTTGAATCATCAGACAATGGTCCAACACTATAAGAAAAATCTAAGTTATCGGCTATTTGATGTATTTTTGTGTCAGCGGTAATGCTATTTGAAAATGTTGGTAACTTACGTAAGTAATCGATAAGCGCTAACGAAATGCAATGCTCTGCTATCGCAGCAGAAAATTGTTGATGTGATATGGATTGATCTTTCTCGCCTAACTTCTCAGTTAAATTAATATTTGGGCCATCGTTATATTCTAATAACCATAATTTTTCACCCTCAACCATGATGTCCAAGCCAACAACATCCATGGGATAAGGGCAGGCGTTAATAATATTCTGCAATTGTATTGGATCAAGAAAACCCGGCGGCACTGCCTTATCATTGGCATTATCAAAATCGCTTAATTTCTGATAATTGTTGTTAACATATTTCCACATCAATTCAAAACAAACAGCTGACTGTGCTTTCCCTCCCACCACATTAACGCGATAATATCTAGAAATCTGATCTGATGAGCTGGGAATATATTTTTGGGCTAATAACAGAGGTTCATTAATCTTTTTTTGCTTTAGATACAACAGTAATTGTTTTAGCTCATCTTAATTGTTAACCAAATACACTCCATCAGTACGGCATCCCTGATCTGTTTTTACGACCAATGGAAACCCCAATGCAGATAGCTTACTAGTAACATCTTGATCATCTAAATTAAATACGATACTCTCAGGAATAATATTGAGATTCTTTAGCGAATGATATTGAGTTACTTTAGAATGACTCCAAGCAATAAAATCACAACCATTTAAAACCGAAATATGCATGATCAGCTAATGCTTGGCATAATTTCAACGCTTTAGTTCTAATAGGCCCCCAAGTTCGCTTTATAACAAGATTTATTTGTTTCAATGGAATTAACCTAGAGCCACACGCTATTTGATCACCCTCTAAATTTACCTGATCGATCTCACAAGCTAATACTTCAAATTGATTTCGCACAGCTAAGCTTTCGATTAATCGTCTGATTGATTCATTTTCATTTGATTGTGTTAGTACTAATATTATTCCTTTCATGATGTCATCCATTGTATGTGCGGCAGTCAGGCTAGTTTTTGCTTTTTATTTCCCATTCACAGGCCAAGCCTTTAAAAACTTTTTTTGATAGCCACGTATATTCTGGCAATACAATCAGCCAGGTGATACCTACTATTAGCATGGAAAAAATTGGATTATTGAAATGAATAGCGCCCATCATTGCACCTGCATAATAAGCTAATGGGAAGCCGATAAGTGATAGCAATCCTAATAATACAGGCTTGCCATCAAAGAAATGGCCGATGCTAAAAAATATGATTGCAAAGTTAAACCAAATGGCCATTAACCAGGGTGCAGCAAAATAGGGGCTGAATGGGTTTGCATTCAGATTGATAATGCCCGTTGTTACATAAATTGAATCAACAGCTATCCCAGTCAAGGCTAGGAAAAATGCGGCAAGCAATCCGTTTTTATTATTTTTTTTAAACATTTGCTGCGCAATCTGTGCAATCGCTATGATCGATGCAAAGCCTGTCGCTTGCCACGGTTTATTATGCGCACTTAATACTACAGCTATATACCAGGCACAATAGTAACACAAAGGTTGAAAAAGTATGTCGATCCAGCGCAGTATTTTTGCTGAAAAATTCATTTTAGTGACTCTCACTGAAATCAAAAGAAAAGGTATTTGTAATATCAGGATGACTAGCTTATCATTTCCTGGTGTCCTTGGTCTATACAGCTAAATTCTTAATGGCAATTCCAGGGAGGAAATTGCTGTTCACATTACAAATCATATGATTATCAAAATAAAGGGTGTTATACTTTTGAGCACAATGACACATTAAAGGAATTAAAATGCTTTTAAAAAAATTATTAAATTTAGGTCTAATCGGAGTATGTACCATGACATTATTAGCTTGCTCTAATCAAAAAGCTCAAGATTATTCGGCAAATACACCAGAACTGACCATACAAAAATATTTCAATGGCCCCTCAAAGGCGTATGGATTATTGCAGAATTGGTCAGGCAAGCAAACCCGCCGATTCAGTGTGACCATGCAAGGCCATTGGCATGACGTAAACAAAGGCGAATTGCATGAAGAATTTGTATTTTCTGACGGTGAAAAACAAACCCGTGATTGGACTTTAACCATGACTGATGCGCATCATTTTACAGCAACTGCACATGATGTAGTTGGTGTTGCTAAAGGGGAGCAGTATGGTAATACCATACATATGAGCTACGTGCTTGCTGTGCCAGTGAATGGCAAAATAATCAATTTGAATGTAGATGATTGGCTTTATGCAATCAATGAGCGAGTCGTTATCAACAAATCAACACTTAAAAAATTTGGTTTAACAGTGGGCCAATTAACTATTGCTTTTGAAAAAGGATAACATAATACAATGAAGCATGATTTGAATCGATGTGTTATTTGGTTAACAGGTGCCTCGTCTGGAATAGGTGCTGAGCTCGCGAAAAAACTTTCTGCTACTGAATGCACATTGATCTTATCCTCGAGGAACAGTGATTCACTAGCTGCTATTGCAGCGCTTTGCACAAAAAAACCCATTATTATGCCATTGGATGTTACTGATAATGAAGCGACTCGAGTTGCCATCACTAAAATTTCTGAACAATACGGCAGGCTGGACATTGTTATTTTTAATGCTGGGGATTGTATTTATGTGGATATCGACAAGCTAGATCCCTTGCCTTTTGAGCAGATGATTAAAATTAATTTTTTAAGTACTGTTTATGGTGTATGCGCATCACTACCATTATTGCGTAAAGCGATTGAGCCACATATTGTCATCATGAGCTCTAGTGTGGTTTATTTAGGTTTAGCGCGAGCAGAAGCGTATGGTGCAAGTAAAGCTGCAGTAAGATATTTTGCACAAGCATTAAATGTGCATTTAGCATCTAGAAAAATACCGGTTAGTATTATATATCCTGGGTTTGTTAAAACGCCACTCACAGATAAAAATGACTTTCCTATGCCGTTCTTAATTTCTGCTGAAAAAGCTGCAAACTCTATTTTTAGAGGAATTATTAATTATAAATCAGAAATTCGCTTTCCTTTTTTCTTAATTTTAGTATTGCGCTTATTGGGTGCTTTGCCTGCTAAAATACAGGCGCAGTTGCTCAAAAATATGGTTAAAAGTAAATGAAAATTGCGATTATTGGCGCAGGCGTCTCAGGCCTTGTTTGTGCACATCTACTCAATAAAAAGTATGATGTGACATTATTTGAGAAAAATGATTATTTTGGTGGGCATGCGCATACAATTGAAGCTAAATACAGAGGCAAATCTTATAATCTAGACACGGGTTTTCTAGTCTATAACGAACCTGGATATCCAAACTTTACCAAATTACTAAAAAAACTTAATGTGGCTACAATTCCAAGTGACATGAGTTTTAGTGTGAGCGATTCTGATCGTGATTTTGAGTACAATGGGCATGATTTTTTAAGTTTGTTTTCTCAAAAAAGCAATCTGTATCGACCCAAATTTTACAAGTTATTGTATGAGATCGTTCGATTTAATAAGCATGTTAAAAAAACAATTGCAACCGATACGGCAATCACATTAGCAGAGTTTATTAAAAGTATTGGGTTTGACGATTATTTTTTAGAATACTATTTGCGCCCCATGATTGCATCGATCTGGTCAGCCAATCCAGATTGCGTGTTTGATTTCCCTTTGTTGTTTTTGGGGCGATTTTTTGATAATCATGGGTTGTTGAATATTATGGACAGGCCACAATGGCGCACTATTCTTGGTGGGTCTAAGCAATATGTTTCAGCCATCATGAATCAGTTTACTGGCTTGGTTATTGCAGAGCCTGTCATGCATGTATCCATTAAAAATAACCTCTATACGATTGCTACAGAAAACGGGATGGCTGGAGAATTTGATGCAATCATCATGGCAACTCATTCAGATGAAGCAATCAAAATATTTCCTGATATGCCAGTACTCTTTAAACAACCTTTAGAGAAAATAGGCTATCAAGATAATGAGGTGATTTTACATACAGACAGCAATTTAATGCCGCGAAGGAAAAAAACTTTTGCAAGCTGGAATTATAAAGTTTCTAAAAATTCTCAGCGAGCGACACTCACATACTATATTAATAAGTTACAAAACATACAGGCGCCTTGCGAATTTTTAATTACCCTGAACCAATCACATTTAATTAATCCAAATTTGATCTTAGAAAAATTTAATTATGCTCACCCAGTTTTTAATATTGATGCTTTGAAGGCTCAGCAATCTATAAGGGCAGTTAATGGCCAACATCATCTTTATTTAGCGGGTGCTTATTTGCATAATGGATTCCATGAGGATGGCGTCCAAAGCGCTTTAGATGTATGTAAACATTTTGGTATTGACGATATATGAAAAGTGCTATTTATGAGGGTAAGATTTGGCATAAAAGAAGAACTCCAGCTATCCATTCCTTCAGCTATAACATTTTCATGATGTATTTAGACTTAAATGAGCTGCCTGTATTATTTAAGCCCTATTGGTTTTGGTCTTACAATAAATACAATTGGGTATCTTTTCTGAGGTCGGATCATTTTGGTGATCATAATGTTTCGCTCATCGATACAGTAAAAGAGTTTGTACTTAAACAGACAGGACAAGAAGTCAAGGGGCCTATTCGTTTGTTAACACATTTGAGATGTCTCGGTTACTGCTTTAATCCAGTTTGTTTCTACTATATCTTCGATGAATCTGATAGCGAAGTTTTGTATGTTATCGCTGAGGTATCTAATACTCCATGGCGAGAGCGATATTGCTATATGCTCTATCAAGGCAATCAAAATGAAAAAAAAACTTATGTGATTCGAAAAAAAATGCATGTGTCGCCTTTTATGGAAATGGATTATGAGTATCATATTACTGTTAGCCCGCCTCAGGATGCTATTACCATCACTATGAAAAACATTAAAGAACAGAAAATTGATTTTTCTGCTGTATTAAAGTTGCGTAGAAAAGAAATTTCTTCTTTGAATCTATCTAAAATATTAATTCAATATCCTGCAATAACGATTAAAGTCATTATTGGAATTTATTGGCAAGCTTTAAAGTTATGGCTTAAGAAAATTCCGTTTATTAATCACCCTAATTTATAATTATTAAGAGAAGCATGATGACTCTAAAATTCTCATCAAAAAAAATTGTTTTAAATTTACTTTCTCAGATTCAATATGGTCAGCTATCGATTAATGATGGTGGGTCTGAAATGATAGTGGGCAATACTGATGCATCTGATTTGAAGGTCGTGCTGCGTGTTCATTCAGGTAAATTCTATACTAGAATTCTTAAGCGCGGCAGTATTGGTGCTGCAGAAAGTTTTATGCTTCATGAATGGGACTCTGATGACGTCACGAGCTTATTAAGATTAATTATTCGAAATAAGGATATTTTATTAAAGATGGACGGTGGTATCAGTAAGCTGATGCAGTCTTTATGGCGGTTATGTGACTACTTTAAAAGAAATACGCAAGAGCAAAGTCGTCTTAATATCAGCGCGCATTATGATTTAGGGAATGATTTTTTTAAGCTGTTTCTTGACTCATCTCTTATGTATTCTTGTGCTTTATTTAAAGATCAGCATGAGACTTTAGAGCAGGCATCGCAAAATAAAATAAAATTAATTTGTGATAAATTGAATATACAATCAGGAGCTCATATTCTTGAAATTGGTACCGGCTGGGGTGGGTTGGCTATTTATATAGCGCAACATTATGATTGCCATATTACGACAACCACCATTTCAGAAGAACAATACCAGTATACGCAGAAGAAAATTGTGGTTTTGGGATTAGCTGGGAAAATCACGCTCTTAAAAAAAGACTACCGTGATCTCGCTGGTACTTATGATCGTGTTGTGTCAATTGAAATGATCGAAGCAGTGGGTTATAAATTTATGAAAAATTTCATAAGTCAATGCAGTCGATTACTCAGTCCACAGGGTCTTTTGCTCATACAAGCAATAATACGACCGGATCAAAAGTATCATAAAGTTT
>CAZFAA010000083.1:0-7171 GCA_964516605.1 uncultured Coxiella sp. | reverse complement strand
TTATTTGCTCATAAAAAGATCATATATAAGCTTAAACTGATTCTGAGCATGTAAAGTCAGGTTTCATTTTCATTTGCCTTCGTTCTTGAGATAAAATAGCAAAATTCGCCAATCAAAAGTCAGGTATTACTATGAAAATTTATTGCGTTCGTCATGGGGAAGCAGAGGAGTCCGATGTTAATCCTGAACGTCCTTTAACTGAAAACGGCAGATCCGATATTGAAAGTGTCGCTCGTTTTATGGGAGAAGCAGGTTTGCATATTGACCATCTCTTACATAGTCCTAAATTGCGTGCGATTCAAACAGCAGAAATTTTTGCAAAATATCTTAAAGCGGATCAAGTAACTGAGTGTGCGAATTTATTAGATGAAAATAATGATGTGACACCACTTGTTGATATGATGCCAATCTGGCACGGTGATATTATGCTCGTTGGACACTTACCATTTATGTATAAATTAGTCAGCGCGTTGGTGCTAGGGCAGCAAGATTTTTATCCAATTGTAAATTATCCACCAGGTACAGTGATTTGCCTGGATCGTTATAACGACCGTTGTATTATCAGCTGGTTGCTGCATCCACAGCTAGTGCCGGGGCGTTAGTGTGTTGGAACGTGAGCATGCACCTTTTCCATTAGTCTGGTTATTTTCGTTTATGACCACCGCATTTTTGTTGTCACTAACAAGCATTTTCATGTTGGTGCTTCCAATCAGTGCAAAATTTTTTTTAGTCGTGCTTGCGTTAAGTTATTTTTTAAAAATTGTGCAACAACATATTATCACACCGCAACCTATGCTAACGTATATCGCTGAAAATGAATATCATGTGACAACGACTGCTGGCGCATTTTTCGCGAGCGTGCAACCGGATAGTATTGTGATGCGTTGGTTAATTGTATTGCGTTTGCGCGAAGTGGGTGGCCAACGTTCAGTTTCTTTGTTGCGCGTGTTCTGCAATCACCGAAGCAATACAGCCCGTTAAACGCTTTGCCATCTCGATATGTAAAAATTCATTCGGGCCGTGTGCATTGGACTTTGGCCCTAAAACACCTGAAATTAAAAATTGTGCTTTTGGATACAAGGCACCGAGCATACCCATAAAAGGAATGCTACCACCTTCGCCAATATAGGCACATGGCTTTTTGTAAAATAACATCGACGCATTGTGATTGGCTCTTTCAAGCCAGGCGGCAAGCGGTGGTGCATCCCATCCTGATGCGCAATGCCCTGGAGTAAAGCATATGCTGGCGCCGTAGGGTGGGTTGACTTCGAGTGCATGTTTTAAGGCAGTTACAGCTGTATCAGCATCAATATTAGGAGGAATGCGAACCGATAGCTTGGTGCTCAAAGATGGAATCGTTACATTACCGCCTTTTTCAGTAGGCGGTAAACCGTCTTGCCCTACAATAGATAAAGCAGCGCGCCAGGTCCGATTGAGTAGCAATTCTGTTAAATCAGCTGTAATAGGTTGTGTGTGTTCAGCAAACGTGTAGTGCGACAGGATAGTGTGACCTAATGATTGCGCTGTGTGTTGCGCTTGTCGAGTGCGCTCTGCTGGAATTTTTGTGTTTAATGCATCAAGCAGTATAGCGTGTGTCACTGGATCTTCAATTCGATTGAGTAATTGCCGTAAGACATTAAATGCAGAAGGGACTACGCCACTACCCATTCCTGAATGGATGCCGTCTTTGAGCACGTTAATATGTAATGTACCTTCAATTAAGCCACGCAATGATGTCGTGCTCCACAATTGTTCGTAATTACCACAGCCGGAATCCAAGCACATTACAAAATTAGGTTGGCCAATTTTATGCTGCAGTTGTTGTAAATAATGGGGTAAATCATTGCTACCACTTTCTTCGCTCGCTTCAATAATAATCACGATGCGCGCATGTGGTATATGATGATGTTGCAAGAGTTGAATGGCAGCGATTGAGGCAAAGAGAGCATAACCATCATCAGCGCCACCACGGCCATATAATTTGCCGTCTTCAATTACTGGATTCCATGGTCCTTTGTTTGCATCCCATCCTGTCATGGCCGGTTGTTTATCCATATGCCCATACATCAGAATGGTTTCATCGATTGCGCCGGGTATTTCAAGGTACAGTAGAGGCGTATACCCTTCATCTTCAATAGCCTGCACAGTCATGCCGTTAATATTTTGCTTTTTACACCAAGCAATCATGAGTTGCAGGGCGTGATCCATGTGCCCATGTTGTTTCCAATTGGCATCGAACATCGGTGATTGATTTGGGATGCGAATAAAATCTTCCAGTGTGGGAATGATGTCATCATCCCATTTCGAGCTGATATCTGAAAAAGATTTTTCGAGCAGGGATGAAATCGATGACATATAAGGAGGCCTCATCGTGAATTTTAAAAAAGGTATTTTATACCAATTCCACTTCAAGATGCCAATAGCATCGTGAAGTGGCTCAAAAGCATGATGAGGTTTCCACGCTCCAGAGTGCAGGCGGGGAGTGCGTTAGCATTGAGGTGCAGAACAATAAACACATCAGGTATACTGGGTCTTGGTTTATTCAATTGAGGAAACACCGTGTCGAAGTTAATCCATAAATCTTACTTTCCTATTTTATGTTGGCTGACGGCAACATTAATTTACATGCTCACGTACGGGTTACTCGTGATACCTGAGTTGATTGTCCATCAGCTCAAAGAGGAATTTCAGGTTGGTTTGTCAGCTATTGGTTTTTATTCCGCCTCCTTTTTGTATGCGTGGATTATCATGCAAATCCCGGCAGGCATTATGTTTGATCACTATGATAGCCGTAAACTCATGTTCGTATCGACATTAGTTATTGTGGTGGCGTGCATGATGCAATACTTCAGTCATGGATTTGCTATGGGAATTTTAAGTAGAATGCTGATGGGGGGTGCAAGCAGTTTTTCGTTAATTGGTGCGATCTATTTAGGACGTGCTTGGTTTTCTGTTGCAGTCTTGCCAGTTATCATTGGTATTACGCAATCCATGAGTGGCTTCACTGAGGTTGGGTTCCCTATTTTATTCGCGCGACTGTCCTACCAACAAATTGATTGGAAATCGATAATAGGGTATATGGGCATTGTGCTCTGTATCTTAGCGTTTTTATCGTTACTGTTTGTTCGTGATGACCCACATGAAGTGCGTATCAAGAAAAGACGTAGTGCATTGCATGCATTAGTGCAATTAAAAATAATTTTTGGTAATAAATATTTGTGGGGTTTAGGTGTGTACATTGGTTTTGGAATTGCGTATTTTATTTCATTTGCTGATATGTGGGGTGTTGAATTATTTAAACGTCAATTTGATCTGGATACGATAAACGCTGTTTATTTAAATAGTGTTATTGTGGTTGGGTTCATGCTGGGGAGTCCTATCATTGGCTGGATGTCACGTTATATGGTGCGGCGTATTTTAATGTTGATCTGTATGTTGCTTGAGTATCTGCTGTTAACATTGATGGATTATTTTGTATTCAGTGTTGAGGGGCAGATTATTGGCTTATTTTTTATGGGATTTTTTACCGGTGCTGTAGTGTTGGCGTTTGATATGACCAAAGAAATTATTTCAGAAGAGCATTATGGATTGGCAGTTGGTTTTTTAAATATATTTTTTAGCTTAATTGGGGTGGTGTTAACGCCACTGATGGGGTACGGCCTCACATTGGCATCTGGCGAAAATATTTATGAACCCCTCATGTTGCAGGTTACTACCGCCATTGCAGCTATTATGAGTATTTTTATTGCATGGTGTTATAAGTTTGATACCAGAAAAGGGTATGATAAAAAGTAGTGAGCAGATCAAATTAACGCAATACACAAAGATAAGCGCTAAACTATTGCAAAAACAGTAGCTATTGAAGAATGGTTACTCTATACTTTAATCCCGTTTTTATATGAAAACGGGAGTTCCCATGATCCATTATATATTCATTACAGGTGGGGTTGTTTCCTCACTTGGTAAGGGTATAACCTCAGCATCATTAGGTGCTATTTTAAAAGCGCAAGGCCTTAAAGTTACGCTACTTAAGCTTGATCCTTACATCAATGTTGATCCGGGCACCATGAGTCCATTTCAGCATGGTGAGGTGTTTGTTACAGAAGATGGCGCTGAGACGGACTTGGACTTAGGGCATTATGAGCGTTTTGTACGCACTAAAATGAGTCGTAAAAATAATTTCACCACAGGTCGAGTCTACGCCGATGTGATTCAAAAAGAGCGTCGTGGTGATTATATTGGTGGTACGGTACAAGTCATCCCCCATATTACTGATGAAATTAAACATAAAATTCATGAAGGAGCTAAGGGTGCTGATGTGGCTCTGGTGGAGATTGGTGGTACGGTTGGTGATATTGAGTCGCAACCTTTCTTAGAGGCAATTCGTCAAATGCGTATTGAGTTAGGCGCGCAATATACGCTGTTTATTCATTTAACACTTGTTCCGTATATTGCAGCATCGCATGAAATTAAAACCAAACCAACACAACATTCTGTAAAAGAGTTGCGTTCCATCGGTATTCAGCCGGATATTTTAGTATGCCGTTCTCTGAAGCAGTTACCTGAGGCAGAGCGAGCTAAAATTGCTTTGTTTACTAATGTGGCGATGTTAGATGTCATTTCATTGCCTGATGTGGCATCGATATATGAAATTCCAATGTTATTAACGACGCAAGGATTGGGAGAGCGTGTTACTGAAAAATTACATTTTCCGGATGCGCAAGCTGATTTAAGCGATTGGCAGGAAGTGGTGCGTCGGCATATGCATCCTAAGCATTATGTAAAAATTGGCATGGTGGGTAAGTATGTTGATTACGCAGACAGTTATAAGTCACTGAATGAAGCGCTGATTCACGCAGGTATCCAAACTGATTCTAAAGTTGAAATTGTATATATCGATTCAGAAAAACTCGAAAATGACGGTGTGGAGGCATTAAAGGTTGTGGATGCGATTTTGGTGCCAGGTGGATTTGGTCATCGCGGTGTCGAAGGAAAGATAAAAGCCATACAATTTGCGCGTGAGCATAATGTGCCTTACCTAGGTATTTGTTTGGGTATGCAGCTTGCGGTGATTGAATACGCACGCAATCAAGTTGGTTTGGAGTCTGCTAACAGTACGGAGTTTGCGCCGGATACACCTTATCCTGTTGTAGGCTTGGTGAGTGAATGGCGTACTGCAACAGGACAAATTGAGCAGCGCAGTGCCGACAGTAATTTGGGTGGTACGATGCGTCTTGGCGGTCAAAAGTGTATATTGGCTGCAGGAACTATGGCAGAACAGTTGTATCAAACGCCTGAAATTACAGAGCGCCATCGACATCGTTATGAAGTCAATAATGAGCTCATTGAATTATTGCAACAAAAAGGCTTGGTTGTATCTGGAAAATCTATTGATGGTAAATTAGTTGAAATGATTGAGTTGCCTGATCATCGTTGGTTTATAGGTTGTCAATTTCACCCAGAGTTTACGTCGAATCCGCGTGATGGACATCCTTTGTTTACCGGATTTATTCGTGCTGCCTTGGGGGCAGAAAAAAAATGCGTTGATACTGAGTCATTAAAAGAGGTTTAAATGAATATATTGGGATTTACTGTTGCAAATGATGCGCCATTTTTTTTAATGGCAGGGCCTTGTGTTATTGAAAGTGAACAATTAGTCATGCAGGTCGCTGAAAAAATGGTTGAAATTACCACACGCTTGAAAATTCCATATGTGTTTAAAGCTTCATTTGATAAAGCGAATCGCTCGTCTCATACGAGTTACCGTGGCCCGGGTATCAGTGTGGGGTTGGAAATTTTAAATAAAGTAAAACAAACTTTTAACATTCCTGTAGTCACTGACGTGCATGAAGACACACCGCTAGATGAAGTCGCTTCCATTGTTGATGTGTTACAAACACCAGCTTTTTTATGCCGCCAAACGAATTTTATTCAAAAAGTAGCGCGCTTCAATAAACCGGTTAATATTAAAAAAGGTCAGTTTTTAGCGCCATGGGATATGCGCAGTGTGATTGAAAAAGCGCAGGCCGTCGGTAACCAGCAGATTATGGCGTGTGAGCGGGGCGTTTGTTTTGGTTACAATAATTTAATTTCCGATATGCGCTCCTTGGAAGTAATGAAAGGATTTGATGTTCCTGTTGTGTTTGATGCAACGCACTCTGTGCAATTACCAGGTGGCTTGGGTCACGCAACTGGCGGGCAACGTGAATTTATTCCGGTATTAGCGCGCGCTGCGGTAGCAGTTGGTATTGCAGGCCTTTTCATGGAAACACATCCTGATCCTGATCGTGCATTAAGTGATGGCCCTAATTCGTGGCCACTTGATCAGATGGAAGCATTATTAATAAAACTCACAGCAATTGATGCCGTAGTGAAATAGGAGCTTATTATGTCAAACATAAAAAAAGTAGCAGGTTATGAGGTTATTGATTCACGTGGTAATCCAACTGTTGCTGTGGAAGTAGAATTGGATAATGGTGTCATGGGAACAGCAATGGTGCCTTCAGGTGCGTCAACAGGCAGTCGTGAAGCGGTTGAGTTACGTGATAATGATCCCAAGCGTTTCAACGGCAAAGGTGTGCTCAATGCGTTAAATTTTATTAATACAGAAATAGCGAATAATATCAAAGGAATGTCGCCGGATGAGCAAGAAGAGATTGATCATAAGCTCATTCAATTAGACGGCACACCCATGAAATCGCGATTAGGTGCTAATGCTATTTTAGGTGTGTCTCTAGCTGTTGCGCACACCGCAGCGTTGGATCAAGGCTTGCCGCTGTACCGTTATTTAAACGATACAGGAACGTATCAATTGCCGGTTCCAATGATGAATATTATCAATGGTGGTGTGCACGCTAATAATAATTTAGATATTCAAGAGTTCATGATTATTCCGGCGCGCGCTGCTACATTTTCTGAGGCCATGTTATTTGGTACCTGTGTGTTTCATAAATTAAAGCAACGTTTGAGTGATCAAGGTGCCTCGACAGCTGTGGGCGATGAGGGTGGTTTTGCACCCAATCTGAAAAGTAATGAAGCGGCACTCGATTTAATTATGCAAGCGATTGAAGATGCAGGTTTGATACCGGGCGAGCAGGTGTATATTGGATTGGATTGTGCCAGCACTGAGTTTTATAAGAATGGTTGTTACCATTTAAGCTCCGAAGGTTCT
>CAZFAA010000082.1:0-7384 GCA_964516605.1 uncultured Coxiella sp. | reverse complement strand
ATGCGGTAACGGCCCAAACGTTTTCATCACAAGATCGCAATGGTCTTTCTGATGCGCAAGAAAAATTGGATGAGTGGTTTGTAGAAGAATAGAGCCGATAGTCTAGACATGTCGGTAGACCCTAAGAAAAGTGATTTTCTTAAACCTTAGAGTAGAATGATGCCGACTAAACAACCCAATACATTTGCTAAAAATGAAGTGACAAATTGGCCCGTGCCAAACTATTGGGATTTTGTTGCATTGATTTTTGTATTACTGATTATTTTCTTATTGGGCTGGGGCGCAACCGATATGGTGGGTGACTATCAGCTTGGGCAAGTTATTCCGATTAGTTTGAATCCTGAAAAACTGCCTTATTATGCATTACGCTCTGTTTGCCGCATGCTGTTGGCGATGTTTGGTTCATTGGTTTTCACATTTATTTTTGCGACGTGGGCTGCCAAAAGTCGGCACGCAGAACGTATTATTATTCCCACGATTGATATTTTGCAATCGGTTCCTGTTTTAACATTTTTAGCATTTGCTGTAGCAAACTTGGTGGTTATTTTTAAAGGCAGTATGCTGGGGCCTGAATTGGCCGCCTTATTTGCTGTGTTCACAGCACAAGTATGGAACATGACGTTTAGTTTTTACCAAAGCCTTAAAACCGTACCGCATGAATTAACTGAAGCAGCGCGTATGTTTCGTCTGTCAGCGTGGCAAAAATTTTGGAAAATTGAGGTGCCTTTCGCGATGCCCGGTTTGTTGTGGAATGCCATGATGTCTATGTCAGGGAGCTGGGTATTCCTCGTGGCTTCTGAAGCTATTTCTGTTGCTCATCACAATATCACCTTACCTGGAATTGGCTCATATATTGCATTGGCTATTGCCAAAGCTGATTTTTGTGCGGTTATATATGTTGTAGCAGCGATGTTTATTGTTATTGCCATTTACGATCAGGTGTTGTTTCGTCCTTTGGTTGCGTGGTCTGAAAAATTTAAAGTAGAAGAATCTGGCGATGAAGATGAGCCGCAATCCTGGGTGTTGGACTTGTTTCAACGCGCCTCATTTTTTCAGTACCTCGGAGATTATTTAAGTGTGCTGAGTGAGTGGTTTGTTAATATTCGCTTATTTCGACGTCGCGTACACGTGCATAAAGATATCGTAGTGAGACGCCATCGTTCGTATGTTTCCATGATCTGGAATGGTGTATTAATCAGTATTATCGCTATGGCCTTATATATTTTATGCCGCTTTATTTACAGTGTTGTGCCGTATGTTGAAACATGGCATGTCTTGTACTTAGGCTTGGTAACGGCGTTGCGTGTGATGATTCTGATTATCATCAGTTCATTGATCTGGGTGCCAATTGGCGTGTGGATTGGGTTGCATCCTAAGGCATCAGCATGGGTGCAGCCGATAGTGCAATTTTTAGCTGCCTTTCCTGCGAATCTGCTCTATCCTTTTGTGGTCATTATGATTGTTACGTATCATTTGGATGTGAATGTGTGGGTTTCACCGCTCATGATTTTAGGGACGCAATGGTACATTTTATTTAATGTGGTGGCGGGTACAATTGCGCTGCCAAAAAATTTAAAGCAAGTGGTGGCAACATTAAATGTGAGTGGTTGGCTGTGGTGGCGGCGTTTTATTTTGCCAGGAATATTTCCTTTTTATGTTACTGGAGCCATTACAGCATCCGGTGGTGCATGGAATATCAGTATTATTACTGAAGCGGTCAATTGGGGGTCGTATCATCTGCATGCCACCGGTATTGGCGCGTATATTTCACATGTTACGTCGATAGGTGATTTTCCACGCCTTGTGATGGGTACGGCAATCATGTCATTGTATGTGTTGCTAATTAACTATGTAGTGTGGCGGCCTTTATATAATTTGGCAGAGCAACGATTTCAAATACGCTAACGTATAAAATTTTTAAAGTGAATAACACATGAATGATCATACAAAAACGATACTGCTTAAAATAGATAATGTTAGGAAAGCATTTAAACGCCGTGGTTCGCATGAACTGCTGGTATTAAATCACGTTAAATTTGATATCTACGAAGGTGAGATCATTGCATTGCTCGGCAAATCAGGTTCGGGCAAATCAACATTGCTGCGTATCATAGCAGGCTTGATTGACGCGACCTCAGGACACGTTTTGTTTCGCGATCAGCCGGTTCATGAACCCTTGCCTGGACTGACTATGGTGTTTCAGCATTTTGCTTTATTGCCGTGGCTAACAGTGCTTGAAAACGTAGAACTGGGTTTGGAAGCGCAGGGTGTTGCGCGTGAGGAGCGGCGCAAGCGTGCATTAGCAGCGATTGATATTGTAGGTCTGGATGGTTTTGAATCCGCTTATCCTAAGGAATTGTCTGGTGGTATGTCGCAACGTGTCGGTATTGCACGTGCATTGGTGGTTGACCCTGAAGTGTTGTTAATGGACGAGCCATTTTCTGCGTTGGATGTCTTAACAGCTGATAAAATGCGTAGTGATTTGGTGACGATTTGGCAATCGGATAAAACCAACATTAAATCGATTTTAATTGTGACGCATAACATTGAGGAAGCAGTTGTTCTAGCAGATCGAATTCTCGTTTTTTCGAATAATCCAGGATACGTGCAGCAAGAGATTAAGGTGAATTTACCGCATCCACGCAGTGATCAAGACGAAGATGTGCGTGCTTTAGTTGAAAAAATATACCGTATTATGACGCAACCTGCCGAAACAATTGACATTGGTTATCGGTTACCACAAGTGCAGGTTTCTGAGCTGACTGGATTCTTAGAGACTTTGGCATCACCTGAGTACGCGAGCAAAGTAGACTTGCCTGTATTGGCTGAGGATTTGCACCTTGAGATCGATGACTTGTTTCCAATTACCGAAGCATTAGAGATTTTGCGTTTTGCAACGGTCAGTGAGGGTGATATTGAACTGACTGAAATCGGGCGTCAACTGGCCGCGGCAGATATTTTAGATCAGAAGAAAATATTTGCAGCGCAGGTGATGACTTATGTTCCCTTGGTGCGGCATATTCGGCGCACGCTCGATAGAGCTGAGCACCATGAAGTGTCTGAAGATGTGTTTTTAAAAGAACTCGAACAAAACTTAAGCGAGCAAGCGGCAGAAGAAGTGTTGACGACAGTTATTGACTGGGGGCGTTATGCGGAAATTTTTGCCTACGATTACAATAGCGGCTATTTAAGTTTAGAAAATCCATCCTAATCATATTGCGTCCGCCTTGTGTTTTAGTATGCTGCAATAACCATTTGAAAATTGCTCTTTTTTATTTCGGTGCGTATAATTGCAGCAATTCCTATTCACATAATATCAGTACGAGATTTTGATGTTTAAAACATGGAAAAAGTACACGTTTTTTATTTTGATTGCGCTGATTATTATTATTTTAATTTGGCATCATCACAATCAACGTAAAGTACAAGTTATGAGTGCTTTTACACCACCTCCTGTAGCTGTGCGCATGGCGCCTGCGCAATCGCAAAAATGGCCTGTCATATTGCAGGGAACGGGACTTGTGACGGCACACAATGGTGTCATGATTCGTGCACAGGTAGCAGGTGAGATTTTAGAACAATTTGTTCAACCATCTTCTTTTGTTCAAGCGGGTGCACCTTTATATCAAATTGATCCGCAAGGGCTTGAGCAGTTGATCAAACAAAACGAAGCGGAAGCGACCTTAACCTATGCGCAACTGCGCGAGCAGCAGGTATTATATAAAAGAGGTTTTGTTTCCAAAAACGAATACGATACGGCAGTTGCTAATTACAAAGTGGCTGCAAATACTGTGCAGCAAAATAAGCATAAGTTGTCGTTGACGCGGGTGGCGGCACCTTTTTCAGGAAAATTGGGTGTGATGCTAGTACATAAGGGTGACATTGTGAAGGTCAATGACCCGCTCGTTAGTTTACAAAATTCCGACCAATTACGTGTTGATTTTACTTTGCCGGGTAATTTTGCTCATTTAGCCCAAGTAGGTCAGACGGTTGAGATTGAGGTATTGCAGTACCCACATAAAATTTTTAAAGGACAAGTAACATCGGTTAATGCCAGCATTGATCAAGCAACACAAAGCATTTTAGTTCGTGCTTATCTGGATAAAGAAGCGAGTATCATTACCCCGGGTGCTTTTGCAACGGTGCAGTTGTTTATCGATCGAACTTATCCGGTGGTAACCGTTCCACAAACTGCTGTTGTTTATAGTGATGCTGGAGCATCGGTTTACCGAGTAGTCGATGGTGTAGCGCATATCGTCCCCGTGACAACAGGTCAGCGTTTGGGTAATCAGATTGCAATCACCAGCGGGTTGACATCGAATATGCAAGTGGTGAGTGAAGGTAAGGTAAAGTTGATGGATGGGGATCGCGTGCAGATTTCCAATACTCAGTGAGAATAGTGAATGGCTTTTACAGATGTATTTATAAAAAAACCCGTTCTATCACTGGCTATCACGATTGCTATTTTAGTTGTCGGATTGATTTGTTTTGAACGTATGCCTGTGCGCGAATACCCTGTTGTAGATCTGCCTGTTATTGTGATTCATACCGTTTATCCTGGCGCCAATCCAGACGTCATGTCGGGATTTGTGACACAACCTATTGAGCAAGCCATTTCAGGCGTGAATGGTATTGATTATATGACGGCGCAAAATACGCAAAGTGCAAGCGATATTATTGTGTGGTTTCATATTGGGACCGATATTGATAGTGCACTTTCAAAAATCAATGCCGATATTTCGTCGGTACGCTGGAAACTACCTAAAGAGATTAACGATCCTGAAATTAAGCAAGGCGGTATGGGCGCGCCAGTTTTATTTTTAAATATCGGCAGCAATAGTCTTTCGCAGGTTGCTGTCGCGGATTATGTGAATCGTAATATTGTACCATCCATGCAGGGATTGAATGGCGTCCAGAATATCCTCACGTATGCACCCAATTACGCTATGCGCCTGTGGCTCAATCCTTTAAAAATGCAAGCTAATAATATTTCGGCACAAGATGTAATCACTGCAGTCAATAGCAGTAATGTGCAAGCGCCGCTTGGTAGGCTTGAAAATTCACAAGAAGAGTATGATCTGTTATCGAGTGCAGGCATCAATACAGCGCCCCAGTTTAATAATATTGTATTGCGCCAAGATTCCAATAAGCATTTGGTGCGTTTACAAGATGTCGGTCAAGCAGTCTTGGGTGAGCAAAGTTCTGATGTTGAAAGTAAGACGGGATCTTTTAAAAATTCTGTAATTTTAGCCGTAGTGCCACAAAACACCGCTAATAATATTGCTTTATCGGAGCAAGTCCGTGAACTGTTACCCGAGATTAAAAGTAAGTTGCCGTATGGTATGGGACTTACTGTATTGTGGGATACATCACAATTTAGCCTGCATGCTATTCATTTGGTGGTTGAGACGATTTGGCTCGCCATTATTTGCGTCATGATTGTGATTTTTTTATTTTTAGGTTCTGTGCGTGCTTTGATTACACCGGTAGTGACAATCCCCTTGTCCTTAATTGGCGCGTGTATTTTTATGTATTTAGCTGGATTTAGCTTGAATACATTTACACTTTTAGCATTTGTTTTAGCGATTGGCTTAGTGGTTGATGATTCTATTGTGGTGTTGGAAAATATTCACCGTCATATTGAGATGGGTAAGGAACGTTTTAAAGCAGCCCGTGATGCAACCCGTGAAATTTTTGTGCCGATTATAGCAATGACTTTGGTTGTGGCTGTGGTATTTGTACCGATTGCATTTACATCCGGCATTATTTCGCCGCTCTTCCAAGAATTTGGGTTGACGTTATCCATTACTGTGATCTTATCTGGTTTTTTCGCGTTAATTTTAACACCCCTTATGTGTGCACATTTATTCAGAGATTCCTTACATGAGGGCCGTGTTTTGACTCTGATCAATAATACCTTTATGCGTATTGAGCAACATTATTATCATTTACTTGAAATGGTTTTTAAAGTTAGGCTATTAGTGATTGTGTTTGTAATCGGAGTTTTGGCAGCCTGTGCTTTCTTATTCACGCAAATACACAGCGAGCTGATTCCCGATGAAGATCAAGGCGTGGTGTTGGGGGTGGGTGAGGCGCCTACGTCAGCCAGTAAACAATACATGGATTATTACGCAACCGTGTTGGCAGGAATTGTTAAAAAACAGCCTGAGCTCGACAATTATGGTGTGATTACAGGTTTTGGTGATCGCACTAGTGTGATTTCATTTTTAGTCATGCGTGCGCATCACGCTGGAGATCGCACGGAACGTCAGCTACTGGATGCATTATCTATGCAATTTTCGATGATTCCTGGATTAAATATTTTTGCTATGAATCGCCCAGCATTGGCAGATGTAACAGGATTTGATGCCCCCGTGCAGTTTGTGGTGCAAACAACGGGAAGTTATAACGAGCTGTATGACACCGTGCAAAAAATGCTGAAAATGATCGCGAAAAATCCTAATTTAATGCATGTTAGAACAGATTTATTGATCGATAAGCCAGATTATAATGTACAAATCAATCGTAATCGTGCAGCAGCACTGAATGTTCCTATACTGTCGCTGACTAATACGCTCGGTTTATTGTTAGGAGAGCCCACCATCGGTTGGTATGATATGAATGGATGGAGTTACCCTATTATTCCAAAAGTATTGCCGAATTTTAATCAATTACCGCAAAATTTGAATCTGATGAGTGTCCGTTCTGATTCAGGTGCATTAGTACCTTTATCCAATCTCGTCACATTTAATGAAGTGACGGTGCCGGCAAGTTTAAATCAATTTCAGCAATTGCGCTCTGATACCATTTCAGCTCAGTTAGCGCAAGGTTACAGTCAAAGCCAGGCTGTTGCGTATTTAAAAAATTTAGCCAATACCGTATTACCTAATAATATGCAGTATGATTTTGCTGGTACAACGCGTGAGTTTGTGCAAGAGTCAGGCGAAGAAGTGATGATTTTTGTATCAGCATTGCTGGCGATTTATTTATTGTTAACCGTTAAATTTGACAGTTTTATCGATCCATTGATTGTGATGATCAGCGTGCCATTGTCCACGCTCGGTGCGTTATTTGCTATTTACGCAGCTGGATTTACCTTAAATATTTATACGAAAATAGGCTTGGTTATGTTGATTGGTTTAATTAGTAAGCATGGTATTTTGATTGTCAATTTTGCTAACTATCTACAAAAAACAGAACGGTATGATATACCTAAAGCCGTATTGGAAGCCGCTAAAATTCGGTTACGCCCTATCTTAATGACCACCGGCGCCATGGTGTTTGGTTCAATACCCTTAGCGCTCGCCAGTGGTCAAGGCCATGAAGCACTGCGTCAAATTGGCCTGGTGTTGATTGGTGGCTTAAGTTTTGGTTCTATATTAAC
>CAZFAA010000081.1:0-7549 GCA_964516605.1 uncultured Coxiella sp. | reverse complement strand
CGAAGACGAAGACGAACCCGATACCAAACGCAGACGCACAAGCGATTTTACAAATTATTACTCTGTAAGACGCCCAACAAGGTCTGCGGGGATGACCGATGCCCTGCCTAGTTATATTAATACCATAAAAAAAAGCTTGGAGAACTTGGGGAATAAGACTGCCGCCACTTCAGTAAACACGCGTAGGTACAGTGTTGTAGGCCCAGCAAGTGTAACGGATTTGTCGGAGTGCATACCCGCTGAAAATCATCATGTGCTGTGCACCAGTTATAGAAAAGGTGATGGCAAAAAAGTAGTGCTTATTATCGAAACACTCAGCCAATCTCCTTATCACAAAGCACTAATCGAAGGCTTTAAAAAGGCCAGCTTCACTGTGTATGACTTCAAAACATGGTATATCTGGGTTAAACGTTATAGCAAAACTACATCAGAAGAAATTCATAAGTACGATGACGCAATACTCGCCTTTTTTATTCAGCTCATTGACTTTTTCAATGAAGAAGAGTTATCCACTTTGTTAAATGAAGTCAGTACAATGCAAACTGCTACAAACGCTAAACGCCCCTCGTTAATACCTTTATTAGATGGTATGTTGAGACACGCTTCTCTAAAAAAAGCACCTCCTGTGTTTCAAAAAATAATCAAAGCTCTCAAGGAATGCAGCCAAGACGAAGTCTGGTCTGGCCATGAAGTCTGGGATACGCTTAAAGAAAATCTAGAACGTTTTGTTACAGATGATAAAATGGATACAGATCCTGATACACATGATGATGAAGAAGATACAGAACAAAACGCGCCCCCTACACCATCGATTGATCCGCCCGTGGATGCAAACTTAGAAATAGAAACTACCACTACCGAAACACAAACTGCATCTTCAACTACCACTACCGCAACACAAACTGCATTTTCAACTACCACTACCGAAACACAAACTGTATTTTCAACTGCCACTACCGCAACACAAACTGCATTTTTAACTGCCACTACCGCAACACAAACCGAGACTATTGCTCCTACAGAACCAACAGCAGAAGAGCAAATTAAAAATTTATTACGCACAATACAAGAAGGCCACGAACAACTAGTAAAAATTGCCCAGCAACAAGCAACAACCGCTAGCGAGCAGATAATACACGCTGCAAAAGAACAAGCCCAGGAAATTTTAAGAGAGGCAGAACAAGGAAAACAAAAAATACTAAACGAAGCAACACAACAGGCCATCCACAATACACAACCAGCACAAACTCAACCGCAGTCGCGACCAACTAACACACACTCATCAGACCTATTTGCTGAGCGTCTTCGGACTGCTCTTGCTGATATGGACCCTGCTGATATCCTTACAATGTCGAGCTTGCCAATAACAAGCAGCAGAGAAGAAGATACAAACCGCACTGGTCTCCCTAACACTTCACCTTAACTGTAGTAATACGTCAAGCAGCTGCCGTATGTCTACTAATACCCGGGTATTGAGTAGGCTTAGGGATATTTAACAATCGAATCGATCACTGTGTCGGAGCTGGCAACTGATCTGAAGGAGGAGCAGTCCCATCTCCGTTAGAGGCTGGCATTGCATATAAAGCTGAAGAACCTCGGCCATAATGTGTGTCAGCACAATCTGCTGCAGCGCTACCTACAGCAGCAGATGTACGAGCGCCTTTTCTCACGCGCTGAGCACCTTGCTTTTGCTGCGCCTGCATTTCTTTTTTTATATCATATGCGCTACTGATGCATTTACAAGAAAAAGCATCAGAACACAAAACAACACCTTCTCGAATCTCTGCACCAAATTGACTTGCACCACTATTGACTGCTGCATAAATTTTCTCAGCAACTGCAGGAATCTCCTCTGGCTTTTCACAAGTGAATGCAGGTAATGCAATCAATGGCACTCGTTCTAATGGCCTACATTCTCTGTCAAGTAATTTGCTGTTACAGTATGCTAACAATAAATCTAATTCCGCTGATGAACAGGCATCCGGCCTTTTCCAATTGGGCTCTATATTTTGCATAGAATCGACAATACGCTCGCTGAGCTTCTCTGCAAGCGCTTCGTGACCTAATTTTATTAAGAATTGTTGAATCAAATAAAATTGATCCGGGGTAAACAACGCCTCTTGTGAAGCAGGGTAACTCAATGAAGCAATCTGAGCTTTTAAATTTTGAGGGATAGAATATTCTGCAACGGACTCCTGTGCAATCAATCCTTTAAGCATATCTACATCACGTGACTCAAAGTTCTCAAACACTAAAAAATTAGCAACCCTATAAGCTCTAAACACGACCAATTGATGCTCAGCAAGTTTATATAAATTACCATTCATATCCGGCCCGATACACTCACCTTGTAATACACAACCAACCGGCAAACGCGCCGCTAACCCATAAGCATCGCATACCTTTTGATACACACCACCCACTACCTGCTGCGTATGAGTAAACATCTGGATTCCTTGCCCCAGACCCTTATTCAAGAACGTCGCACTTTGCCCATCTGCTTTTTCATATGCCTCAAGGGGGTGCCTTGAACAAAATAATGAATTTAATAGCTGTAAGTTTTTATTTGTTAACGATAGAGGAGCAGATCCTAATAATCCAGACGTTGAGATTAACGTCTGCAAGCGCGTCTCACCACCTGTGCGCGGAATACCTAGAGGCATTGGACCGATTGCTTGGCCTGTTTGCGAACTCAATGCATCAGTTAATTTTTTTATTTTGAGTGCTTGAGTCAATGAGCGGAAATTTTGCGCTGCTTGTTGCTGAGAGACTGCAGGGAAAGACTTTTTAAGCCATATTAATGGTAAAGCTAAGCCCATACTGTGTTTGCCATGCAACAGGGCTTCTTTGACTAAATAAACTTCTTGAGCAGCTGCTGCCTCACTGTTCGCTGAAACTCGAATTTTTTTAAGACGCGCTTTAGCCGAAGCAGGTAGTCGCTCAAAAACTTCTTGTGGCAGCAAAGCACCCGCTTCAATGAATACAGCAAGCTGGTTTTTTTGCAAATAAGCTGTCTCTGGTTCCTCTGAAAATTCAGGTATCCGTTGCACCGTGTCATACGCCCCTACTCGCACACATTGTGCTATTTGACGTGTGACGGGTGAAGCTAGCCTCACATCGGCCCCAGTGCACGTCATTTTCATGACCTTCCCTACCTCAGCTTTACTTAAGAATTGAAGCGTATCGGTAAACCCATTATGAACTAAGCCATCTATAAATTTTTTATTTGGTTCCTTAACAGTAATTTCTCTATTCTCTTTTCCTGGTTGAATAAAGATAATTTGCTGAGGATTTTCTCGAGAAAAAACATAGGTTGGTTTTGAAAATTTAAAAGATTCCATTGATCTCTTACTTAACACTAGACCATAAAAATTGCTACCCTCTTCTTCAGTTTCAAAATTTTGGATCTCCCTCACTTCAGCCACCCAAGCTAATGGCCGCTGAAATTCCTCTGCTGGATCAGCTAAAGCTGTTTGTGAAACCACTAAAGAATAGGTTTTAACCGAAGCCGGCAGGTTCAATGCCATAACCTGTAAATGATCAGCACTGATGTATTGAAGATTGGCTCCACGTAATGTGAGCGAAGACAAGGTAATTGCTTTTTTTAAAAAAGATTGCAGCTCTGTGGCAATCAAACTTCCTGCGTTTTCTTTCAATACAACTGATGCCTCATCATCTAGCTCATCGCCAACATGCATTGCGAGGCTTTGAATTTTCGCACATTTTGCAACATCCAGCTGAGAAAAATTTTCAAGGCATAGCGCTTCTTTTTCAGATGAATCAGGATTAGTAACAGAAAATATAATAGGAATATCATCCTCACACGCATCGAAAATAAATTATGAGTACTAAAAAATATCTCACACAACACAGCAAGTGTGTGCAGGGCGATTAAACAGCGATCAAGCGTCGTGGCGCCACACGCCCATCATCAAGTAATTCACCAATGCCAATAAAATCTCCAGCCTTGGTGTGTAAACGCAACCAGCGTGCTGCAGGAATCTGCGGTACTAAGACGGGGCTACCTTGCTTGATATAAAAAACCAGATCGTCATTTAAAAAAACACTCGGCCAACACGCAACGGCTGTATCCAACGGCAACAGCAAATTATCCATGTCTTGCAACGCTTGCGCCACGTTGAGTTGTTCGATGTGGTCCAGAGTGACCATATCGGATTCCAAAAAATCCCCCACTTGAATACGCCGCAAACCAATCACATGCGCACCACACCCCAGCACCTCACCTAAGTCATCTGCAATAGTACGCACATAGGTGCCTTTACTACAGCGAATGGTGAATCGGATCGTCTCATCTTGATAATCGAGCACATGCAAATGATACACCGTAATCATGCGTTCTTTACGCGGTACATCGATACCCTTACGCGCATAATAATACAGCGGCTTGCCCTCGTATTTGAGCGCAGAATACAAAGAAGGCCGTTGCATAATCTCACCACGAAACTGATCTAACGCACGATCTAATTCTGTCAAAGTGAATGATGGCACAGCTTTAGTCGAAACAACCTCACCTTCTAAATCTGATGTCGTTGTGCGCACACCCAGTTTTGCTGCAACACAATAGGTTTTATCGGCATCCAGCAGATATTGAGAATACTTCGTCGCCTCGCCAAAACAAATCGGTAACATACCACTGGCCAACGGGTCCAAACTGCCTGTATGCCCTGCTTTTGCGGCACAATACGCATGCTTTACCTGCTGCAAAATAGCATTCGATGTTTTACCAATGGGTTTATCAAGCAGCAGAATACCGTTCACTTTACGGCGCTGGCTGTTTTTAGGAGTAGACATGATGACAAACCTTTAAGAATCGTCGTTATTTATCAGAGTCAGAATCTGGCACATCAATTTTATAAAGAATACTGGCTAACTTATTGGCATTTTGCAAATTCTTATCGTATACAAATTCTAATTTGGGCACGCGACGTAAATCGACTTTTTCAGCCAATACTTGTCGTAAAAATCCAGCACCTTTAGTTAACGCTTTCTGCGTGTCCTCTAAGTCAGATTCGTCGAGTAGCGTATAAAAAACTCGAACAGCGCGTAAATCTGGTGCGGCATCAACTTCCGTAATTGATATTTTATGCAGACGCAAATCGTTGGTTTCACGTTGTAAAATCATCGCCAACTCACGATGAATCAAATCACCCACCTGACGGGAACGCTTTGATGGGGGTTTGTGACTTGTCATAATGTGCGCTTGACCTCGACCTTCTCATAACATTCGATTTGATCGCCTTCTTGGATGTCATTATAATTCTTCACGCCAATACCACATTCCATACCATTGCGTACTTCAGCCACATCATCTTTAAAACGCTTGAGCGATTCTAATACCCCTTCAAAAATTACCACATTACTGCGCAAGACACGTATCGGTAAATTGCGTTTCACGGTTCCATCAATGACCATACACCCTGCAATCGCACCAAACTTCGATGACCTAAAGACATTACGCACTTGGGCTAGACCCACAATTTTATCTTCATACTCAGGCGACAACAGACCTGTCATAGCGGCCTTCACCTGATCCAACAGATTGTAGATAATGCTGTAATAATGCAAATCCACATTCTCTTGTTCAACCAGCTTACGCGCTGCCACATCGGCACGCACATTAAAACCAATCACAATCGCCGTTGATGCAATCGCCAAGTTAATGTCGGACTCGGTAATACCGCCCACGCCACTGGCCACAATATTGACTTTGACTTCACTGTTAGTCAGCTTCAATAAGGAATCTGTAATCGCTCCTAAAGAACCTTGAACATCGGCTTTCAATACAATATTTAAAGAATGCTGTACACCTTTTTTCATCTGATCAAATAAGTTTTCAAGACGCGCACTCTGTTGCTTCGCCAAGCGGACATCGCGATATTTACCCTGACGAAACATAGCGATTTCACGCGCGCGTTTCTCATCGGCAACCACCACCACATCATCACCTGATACAGGCGTACCCGACAGACCTAAAATTTCCACAGGAATAGACGGACCCGCTGTCAGATGTCGCTTACCGTCGTCACCAATCATCGCACGCACACGACCAAATTCACGACCCGCTAAAACGATATCGCCTTTCTTAAGCTCGCCTGCTGTCACTAATACAGACGACACAGGACCACGACCTTTATCCAAACGTGATTCAATCACCACACCCTGTGCAGGACCGCTAGCACGTGCTGTTAATTCTAATACTTCTGCTTGCAATAAAATGGCATCAAGTAATGCATCCACACCATCACCTGTTTTCGCTGAAATAGGCTGGAACATTACATTACCACCCCAATCATCAGGGATAACATCACGCTGTGCTAATTCATTTTTAATACGCTCAGGATCAGCATCGTATTTATCCATTTTATTCACAGCTACAATAATCGGCACATTCGCTGCACGCGCATGCTGAATGGCTTCAACCGTCTGCGGCATCACGCCGTCATCCGCTGCAACTACCAACACCACAATATCAGTACATTTAGCACCGCGAGCACGCATTGCTGTAAATGCTTCATGACCTGGCGTATCCAAAAAGGTAATCATGCCCTTTTCTGTTTCAACATGATAAGCGCCTATGTGCTGTGTAATACCGCCCGCTTCAGTACTGGTAACTTTCGTGCGACGGATATAATCAAGCAATGATGTTTTTCCGTGATCCACATGTCCCATAATCGTGACAACTGGGGCACGCGGCTCAACCGCAATATCACTGTATAATTCTTCAATTAAAGCATCTTCAATCGCATTTTCAGAGCGAGTTTTTGGAGTGTGCCCCATCTCTTGCACAACCAACACTGCTGTATCTTGATCCAGCATTTGATTGATGGTAACCATCGCCCCCATGCTCATCATAACCTTAATGACTTCAGCCGCTTTAATAGACATCTTCTGCGCCAAATCTGCAACCGTAATCGATTCAGGAATCGATACTTCATATACAACAGGCTCTACAGGTTTAGCAAAACCGTGTTCAAACGTTGTTGACTGAGCCGTATCATGATGCTTACGTTTTTTGCGCTTGTAAGAGCCTTGTTCTTTAATGTGTAATTCTTCACGCCCAATACGCTTATTGCGATAACCGCCCTTAGAATCACCACTACGTCTGTATTTTCCATCGTCGTCCGCACTGGGTTTTTCCTTGCCATGCTTGCGTTTTGCATCAACGACTGCTTCTTCTTGAACGATCGATGGCACAACTAACTCAGCATCATCAGGCATCACCTCTACAACTGCTGCTTGCGGATCTATGGCGGCGGATTCTTGCACAACACTCACGATATCTACGGCTTCTGCTGCATCAAGCAATGCAATTGATTCAATTGGTTCAATTGGTTCTTCAACGACGGGGGGCTCTTCTTTGGTAAGTTGTGGTTTAGTATACGTGCGTTTTGCACGCACAATCACATCAACTTTTTTATTACCTTGTTTGACGGTACTGACGCTCTTACGCGTTAACGTAATTTTTTTACCTTTTTTATTCGCGTCGTCATCACCACGACTGTTCTTAAGATGTAAAAGTAATTTTTTC
>CAZFAA010000080.1:0-7711 GCA_964516605.1 uncultured Coxiella sp. | reverse complement strand
TTTTCGTGGTGATCCAGCATCGGCATTATTAGAAGTATTGGATCCAGAACAAAATCATACTTTTAGCGATCATTATTTGGAAGTAGATTATGATTTGAGCGAAGTCATGTTTATTGCCACTGCAAATTCTCTTGAAATACCTGCTCCATTATTAGATAGAATGGAGGTGATTAGACTCGCAGGGTATACAGAGGATGAGAAAGTTAATATTGCTAAGAATTACTTGATTCCAAAACAAATCGAATTAAACGGCTTGAAAACCGAAGAAATTTCGATTGTTGATGCCGCAGTGCATGAAATCATTCGTTACTATACTCGTGAGGCTGGAGTTAGAAATTTAGAGCGTGATATTGCGAGTGTATGTCGAAAAGTTGTTAAAGATATATTAACCAGTAAAAAAATAACTAAAGTTAATGTAACTGCTAAAAATATTAGTAAATTTTTAGGAGTTAAGAAATTTAGATATGGTTTAGCTGAAACAGAAGACAGAGTTGGTCAAGTAACTGGCCTGGCTTGGACTAGTGTTGGTGGTGAACTTTTAACTATAGAAGCTTCAGCAGTAGCAGGAAAGGGTAAGTTGATACAAACTGGTCAATTAGGCGAAGTTATGCAAGAGTCTATCCAAGCTGCTTTAACTGTAGTTAGAGGGCATATAAAAGACTTTGGGATTGACGCTGATTATTTTGACAAGAACGATATACATGTTCATGTTCCTGAAGGGGCAACCCCCAAAGATGGTCCAAGTGCTGGTATCGGAATGTGTACAGCATTGTCTTCAGTGGTAACGCAGAGGCCTGTACGTGCTGACTTAGCTATGACTGGTGAAATAACTTTGCGTGGTCAAGTATTACCTATTGGCGGTCTGAAAGAAAAGCTTTTGGCAGCGCATCGTGGTGGGATTAAACAAGTGATAATTCCTCGCGAAAATGAGAAAGACTTAGAAGAAATACCTAAAAATATTTTAAGTAAGTTGAGTATTCATCTGGTAGATAATATAGAAGAAGTGTTAAAACTTGCTCTACAAAAGCAAAAAACGATTAAAAAAGATAAAAGCCCGAAAAAAAATACAAAATAATTAAAAAAATGATTTACATACGATAAAAATAGGCGTATATTTCCGTCCGTGCTTTGATGAGTTTGTAGTTTTCTCTGAATAGAGTGAAAGTTATCAACATATAGTTTGACGGGATTGATTAGATCTGATTTAATTAATTCAAGTTTACTGTACACCGCATTGTGGCTATAGTTAACTTGCTGTGGTGCTAAGTGAAAAGTGGGTAAAGCTTAATATTAAGTAATACCTGAAAAGGAAGACTAACTACAAAGAGGGGATAAGATGAATAAGACTGAGTTGATCGATGCTATTGCTGATGGCGCTGGTATAACCAAAGTTTCAGCGGGTAAGGTTTTAGAGGTTTTTACACAAACGATTACTGATGTTTTAAAACAAGGTGATCAGGTCGTGTTGCCTGGTTTCGGTTCTTTTTCAACAACGGTTCGTTCTGCACGTCAAGGACGTAACCCACAAACTGGTCAGGTTATTAATATTAAGGCTGCTAGAGTAGCTAAGTTTAAAGCTGGAAAAGCTCTAAAAGAATCTGTACAAGATAAAGGTTAAAAACATCGGGTGCTTAGCTCAGCTGGGAGAGCATCGCCCTTACAAGGCGAGGGTCGTAGGTTCGATCCCTACAGCACCCACCATCACTATTCGCGGAGCGGTAGTTCAGTTGGTTAGAATGCCGGCCTGTCACGCCGGAGGTCGCGGGTTCAAATCCCGTCCGCTCCGCCATTTTTAGAAATTTGTGCTTCTCTTTGACTTAGAGCAGAACACAACCAATCTTCTGTGCTAAATACCCTGAATTGCCTTGATCCTCTATCTTTAACCATATAATATTGGCCGTTCTTTTCGGCTGGAAAAAAAGGAAGTTCCTTATGTTACAAAAATTTGGTGAGCATATTCGCGGATGGTTTGCAGGCATTGTGATTGCTGTCATTGCTGTTGCGTTTGTATCATGGGGATTGGAATACTATATAGAGCGGGATCAAGGGCCAACGATGGCAATTGCTGTGGTCAATCACCAGAAAATCACACAAAGTGCCTTTATGCAGCGTTATCAGCTCGTGCAGCGCCAACAAGAAAAAGCAGTGGGGCGCGGGTTGACTGAAGACGAAATGACGTCCTTAAAAGAGATGACGTTGAATCAGATGATCAATCAGACGATTGTGCTACAGGCGGCGCATCATCTTGGATTTAGTATCGACTTGAATCAGATTCAGGGCTACATACAGCAGTTGCCGCAATTCCAGGTGAATGGTGTATTTTCGCCTCAAATCTTGCAGAATGCTTTGTACAATTTGGGTTATAGTTCTCCTGACGCATTTTATGCCGCATTTCGTGATGATGCTTTATTGCAGCAGCTGGTTAATGGCATGCGCGGTAGCGCCTTTGCATTGCCAAATGAAATGCATACATTATATGGTTTGTGGCAGCAGCATCGTGATTTTAGCGTTGCTGTATTACCTATTGCAGCGCTTGAGCAAAAAGTGCAGGTCACTGAACAGCAGGTTCAAGATTACTATACTGCTAACAAGGCGCTGTTTTCGATTCCAGCAAAAGTGCAGGTGCAATATATTTTACTATCGCGTGATGCATTGTTAAAACAGGTGCATGTCAGTGATGCGCAAGTTGCAGAGTATTATCAAGCACACAAAGGTAATTTTGTCGTTCCAGCCAGTTGGAGTATTGCGCGTATTACTGTGCCCACACAGTCTGATGTAGACCATATCTTAACGCAGTTGAAATCAGGTAAAAAATTAACGGCATTGATGCATGACCAACGCCCAGGTTGGCAGTCTGTCACACAAACGATGAGTGCAGCCGATATCGCGCCAGCCTTAGTAGATGTGCTCAATGGCTTGCATGTTGGGCAAGTATCTAAGCCCTTACCGACCCCAGGTGGCTTTACTGTTTTTGAAGTCTTAAAACATCAACCTCAGCAAACACGTGCATTTGCTGTAGTCAAAGCACAAATTAAAGCGATGTTGCTTGAGCAGCAAGTAGATCAGCAGGCATCTGTTAAAAGCGAGCAGCTGTCATCGATTGCATTCACTAATCCTACAAGTTTAGATAGTGCCTCAAAACAAACTGGATTGCCGCTGCAGGTCAGTCCGGTGCTGACTCAGCAAGGAGAAAAAACAGGTATTTTCTCTGAGCGACCCGTTTTAGAAGCGGCTTTCAGTCAAAGTGTATTGGAGGGTGGTAATAATAGCAATCCTATTTCGTTAAGCAATGGTGGTGTGATGGTATTGCGTGTTGTTAAATCCATACCACTACAACATAAGTCTTTGGGGCTTGTTAAAGCGCAGATTGTAGCGACACTCAAAAAACAAATGGCATTGCGTGAAGTGGGATTACAAGCTTATTTGTTGCAAACTAAGTTAGGAAAAGATCAAAAAGCAAAGGCTTTGCATTGGCAGACTTATTTGCATGTTATGCGTACAAGTTCAGTGCCGAATAAACAAATAGTAGCGGCGGCATTTGCAACGCCCATTGGTCAGTATAAAGCTGTTGAATTGGATAATGGCTATGCGCTGATTAAGGTTATCGCAAGTCATGAAGCTAACTGGGCTGATGCCACACCAAAACAAAAGCAAACATTACAGAGTAACCTTGCAGCGATACGTGGAATGAATGAATTTCAAATCTATGTACAGCAGCTTTTAAGGTCAGCCAAGGTTAGCATTAAAGATAAAAAATTAGTGAGTAGTTGGAGTGCATAGTATGTCTTTATTAAATTTGAAAACGGGTCTTGCCGAGATGTTAAAAGGCGGTGTGATTATGGATGTTGTGAATGCAGAGCAGGCTGTTATTGCTGAAAAAGCCGGAGCTGTTGCTGTGATGGCACTTGAGCGTGTTCCAGCTGATATTCGCCGTGAAGGTGGTGTATCACGTATGAGTGATCCACAGATGATTAAGGATATTATGGCAGCGGTTTCGATTCCAGTGATGGCTAAGGTACGTATAGGCCACTTTGTGGAAGCGCAAATTTTGGAAGCATTGGGTGTGGATTACGTTGATGAAAGTGAAGTGCTGACTCCTGCAGATGAACACAACCACATTGACAAACTGAGTTTCAAAGTACCTTTTGTGTGTGGTTGTCGTAATTTGGGTGAGGC
This sequence comes from uncultured Coxiella sp., assembly GCA_964516605.1. Lineage (GTDB taxonomy): Bacteria > Pseudomonadota > Gammaproteobacteria > Coxiellales > Coxiellaceae. Next base: position 3,535 of record CAZFAA010000080.1, on the reverse strand, counting down.
CTTGCGCCGTATTGGTGAGGGTGCTGCGATGATTCGTACTAAGGGTGAGGCGGGAACAGGTAATGTTGTAGAAGCCGTGCGTCATATGCGCACGATACAAAGTGAGATGCGTCGTCTCACCACATTACGCCGTGATGAGTTGATGGTTGCTGCAAAAGAATTGCAGGCACCGTTTGAATTGGTGGATTGGGTTGCGCAGCATGGTAAATTACCTGTGCCTAATTTTGCTGCAGGTGGTATTGCAACACCGGCTGATGCAGCGTTAATGCGTCATCTCGGTGCAGAGGCTGTGTTTGTGGGGTCCGGTATTTTTAAATCAGGTGATCCTGCAAAACGTGCACATGCTATTGTTCAAGCGACAACACATTTTGAAGATGCAGTATTGCTTGCAGAGCTTTCTGAAAATTTGGGTGAGCCTATGGTTGGAATTAATATTAGTACATTACCCCCAGAAGAATTGTTAGCACACAGAGGTTCGTGATCATGCAGCGCATTGGGGTATTGGCGTTACAAGGTAATTATGCGTTGCACCAACAAGCGTTACGTTCTTTTTCTGTTGAAGCCCCGCTTATTTATAAACCATCTGAATTGCATAATTTAGATGGTTTGATTGTTCCAGGCGGCGAATCGACAGCTTTATTAACATTAATGACACCACTTAATTGGCAAGATGCTATTTGTGATTTTAAGCATGCGGGTAAAAAATTATTTGGTACGTGTGCTGGGATGATTGTTTTTGCCAAGCATGTTATCCCGCAGCAAGAATCCTTAAAATTAATAGATATTAGTGTGTCACGTAATGCCTACGGCAGGCAGTTAGATAGCCATGTTGCAACAGGTGAATGTAATGCAACTGTTTTTGGTTTTGATACGTGTGAAATGGTTTTCATTCGCGCACCAAAAATCACATCCATTGGTAATTGTGTCAATGTATTAGCTACATGTAATGGTGTTCCTGTATTAGTACAACAAGAGAATGTATTATGCGCATCATTTCATCCCGAATTATTAGTGAAAAGTTTTGTACACGACTATTTTGTTAAAAAAATGTAGGTAGACTGCGTAACTTTATCCCCTGAAGACTATTAGTAGTGTTCTAAATTTATTTTTTAGCTACAGGTAGTGGATTAAAGTTAAAGTACAACATAGAGCTGGCAAAAAAATGTTAGCTTCATTTTGTCCTATATTTATAGTCTTTTTTGCTTATATTCATGAAGCATAACAATGCGTTTTTTAAATACGATGCGCTGCTCAGTAACTATTTTTGGTTCTAAATATGATCAAAAGTACTTATTTTTAGGCATATTTTGAGTTATTTAAAAATAATCCCGCGTTTTTTAAAGTTTTTATATATTTGTGCTTCACATTCAATTTTTTTGTGTGTACTATTGCAAAACTGTTTTGTCTGGTCCTTTCAACTTTACAAACCTACGTCTCACTTAAGCCTGACCTCTTGAGAATATATCCTATTCCTTTGTGAGATATATGCCCTATACTTATACAGCTAGAGATGCTTTTTTAAGGTAATATTTTATCGTTAATAAGATAACCTTATGATTTTTAAAAAAATATTGACCATTGTCATTTAGTCTGCTCATCCTATAGGTGGAAAAGCTAACTTATTAGCTTGCTGAGAACTATGGGTATGTTATCTTGATATTCCCTTCGGGGGAAATTGAATGCAGATAGCACATACAACAGGAATGTTGGGCTGTAGGGAGAGACAGCCGGGACAAGGAAGTCCAGAGTTATCGCGGTCAATAAAACCTTAAGTTCCGCACTGGAACTTCGGGTGTAGGTAGTCTAAGGTCTGTTCAGTAAGGACGCTCTATAGGGCAAGGATGCCCAGAACAGACCCCATATTAAGTAAGGCCGTTGCGAGGGAAAAGCAGCGGCCTTTTTTTATGCTGCTCGCCATGGGAGGCGCGCACTACAAAGTGAATGGCAAGTGGTTTCCTGTTATTGCTGATCTTGCTTCTACTCGAGCTATCAAAATGCTATTCGTATTTTGAGAAGTGTCCTTATCTGAGTATCATAACGAAATACTGCACTGCGTGTTTCATCTATTATTTATATTCACTAATATTCGATCAATTTTTTATCCGAGTTATTCGCAAGAATCTTGTTGACTATGATGCATTGCATCAGTCTTAAGAGTGCAGGTTTTCTAAGTGGGTTTATGATGACTCTTCAGGTTGTGGCATCTTTGCTCAAGCAAATAAATAGACTGTCATAGTGTTTTGTGGTCATTTCATTATTAAGATTCTTGTTAATTTAAGTGATGCCAATTTATTGAGATTGGATATGAAATTGAAGTACTTTTTGGCGTATTCCCTATTCTTGTGCATCCAGGTAGAATGAGCGCCCTACAAATATAAGGATAGAATGTGATGCGTACACCTTTCATTGCAGGTAATTGGAAAATGCACGGCACGGTTACGCGTGTGCATGAGTTGCTAGAAGAAATTAAAGTACAGTATGCTTCTGTTAGAAATGTTGAGTTTGCAGTATTTCCACCGTTTGTTTATCTAGGTATATGCCGTTCTATTTTAAATAAAACACACATTGCTTTTGGTGCTCAGAATGTATCCAATAAACCAGATGGTGCGTTAACAGGTGAAATTTCAGTATCGATGTTACGTGATCTGGGTTGCCGTTATGTTATTTTGGGGCATTCAGAACGTCGGCATATTCTGGGTGAATCCAGTGAGATGGTCGCACTTAAAGTGCAGGCTGCATTGAGTGGCGGCCTGATTCCCGTGTTGTGTGTAGGCGAAACAGCAGATGAACGCCATGCTGGTAAAACATTGGATATTGTGCAAGAACAACTTGCACATGTCTTAAGATTAAAAGATAATCTGCCTTCATTGGAGTCTATGGTGATTGCTTATGAGCCTGTGTGGGCAATTGGTACGGGCAATGTTGCTACACCAGAACAAGCCGAAGAAGTGCACGCTGCGATTCGTTTGTGTTGCAACAGCGCGACACCAGGATTAGGTGAGCAGTTACGTATTGTGTACGGCGGCAGCGTTAAGTCGGATAATGCGGCCAGTTTGTCTTGTATGCCCAACATAGATGGTGTTTTAGTGGGTGGTGCTTCGCTGAATGCGGATCAGTTTATTGAGATAGGTAAACAATGGAACAAATAATTATTGTTATTCATGTGATCGTTGCTGTTATGTTAATTGGCTTAGTGCTAGTACAACATGGTAAAGGTGCCGACGTTGGTGCGGCTTTTGGTAGTGGTTCATCTAATACGATGTTTGGCAGTCAAGGTGCTCTGCCTTTCTTAATGAAGGTAACAGCCTTATTGGCTGCTTTATTTTTTGCAACGAGTCTTACCATGAGTTATCTCGTGGGGCACAGTGCGGTGGTGTTACAGAATAATGCGCAAGCACCTGCTAGTATAACAGTCCCCGCTGCGGATAAAGCCGCTGCAAAACAACAACAGTTTGTATTTCCCTCTGTACCAGATAATGGAAAGAGCAAGCCATAGCGTGCTATGGCTGAATTTTTGCCGAAGTGGTGAAATTGG
>CAZFAA010000079.1:0-7940 GCA_964516605.1 uncultured Coxiella sp. | reverse complement strand
TCCCCATACTGACTTAAAAATTCCTGAACTTCATGCAACGTACGCTTTTGTGCGCCAGATTTTAATTTATCCGCTTTCGTCAGCAACACATGCACAGGCAAATCACATGCTAATGTCCACGCAATCAAATGTTGATCTGAATCTTTCAGTGGGTGGCGAATATCCATAATCAGGACTAAGCCCTTAAGACAATGGCGTGTCTTTAAATACTCATTAGTATTTTCAGCCCACTTATCGCGTAGCACACGTGGCGCTTTTGCATAACCATAACCTGGTAAATCAACCAAACGCCGATTCTCATCCAACTCAAATAAATTAATCATTTGCGTACGCCCGGGGGTAGAGCTGGTGCGTGCTAAACCTTTAATGCCTGTAATCGTATTCAAAGCGCTGGATTTGCCAGCATTCGAACGACCAATAAATGCTACCTCAATACCCGTATCCTTCGGCAATTGCTTCAATTCTGCAGCGCTAATTAAATACCTGGCATTTTGATAGAGTGGCTTCATCAATGTACATAACTATATTTATTAAAGTTTTTGAGTATACCATGGAACTTAAAAATTAAAAATGCGCGAATTTAGCACTATTCCTCAGCATCACTTATTTTGTAATCTGCATTTTCATAAGAGATCTTTCAGACTATGCTGCGTTATAGCACCATCATATTCTTGCCTCTTACAGCCTATGTATTCTAAACACTAAAAAATTTCAAAATAAAAAATACATGTTGTGCTCGACACACACCCTGTTTACGCAGTACGGCACCTTTCCATGAACCACACACTCGAGATCTTAAGTGCTACACGAAAACCTAAATATTTCCTAAATCGGGTATTTAACTTCTAGATTACTGCATGCAGCACATCATCAGTGGGGTTAGTCAATAAAATCCAGAAATAATGGCTATGAGAATCACAATAAACAGAATGAAAACAAACTATAGCCACAGACTTTTAAAGTAAATTCGATGGGGTTGATTCTTTTTTGTAATCATTTGAGCAATAAAAAAACAAGCACCTCTATTTTACTTTAAGTTAAAGCAGCAAGAATTTGTTTAATATTAATAAAACAAATGCTCACGCTTTACTTAACTAGAGGCCTAATACGGTAATCAGTCTGAAACTTAAGATAAACTTAAAGCTGAAATTAAATAGCGCGAACATCATAACAGAAAAAAAATAAGACACAATACCTGTAGCATTTTTTATTTCTGCTCCACCGGCTTAATTCGTGAGCGATTCAGATTGAGTGGGCCTAATTTGAAAAAAGAATGCTGGTTTGTAAAAATATACTAACACTGACGTAACACTACCTAAGTACAAGCCTGCCATGACATCCGCCACATAATGTTTTAATAACAAAACACGTGCCACCATAATCGATACTGCAAATAAAATTGCAACACTGCGCAATCTTGGAAATAACAACATGATTCCAACAGCAAAAGACGCCGCCGTTGTTGCGTGCCCTGATGGAAAGGATGTGTAATCATTCAGGTTAAATTGACGGTGCGCCAAAAAAATAAAATGACTGAGATGATGCCCAAAATACAACATCGGACGTGGTCGCCCAAAAATTTCTTTTAAGACATCGCACACTGCACCTGATATCGCCACACACAACCACAAATATGCTGCGTAAGCCGCCATCTTTTGATGACTCAAAATAAAGCGTGCAAATAAAAATAAGGTGGCAAGCACTACCAAATATGGCCAACCCAATCCCAAATAGGACCATGTACGCGCAAAATGGATAAGTGACGTATTACTCGAGAACGTCGCATAGATGTATTCCGCCACAGAAAAGTCAACGAGATAATGCGCGGCTACAATCAACCCAAAACTGAGTAAGCTCAGAATCAATAGCCACTGCCCTTGTTGTTTTGTCATAAATCTCTCCATTAGTGTCTTTTTACTAACACCAAATAAAGTAACTTGCCACGTTCGTAGTTAAAACCCTGGATAAAGGATACCGCCTTAACAGTGTAATCATGCTGCCCAGCATACTGCTTTAATTGCTCAAAATGTTCGATATTCATAAGTGCATACGTAATTTTTTGATCTCGCTTCATACCTTCTATATCATTGAGTGTCGACAATCGAACGCTATGGGTACCCAGATAAAAGACGACACTGGGCTCTAAAAAGTCCGTTACATATATTGGATTTTCAGCCGTTAATGTAATGGCCTGCTCTTGCAAGGCATTTTGAATTTTCTGACTCATCCACAAAGGCTGCAATGCTTCCAAATAAAATTGGCATAAGAACCCATAAATAAAGATACTGCCCGCCAGAGCAATCAAGATACAGCTACGGTAAAAACGCAAACTCACCAATTTAAACAACGTCATACCTAGGAGCAAAATGCCCATACAGATCATCACCGATGAAACAGTCAAACGTTTCAATAATAAATAGGATAATGTTGGAAAGGCAAAAGCAAACACCACACTCAAAGACAACCACACCAAACGATACACTAAATCGACCCGGGCCCAGGCTCCCACTAAATTAATTTTACGTACCGACAAACCAGCCACCATTAATGCTAATGCAGGATAAATAGGCAATGCATATTCGGGCAATTTAGTGTGAACTAATTCGATAAAAATCCAGCTTGGAATAATCCATGCAAACAAAAAACTATAAAAAACTTTATGCCGTTCTTGCCAGGCTAATCTGAAGCCACGCAACAACAAGATAGAACAGGGCCAAAACATCAACGGTAAGAGCGCTAAAAAATAACCCGGCCATGCACCATGCCCTTGCGCACTGCCCATCACTTTCGGCAACGCATCATTGCGCAACATATCCCATAAAAAATTAGAGTGCCCCGCCTGACTAAATGGAATCAGCCAACTCAGTGACACGGCTATTAAAAACAGCAATCCCGCTACAGGTCGAATTTCTTTTAAAAACCTAACAGAGCGCTCTGTGATACACAGCCCCACTAGCGTCAACAATCCAATCAGTGGTGACGTCCCTTTTATGAAAACACCTGCGCTCATGCCAATCCAAAACACAGCCGCCCACTGCAAGGGCACATGCGCTTTGGTTTTAAAGGTAGAATAAGCTTTCCATAACCCGCCTTGCATCAACACCATGCACGCTAACAATACAGCATCCGTTGTCGCCATGTGCGACTCCAGAATCACCAACAACGCAGAAGAGAGAATGCAGGCCCCTAAAAAAGCGCGCTCACGCCCAATTTCACTACTGAAAAAATAAAATAATAAAATAACCGATAACACGGCACCTAAAACAGAGGGGATACGGTACGACCACACTTGATCTACTGCACCATGCGCAAATAATTTTGTTGCCCCAGCCTGCAACCAATAGATACCAGGCGGCTTTAAATGCCGCGGTGTGTCTTGAAATAGGATATGTTGGTAATCCTGTGTTTCTAACATCTGCTTAGATGCCTGTACGAAACGTGACTCATCGCGATCTAGCGCTGGAATTTGTGTTAATCCCGGTAAAAATAACCATAAAGATAGTAAAATCAATAGAATGCAGGGGAAAATCTGACGAAACTTTAACACGATAGGATCCAGTAAAAATGGATCCATCTTAAAGGATCTTGTGCGTAAAAAAAAGCGCTTCGTGTGTATACTGAAAATTTATTGAAACAAGCTCAGCTCAGAAAAGTATGAGAGGCACAGTGCCCCACACAATCCGCTGCCAACGTGGGCGCAAATAGGCAATGATGCAATTAAACTACGAATCATACTTATAAATTGAATCCAAGATAATATGTGGGGCTTATATTTGCTTGAATAATGCTTTTGCTTGCAGGCTTGCCACTTTATGATCTACTAGGGGCTCGGGATAAGACCCGTCTGCTTCAAAAAATTCAGGCAGCCATTTCTTTAAATACAGCCCATCAGGATCGTATTTTTTCTGCTGCAATGTTGGATTAAAAATTCGAAAATACGGCTGTGCATCACAACCCGTGGAGGCTGCCCATTGCCAATTACCGTTATTCACAGCAGGGTCATAATCAATTAATTGTTGAGCAAAATAACGCTCCCCCCAACGCCAATCAATATGCAGATCTTTCACCAAAAATGAGGCTGTGATCATACGCACACGGTTATGCATATAACCCGTTGCATTCAGCTCACGCATACCCGCATCCACGATTGGAAACCCAGTTTTCCCTTCACACCACGCAGCAAAATGTGCTGAATTATTCGTCCACTTGATCGCCTTGTACTGTTCATGAAAGGCACCTTGAAATACACGCGGGAAAAAATAAGCAATGTGAGTAAAAAAATCACGCCAATACAATTCGCGAATTAACATGTGCGCCATGCTCTGCTTCTTTTTGATGTACTCATATACTTCGCGTATAGAAATCGTGCCAAATTTATTATGCGCTGATAAGTGTGTGGTAGCGTTTTTTGCAGGCAAATCACGTACCGTTTCGTAATCCGCAAGTCCATCAATCACCCGCAATTGCTTTTGTGCTTGCTGACGGCCACCTGAAATAATGAGGGGTTGAGAATAGTGCGTTAAATATTGATCGAGTAATTGTGGGTTCGAAAATGCGATGTCTGCAGCATAATAATTTTTATGCGCATTACGCTGAATAGGCAACACCGGAATATCACGCGCACATTTCATAAATGGTGTATACACCGTATAAGGTGTACCGTCTTTTTTCATAACTGAACCAGGCTCATGCAACAATACATCATCAAAAGCGTAAAAATCACGCTGATACTGTTGCGCTGTATATTCTAATGCGCTATCACGCTGCAGGCTAAAAGGTGTGTAATCGCGATTTAAATAAACCGCCTCAATAGGCAACTCTGTCAACAAACGCTCTACAATAGCGGCAGGCTTGCCTTGGAAAAAATACAATTGCCCACCATGCTGCACGACCTGTCGACGCAATTCTTCTAAACTCTGTAACATAAACGTAAACGCGCGTTCACTAAAGTAATCGTGTCGACAAACTTGTTGGTCGTCAAAAATAAAACAAACAACAACCCGCTCAGAATCATGCAACGCTTCCAACAACCCAGTGTTATCAGGCAATCTTAAATCACGACGAAAAATAAAAAGGGATAATTGATAACGTTTTAGCATGGACAATCCTTTGAGAAAATGGTGCGCTCGACAGGAGTTGAACCTGTGACCCCCGGTTTCGGAAACCGATACTCTATCCAACTGAGCTACGAGCGCATTTATTACTAATGCATTCTTTCCAGAATTTTTGCAAGACGCGACTGATAATCAGCCTATTTACGTCGCCATCCATGGCTCCTTCGTGCACATCCGCTCATTTCACACGGCCTGCCTTCCTTGCCAGGCGTTCGCTTCGCTGCGAAAGTCCCCCGGACTTTCGGTCGGAGCTCACCTGAGCTACGAGCGCATTTATTACTAATGCATTCTTTCCAGAATTTTTGCAAGACGCAACTGATAATCAGCCTATTGTGACGGAGCATCGTCTAAAGTCAAGGTAAAATTCAATGGATAAGCGAATAGCATCACTGCGTGATGCTTTAAATATCGGTGAACAATAAGCGGTAAACGATCAGAGTTGCTATGCAACGTGTTTTGATTTTTAGTTTTTAAAGTAAAATAGCTGCGAAAATATATTATTCAAATAGGTCACGCCGTGACGCCTTTCGTTTACCGTTTATCGATTTAACTACATCCCGTAGTAACACCTAATCCTTCATCCTAAAACTCAGCGCCTCACTTAAATGCTCTACACTAATCTGTGCCTGTGCATCGAAATCAGCAATAGTACGCGCCACTTTCAAAACGCGATGCACCGATCGTACGCTCAAATTCAGCCCATCAATGGCTGACTCAACCAATTCACGCTCTGCTTCGCCCAACACACAATACTGTTGCACTTCTTTTGCAGTTAACCGCGCATTCAATTTTTGTATCCGCTGCCACTGCACAGCATACGCCTGCATCACACGCTCACGCACTTGCTCACTGGTTTGTGCCATAGCAGTAGACGTCTGTAACAATTCTTTCGTGGACACGCGATCAACCTGCACGTGCAAATCAATGCGATCCAATAAAGGCCCCGATAAACGCGATTGATAGCGGTTAATTTGCTCGGGTGTGCAGCGACACGCTTTCTCTGCGTCACCATAATAACCACATGGACAAGGGTTCATTGCCGCAATCAACTGAAATGCTGCAGGAAAACGTGCACTGCCTGCCGCACGCGCAATATACACTTCTTGTGATTCCAATGGCTCACGCAGCACTTCCAACACGTGTCGTGGAAACTCAGGCAATTCATCTAAAAATAAAATACCATGATGGGCTAAGGACACCTCCCCAGGTTTAGGTATTTTACTGCCACCGACCAATGCAATTTGCGAAGCAGTGTGATGCGGCGAGCGAAAAGGTCGCCTACCCCAATTGTGTTTGTCAAATCCAAGCGTACTAACAGAATACAATGAAGCCGTTTCAATACAGTGTTCTGGCGGCATCGGCGGTAATAAACCCGGCAAACGGTTGGCCAACATGGTTTTGCCTGATCCGGGTGGCCCGTTCATCAACATGTGATGCCCTCCTGCAGCCGCAATTTCTAAAGCACGCTTGGCAAAAGACTGGCCTTTAATATCGCTTAAACATGCATACTGCGGTTGTTGCGCCTGCACATTATGCATACCGATTGGCTCTAGGATTTTAGTCCCATTTAAATGAAAAACAACTTGCTCAAGCGACGCCGCAGCAAACACCGTCACGCCGTCAACCAACAAAGCTTCGTCAACACTCACCAAGGGCACCATCAACGCACGCCGCTCTTGTTTTGCAGCAATCGCCAGAGGTAACATACCGCGTACCGCTTTCAGCTCACCCGATAATGCAAGCTCACCGAAAAATTCGTATTTTGATAGCACATCCAAAGAAATCTGTTCTGTTGCTGCAAGAATACCTATAGCAATCGGTAAATCAAAACTGGCGCCTTCTTTAGGCCGATCAGCTGGTGCCAAATTAACAATAATATGTCGAGGTGGGTAATCAAATCCAGCATTTAAAATTGCAGAACGTACACGATGGCGGCTTTCTTTCACTGTTGTTTCCGGTAACCCCACCATACCCAAACCAGGAAAGCCCGGCGAAACATGCACCTCAATGGTGACAGGGTAAGCGTGCAATCCCGATATGGCGCGACTGTGTACGATAGCCAGTGTCATGTTATTTTTTATCTAACAGTTTATTGACCTCATCTTCAAGTTTTTCCAATTTTTTACGTGTTTTTTCGAGCACTTTGCGCTGTGCATCAAATTCTTCACGCGTGACCACATCCAATTTATCCAACACAGATACAACAGCAGCCTGCACATTTTTCTTCATATCTTCCGGCAACTTCTTAACGCCTTCCGGTAATGAATCAATCACTTTTTTCACAACATCATTAATCGATTTAGGTCCCATATTCATCTCCTTATAGATAATTGACGAGTCAGCATAGTACAAATATTATCTCCTTAGCAATACCGTCACCTGCACTGTATAATTTATGCAAAATACGCTACCATACCGCTCGCTTTGGTGTAATAGGTATCTCACACGATTTTAATTGCAGGAAAGAAAACATGTTATTTAATAATATTCTTGAAACCATCGGCAAAACCCCCTCTGTGCGCATCAACCGCCTTGGTGCTGCATTGCAGTGCGAATTGTATGCCAAATGCGAATTCATGAATCCGGGCGGCTCAATCAAAGACCGCATTGGTTACAACATGGTGTTGGAAGCAGAGCGCACAGGTCGCATTAAGCCAGGCGATACGTTAATTGAACCGACATCCGGCAATACTGGAATTGGCTTGGCGTTAGCCGGTGCCGTCAAAGGTTACCGCGTGGTGATCACGATGCCGGAAAAAATGAGCCATGAAAAACAAGTGGTGCTCGAGGCGCTCGGCGCGACAATTTACCGCACACCAACGGAAG
>CAZFAA010000078.1:0-8060 GCA_964516605.1 uncultured Coxiella sp. | reverse complement strand
GTAGAGATTATGCGGTATTAGCTCGAGTTTCCTCGAGTTGTCCCCCACTATTAGGCAGATTCCTACGCGTTACTCACCCGTCCGCCACTCGCCACCAGGGAGCAAGCCCCCCGTGCTGCCGTTCGACTTGCATGTGTTAGGCATGCCGCTAGCGTTCAATCTGAGCCAGGATCAAACTCTTTAGTTTGAAACTGTCTTTTATGCAATTTTTTTCGAAAATTACTAAAAAATAAAGGCTCGACACACTCACAATCTATGATTGTGTATGCATCGATAATCTTATATAAACTAGATTATCTACATCAACACTCACATAAACTGCTTCTGCATTGTTATATTTTTAAAGAACAAATCTCATCAAGAGAGGAACGCCATTCTACCTGTCCTGAGACTGAAGTCAACACTAAATTTTAAAAAAATGCTTTTTTTTAAATGGGGGTGATCATTGTTAATACATATCAACTCATATCGCCCGAAATAGCTCAAAAATCGCCTAAACTCCCCACCTACATGGGTATTTATGAACCCAAAACCACCAAAGGTGCGAACGACAGATGCTCACAAATACATACTATGTATTAGGATGAAGTGGTACTTAAGTAAGATTCAGCACTGAACAGCCGGAAGATGCATCGGTGGGAACTCATATTTCTTTTTCTTCTGCCTGAAGATCGAAGAAGAAACAGTGACGTGTGATGTTGTACAAGTATTGCGGATCGATTGCGCCTGCACAAGATACTCACCCCCCCTGTCTTTTGATGCCGGCAATACTAAAAGCGCCCAATCGGCCTTATCGAGAGAGCGCATCACACTCTCTATCACGTCATGATGCGCTTGCAATACTTTCATACGCTCTATATGGATCATTACTTTAGGAGGGCTTATTTTGCCACACTGCGCATAGAGAGCGTCATAGCAATCTAATAATTTGGCATGCAATACAAAAATTTTATTTGCCCACTCAACATAGGAGTTTACTATGTCGGGCGCCTTAACTGATATGAGTAGAGACTGAATGTCTAATAATCGAGATTGCGCTTGCATCAATTCGAATAGCAAGTCGGAAATATTCAATTGGCTATTTAATGAATCCCGCTCACAACGGCGCGCTTTCTGTGACGGAAAAATTTTTTTCAATTGTTTACGCTCTTCCTCAAGCCCGATATGTAAATCCTATTACATCTAAATTAACTCTATACTAGCAAACTTAAGCTTCCCCACTTGATAAATGTGCTTAACACCCACGCTGATTTCTAACTTTACATCAGAAACACGTTCGCCATCAATCCTAACCGCACCTTGTTTAATCATGCGTATGGCATCAGATGTGCTGGGTACTAAATTGGCTTGCTTAAGCAATTGTGTTAACGCTAACTTGCCTTGCACAGCCTGAAGTTTTTTTTCTTCTATCTCTGTTGGTAGCTGATTTTTTTGAAACCGTGAAATGAAATCCTGCTGTGCTGCTTGCGCAGTGGATTTATCATAAAAACGCTCTACCAACTCCAATGCTAGCTCAATTTTAATGTCACGTGGGTTACGCCCGCCGAGCGCTTCTTTTTTTAATGTTTCAATCTCTATGAGCGAACGAAAACTTAATAATTCATAATAGCGCCACATTAGCTCATCTGAAATAGACATGATTTTGCCAAACATATCAGCTGGTGCATCGGTAATCCCTATATAATTGCCTAGCGATTTCGACATCTTTTGCACGCCATCAAGGCCCTCCAGCAATGGCAGCATGACAAGTGATTGTGGCTTTTGACCCGCTTCTTTTTGTAATTCGCGCCCCATGAGCAAATTGAATTTTTGATCAGTACCACCGAGCTCTACGTCCGAGCGCATTTCCACCGAATCATAGCCCTGCAGTAAAGGATATAAAAATTCATGAATTGCAATCGGCTGCCCCGACTTATACCGTTTGCCAAAATCATCGCGCTCTAACATACGCGCAACCGTTGATTGAGATGCTAAACGCAACATTCCCGCCGCGCCCAATTTTTGCATCCAAGTTGAATTAAATAACACATGCGTTTTTTCAGGATCTAAAATTTTAAACGCCTGCGCTTGATAGGTTTTAGCATTCTCTTCAATCTGCTCAACGGATAGGGATTTGCGTGTTACATTTTTTCCCGTTGGATCACCAATCAGCGCCGTAAAATCTCCAATTAAAAATTGCACCTCATGCCCTTGTTCTTGAAATTGGCGTAATTTATTTAACACAACAGTATGTCCGAAATGAATGTCAGCGGCTGTTGGGTCAAGCCCTAGTTTTACGCGCAATTTTCTACCACTTTGCAAACGCTCTTTTAATTCTTCTTCAATCAGTATCTCACTTGTACCGCGTTTGATTTCACTAAAAGACATAGTAACCTCTTTAATTTGATATCTCGTTAATTCAGCGATTCTAGCAGAATTTTTTAGAAGTGTTGACTGATTATTATCCACCAATTAAAAATGTTGGACACGTACAGTGAACATGGTATGGTATAGCTTTGATTTTCTAAGGGATCACATGTCATCTAAAATTGCCAAGCTTGGCGCCGTAACTACCGTTGTCACACTAACTTGCATCGTTGGTTTTAATATCTATAACTCAATGCAACAGTCTCATACCATACCGCTTACTATTATTCCAACAGCTATGGCACAGCCCATCATCACAAAAAATTCAACATCCAATCGAATTCATGATATTAAAATTAAAAAAGGCGACACACTGGCCGCTATTTTTCAGCGTTTACAGTTAAGTAAAGCAACGCTTGCTGCCATCAATACATCACCACTGGCAAAATCGCACCTTACTAAACTGAAAGCTGGGCAAACACTTACTTTCAAATTCACGCCACAGCATGCGTTAGCACAAATTATTTTCCCCTACGATAAAAACAATACACTGTATATTCACAAAACAAGACACGGCTACAGCACGAGTCTGAAAAGCAAACCGCCCACAGTCGCTTTACAATACACAACCGGTACAATCAAAACTACTTTTAAAAATGCCGCAACACATGCCGGCCTCAATACAGCACTCTATAATGAGTTCACGCAAATTTTCCACAACAGTATTGATTTTCAACATAACGTTAGACATGGTGATCGCTTTGCCGTGTTGTATGAAGAATATTATTTAGATGGCAAACGCCAACACACTGGCCACATCATGGCAGCTGAATTTACTAACCACGGCACGCCCTACCGTGCTTTTCGTTATAGCTATCCAAAACATCACGCTGGCTACTACACGTTAAACGGCCAGAGTATGTCACCACTTTTTTTAAAAGCACCAGTTAATTGCGGTCGCATCAGCAGCTTGTTTAATTACCATCGCGTTGATCCTTTCTTGCATATCGTGCACCCGCACCTTGGTATTGATTATGCGGCACCAAAAGGCACGCCAATTCATTCCGTCGGCGCAGGACGCGTTATATTTGCCGGAAAAGAAAACGGCTTTGGTAATTCTGTTATTATACGCTACAGCAGCAAATACAAAGCACTGTACGGGCACATGGAAAAATTTGCAGAAGGCTTGCATACTGGTCAATACGTGCAACGCGGTCAGGTCATTGGCTATATTGGTCGCAGCGGATGGGCAACCGGTCCTCACTTACACTTTGAAATGTATGTAGATAATGTGCCACGCGACCCACTACAGCTCAAAGTGCCTGGTGGGCAATCAATTCCAACACGTTATACTCGACGCTATTTGAATTATTCTCACAGAATGCTGGCACGTTTTGACCTTTATCAAAATTCAGGGTTTGCGGAAAATGTCTCAACCAAAATCATCCGTGAATAAATACTATATTGGACTGATGTCTGGTACCAGTATGGATTCGATTGATGCCGTCATTGTCATGATTGAAAAAAATAAAATTAAACTCATTGAAACCTACTCCTACCCTATCGATGATTCTTTAAGAACAGAAATTTTAGCGCTCTGCCATTCCAATGAAACCACACTGCACCAGTTGGGGCAGCTGGATGTGAAACTCGGCAGATTGTTTGCGCTCAGTGTCCAAGCCATTCTAGAAAAAGCAGGTATGAAACCGAGTGATATTGCAGCCATCGGTAGCCACGGCCAGAACATTCGGCATATGCCGCAAGCCGATATCCCATTTACGCTGCAAATTGGCGATCCGAATGTGATTGCCGCGACAACAGGCATTACTACTGTTGCTGATTTTAGACGTCGCGATGTGGCGCTCGGTGGCCAAGGTGCACCACTGGCGCCGGCTTTTCATCATTTCTTATTTGAAAAATTTGCACAAATACAGTGGGTATTAAATATTGGCGGGATTGCGAACGTAACACTCATTCAACCTGACAAGCCGATTATTGGTTACGATACAGGCCCTGGGAATACGTTAATCGATGCATGGTGTTATGAGCATCTCGGCTATCGCTTTGATCGCGATGGCGAATGGGCTAAAACAGGAACGATTCATCCAGCGTTACTCAATGCATTGCGTGCAGATCCTTTCTTCAGTAAAGCCCCACCCAAAAGCACAGGGTTTGAATATTTTAATTTAAAATGGTTAGCACAACACCTAAATAAATTAGGTAAAACACTCTCATCGAATGATGTGCAGGCCACCCTCACGGAACTCACCGCATCCACCATCGCCGATCACCTCACTCACGTTACCGCAAAATACGTGTGGATATGCGGTGGTGGCGCGAAGAACCGTTACTTAATGCAACGTCTGCAAGCACTCTGCCCTACTCCCATCTTATCTACCAATGCTGCCGGTATTCCAACAGATTGGATTGAAGCTTGTGCATTTGCTTGGTTTGCGTATCAAACGTTGCATCGCATACCGAGTAATATTCCAAGCGTTACCGGCGCATCGCAAGCGGCAATATTAGGTGCTATTTATTCTGCGTAACACGTTGCGCTCGTGACGTCTTTGTGAGGTAAAATCCTAAAGTTGGCAGACTGTAATGGATCAGACTAACGGTCTCCACAAACTCATTTTCTCCACTATAAGCACAACTAACGATGAGCGAATCTCAAGGAAGCTGATCCAGTGCTTGAGGATTGATGCTCAATACAGCAATCCCCTTGATAGTTGGCAGTTTCAAGCATTGCTGCAAATAATCGCGCAGCGGCACTTGCACAACGTGCTTACCCAGTGACGTGGCATGACGAAACATCAACACACCATCAATACGCAGTGCAAACCCAAGGTGCGATACATGCAATTTTGTGCCAATTACATCCACCAAATCCCAAGCAGGTCGCACAATTTCAATAATTGAGTTATCTGGAATTTGCTGAAAAAGTAATGTTTGCTCTGTCTCATCATCTGTCAAAAAGGCATGTAAAGGTAAGTAATCCATACCAACTGTTTGCGCTGGAAATTGCGATGCTGCGTCATGCAATTCCTTTACCAGTTCTGCAGGATCTGCAGCACATTCAGGTAATAGCTTTATATCCGCCACACTGCGTTTTCGTAACCAACCGCCTTTATCGATTTGCGCTATTGCTGTTTGAAAAAAAGGTTGACCCTGCCCATTTACAAAAAGAGTCGTGATATCGCGTAAAAAATTTGCTTGCTGGTTTTGCCTGTTCCAATCCAAACTCATAAAATGAAACCGTTTAAGATAACACGGCTGTTCATCATAATAATTGAATACCAACATCAAACGCTTAAATTCCATCACATTACGAGCCAAAGAGAGTGCCAATACAGTATTCACATACGTTAAGCAATCAAATGCGTCAAAGCGAAATAATGGGCCTTGATCAAAATGCCCGTACTGACCTTCACCTAATGCGCCCATGCAATAGGGGCGCTCCAAAAAAAGGCCGCTAAAATAAGTTATTTTATCCGAAATTGTCAGAGTGGCTGCAGCAGGATGTTGCAATAGCTCCACCGCTTGTTGTTCGAGCGCATCTGAATTATACATTGGTATGAATGTCATGGCATCAGTATAACCTAGAATACCGTCTATTTAACATAATAGCTTTATTACACTTAAAAACTGCTCCAGAATTTTTTATCAACTCATCTTTTTTTTAAAGCCTCATTTCAGTGGTGTCCTATAGAGCAAAAGTAACAGCCACTACAGCTATCGATGGATGATTAAAAATAAATTATCGGTCATGGTATTAGGGACTGCTGCAGACACACTAAAAAATACATATGCGTATCTTAAAATAGTAAATTAAAAATCACCGTATTGACAGGTTCATCTGTACGCATAAATAATAGCGGCACCCCCTTGTGAATACAGCAGAAAATAACATGGCACTGTATATGACAATACATAACGTAAAAGGCAATGTCCGCGTCAAAGGCTTTGAAGGTGCTATTTTGCTGTATAGCTTAATTCAACTGGGATCACGTGCTATTTCACACGCACCCGGCATGGGGTGTGCGCACGAAATGAGTAGCCTCACACTCAATCCGGTACGGATTACAAAAGGACACGATGCAGCAAGCCCTCTATTGTATGATTATTTTTGCTGCGGTAAAAATATCGATGAACTGCGCGTATTTCATTGCCCTAGTGCGTCGCATACAGCAAACTGGCGTACTCAATATACGCTACATAATGTGGCCATTTGCACACACCATGAACTCATCAACAGTGAAGGAAGCTATGAAATCATGGAGCTTGTTTACACAAAAATTGAAAAAGGCTACAAACAACAAGATGCCCAAGGTAATCTGCATTCACCGAGTTTTACAGGTTACGATTTAATAACGGCAACACGTGCTTAATATGGGATGACACTATGCCAAAAATTGCTGCGATACAAATGTGCTCTTCTGCAAGCCGCGATGAGAATCTACAAAATGCATCAGAATTAATCGCACAAGCGGTCGATCACGGTGCTGAATTAATTGTACTGCCTGAAATGTTTTCGCTGATGGGCATCGATTTAATGGATAAAATACACGTTAAAGAAATCTATGGCGCAGGTCCTGTGCAAGATTTCTTGAGTGAACATGCTGCGCGCTTTCATACCTGGATTGTAGGTGGCACGATTCCCATTGCGTGCAACACACCAAACAAAGTAAAAGCGGCATGCATTGTTTACAATCATGTCGGTCAACCTGTAGCACGCTACGATAAAATTCATTTATTTGATGTAATCGTTTCAGAAACAGAATCGTATCAAGAATCAGACAGCACTGAACCTGGAAACGAGCTCGTCGTTGTAGATACGCCACTTGGAACATTAGGCCTGAGTGTGTGTTATGACATTCGTTTCCCTGGACTGTTCACACAACTGTGTCAACAAGGTGCGCAAATTATTGCGATTCCAGCAGCTTTTACTGAGAAAACAGGCCAAGCACATTGGCATGTTTTAACGCGAGCGCGCGCGATTGAAAATGTTTGCTACATAGTGGGGGCCTGCCAAGGCGGGCTGCATGCCAATAAGAGAAAAACCTATGGTCATAGCCTGATTATTGAGCCGTGGGGAAGCATAGTACACGTAGCGGGAGCACACGGCACTGCAATTGTTTATGCTGATATCGATCTTAAAAAATTAAATGCTATTCGCGCTACATTGCCTGTGATAAGGCATCAACGACGCGATCTCTACTAAAGAATAGTGCATCTTAATAATGAAGGAAAATCATGAACCGCATGATGACATGGCACACCGTCTTTTCTGTGTGCTTTTTAGTGAGCTGCTCTGATCACATCATGATGCACCCCATGCTAAACCCTCATCCAAATTACTTTGTAACGATTTCAGGAACTATTGACCGCAAATTTAAAAAACCAGTTTATTTTGCTTTTTGGGCAATTTACGATGGTTACAATCCAACTTGCAGTACATCAACTGATGCAGATGATGATACAAGCGAAGCACCAGAACAATCTGATTTTTATCCTGCACTACCCAACGCACAAGGCCATTATCGCATTGTGATTCCAATTGATCGTTATCAAGGACCCTGTGATTGGAAGATCACTTGGATTGATTACTCTATTTCTTATCAACCATTACCTAAAAATGAAGATACCGTGCATTCTGCAGTGGGCGCCCTGATACAATTTGGCCGCTCTCCAAGCGCCAATCCTGCTTTTCCAAT
>CAZFAA010000077.1:0-8110 GCA_964516605.1 uncultured Coxiella sp. | reverse complement strand
GTTGCGCCACATCATGAAAATGTAATCCTGTGGTCGGTTCATCTAAAATATACAGCGTACTACCGGTTGCACGTTTGGATAATTCACGCGATAACTTAATACGCTGTGCCTCACCGCCAGACAACGTCGTAGCACTTTGCCCTAATGTAATATAAGAAAGACCTACATCCATGAGCGTATCTAATTTACGCTTTAATACCGGAACGGCCTCAAAGAACAAAGCCGCTGCTTCAACCGTCAATTGCAAAACTTCAAAAATATTTTTGCCTTTGTATTTAATATCCAAAGTTTCACGGTTATAACGCTTACCGTGACATACATCACACGTCACATAAACATCAGCTAAAAAATGCATTTCCACTTTAATAACGCCATCACCCTCACACGCTTCACAACGCCCACCTGGCACATTAAAACTAAAACGCCCAACCGCATAACCACGCGAGCGCGCCTCTTGTGTACCTGCAAATAATTCACGAATTGGCGTTAACAAACCGGTATACGTTGCCGGATTAGAACGTGGAGTGCGCCCAATCGGACTCTGATCAATATCGACGACCTTATCCAAATACTCTAAACCTGTAATCTCATCGTATTCGCCTGCTTTTTTTAAGTTCGCACCATTTAAAACATGAGCGGCTACAGGATACAGCGTATTGTTAATTAAACTGGATTTCCCTGAACCAGACACACCCGTAATACACGTCATCAAGCCAATGGGAATATCCACGCTGACATTTTTTAAATTATGGCAACGAGCACCTTTTAGATGGATGTGTTGGCGACAGGTGTTTTGTACACGATGCTTCGGAATGGCAATGGATTTTTTACCAGATAAATACTGGCCAGTTAATGATGCCGGTGAGTTTTTAATATCCTCTGGCGTACCTTGTGCAACCACACTCCCACCGTGAACACCCGCACCCACACCGATATCCACGACATAATCTGCAGCCAAAATCGCTTCTTCATCGTGCTCTACCACAATCACCGTATTACCTAAATCACGCAGATGCGTCAGTGTATTCAAAAGACGCGTGTTATCACGTTGGTGCAACCCAATAGAAGGTTCATCCAAAATATACATCACACCCACTAAACCTGAGCCAATTTGACTGGCTAAACGGATGCGCTGCGCTTCACCGCCAGATAAGGTTTCAGCAGAGCGATTTAAAGTTAAATAATTCAAGCCTACCTGATTCAAAAAACCGAGGCGGGCATTCACTTCTTTTAAAATTTTCTCGGCAATTTCGCCACGGTTCCCTTTTAAATGTAACGTGGAAAAAAAATCGATCGCCCCAGCAATCGACATGTTACCAATATGCGGCAAACTTTTTTCAGCAATAAACACATGACGCGCCTGCATACACAAACGCTCACCTTCACACACATCACAGTGATCTAAGGTGAGGTATTTAGCTAAATCTTCACGTATTTTATTTGATTCGGTTTCACGGTAACGGCGCTCCATATTAGGGAGAATACCTTCAAATGGGTGTGAACGCCGTACTTTCTTATTTTGTGGGCTCATGTAAGTAAATACAATCTCCTCCTCACCACTACCAAACAGAATAATGTTCTGTATACGTTTAGGGAGTGTTTCAAAGGGCTCTTCCAGATCAAAAACATAATGCTGGGCAAGCGACGCGAGCAATTGATAATAATACACATTGCGCCTATCCCAACCACGAATAGCACCATTGGCTAAACTCAACTTCTGATCATGCACTACTTTTTCAGCATCGAAAAATTGCTTAACGCCTAATCCATCGCAATCAGGGCAAGCACCCACAGGATTATTAAATGAGAATAACCGCGGCTCCAACTCTTCAACACTGTAACCGCATTCAGGACACGAAAATTTAGCTGAAAAAATACGCTCATCGGATACAACATTGGTTACGTTTGTATCTTGAGACATCACGCACAGCCCTGCAATACCATCTGCTAAATTTAAAGCCGTTTCCAATGATTCTGCAATCCGTAATGTTTGATCGTCACGCACCTTTACCCTATCAATCACTACCTCAATTGTATGCTTTTTGTGTAAATCCAACTTGGGCACCTGATCTAAATCAATCAGCTCACCATCAATACGCGCACGAATATAGCCCTGTGCTTTTAATTTTTTAAAAAGCTCTGTGTATTCGCCTTTGCGTTCACGCACCACCGGTGCCAAAATCATAATCGCCGTATTACTCGGCAATGCCATAATGTGATCGGTCATTTGACTGATGGTTTGGGCATGCAATTCGATATGATGTGTTGGGCAACGCGGCGTTCCAACACGCGCATACAAAAGACGTAAATAATCGTAAATCTCAGTAATCGTTCCAACTGTTGAACGCGGATTATGTGACGTGGCTTTTTGTTCGATAGAAATAGCCGGTGACAAACCCTCAATCGTATCCACATCTGGCTTTTCCATCATCGATAAAAATTGACGCGCATAAGATGATAAGGATTCCACATAACGACGCTGACCTTCAGCATACAACGTATCAAATGCGAGCGATGATTTACCCGAGCCCGACAAACCCGTAATCACAATTAATTTATCGCGCGGCAAATCCAAATCAATATTCTTGAGATTGTGGGTTCTCACGCCCCGTAATATTATTTTATCCATAGTCTGTACACTTCAATGCCGCGGAATGCTACAGTCTACCA
The DNA here is from genome assembly GCA_964516605.1 of uncultured Coxiella sp. Taxonomy (GTDB): domain Bacteria; phylum Pseudomonadota; class Gammaproteobacteria; order Coxiellales; family Coxiellaceae. Next base: position 5,440 of record CAZFAA010000077.1, on the reverse strand, counting down.
ATTTTCAGAATAACTAACGAGCATTAATAACGGTAAACGGTAAATGGTAAATGGTAAATTAGGATGAAAACGCACCGACGATCATCGATGCGTTTATTAAGACTTACTATTCTGCTGAAGAAGAACTTGTTGATGTTGCAGGTGTTGCTGCTTTAGAAGCATCTGCTTTTGTAGAAGAAGCATCTACTTTTGTTGTCTTAGCAGCAGATTTTTTTGCTTTGTTGTGATGGCAAGCACGTGTGTGGTGTTTGTGGTGAGTATGGTGTTTTGTTGTTTTAACAGCAGACTTAGTTGTTGTTGCTGTTGTTGCTGTTGTTGCTGCTGCTGGCGCTGTTGCCGTGCTGGCTGTTGTAGCATCAGCAAAAGCAAAACTGGTTGCACCAACGAAAAGTACAGCTACTGCATTAATAATCATTTTTTTCATTTTAAAACTCCAGAATGTATAGAATGTATTTAAACGGCCACTTTATAAAGTAGATCTCCCATTACCCTTTTCATAGATAATCTTACTCTCCAGCCCTAGAAAAGGCTGAAAAGTAAGGTAGATATGTGAAAAATAGCGAGAAATCTGCGGAAAAATATATACCCTATTTTTAACAAAAGCAAGGGAAATGTACCCCAATAGTAGTAAAAAAAACATACTAATAATCAAAAGGTTGAACTGGCACGTAATAGAGCTTGTGCTGTCCGTTATTAAGGCTGGCAGCCGTCCATTCATTACATTTTTTTCTTTTCTATCTCATTCTTTTAGTGTATAAGTTGTCCGCTTCGCCTTGAACAACTTAAGTGAGCTGGTGCCATGTTAACTGATGATCTTGATCATTTCGATACTCCATTAAGTCTTCATGAAGACAAAATAGATAATTATTCTTATCAGGATAAAAAAATACATAAGGCAAAACGTAAAAAGCTAGATGAATACTTGGAAGCTAAGCGTTTACGCGAAGAATTAAGCGACTACACTGCCAAAAGCAGCACCCATTATGATGATGATATGTTCAGTGACTATTATTTACATGACCATGAAGAACCATGATAACTCACGTTGACGCAGATAAGGGTAACGAACATGAAAGGCTGGATACTCTACTCTAAAAGACAAGATGAGCTCACGGCCTCAGACAACGGCGTTACGCGACTTCTGGCTGCCGCAAAACTAAAAAATATCTCACTGGACGTGTACCAACCTGAACAATTTGACTTAACGGTCACCCGAGCCGATAAAAAAAGCATATTAATTGATAACACCTCAGTAGCTCTGCCCGACTTTATCATCCCACGCCTGGGTGCGGTGCACACATCCTACTTTGCGTTGGCGGTTATTCGCCAATTAGAATACCTTGGGGTCTACATCTGCAATCGCTCAAGCGCCATTGAAATTGTCAAAGATAAATTACGAATGCATCAAATTTTGGCGCAGAATAACTTCCCCACACCTAAAACCATGCTGGTAAAATTTCCAATCGACATAAATATTGTGAAATCTGAAATAGGCTTCCCCGTAATCATTAAAAACATCACTGGCGCCAAAGGCAGCGGCATTTATTTATGTGAATCAGAGCATCAATTCTTGGATTTGATGGAGCTCATTTATATTAACAATAATAGCGCAAACATAATCATTCAAGAATTCATCCAACAAAGCCACGGTCGAGATTTGCGCGTATTTGTATTAGGCGATCAAGTTATTGGCTGCATGAAGCGTTACTCTGAAACCAGTTTCAAGGCTAATTTTTCACGCGGCGGTCTTGTGGAAGCATTTGAATTAGACGCTCGAACACAGCAGTTAGCTATCCAAACAGCGCATTTGGTCGGACTTGAAATTGCTGGTATTGACCTTCTGTTTACAGATAATGGTTTTAGCGTTTGTGAAGCCAACTCCTCACCCGGCTTCAAAGGTCTAGAGTTAGTGGTAGGCAATACAATTGCAGAAAAAATTCTGGATTATATTGTTGATAAAGTGGCACACTTAAAAGCATAGCTTCTATACAGCCATCCCTAGCGGGATTTACAACATTACGCGAGACTCAATCCAATGGATAATACAGTATCAGTCATTAAGCCTGGCTCATTTGAAATAGATCAGCATTTTTATCCGAAGGTTCTCAATGCACAACTCCATTCTATGGTCAGCTATTTTTTATCGTTAAGCAAAGAACAGCTGGTGGAACGTTATGTTCATATGAATCCGCGTGTTTCCAAATCATTTCTTCACAACATGTTACTACAGCCCATGAACCATTTTTATTGGGGTGGCAGTGATCTATTTTATGTGACCACCAAAGCCGGTAACCGCAAAATGATTGTACTCGAGACCAATTCGTGTCCGTCAGGACAAAAATCTATGCCCCCACTGCATGATTCCGATGAACACCGCGGCTATAAGACATTACTCGAGCAATCGTTCCTACCATTAGTCAAAAAAAGAAGATTGCCCGAAGGCGCTTTGGCTGTTATTTATGATAAAAATAAAATGGAATGCAGTGGCTATGCTGCAACACTGGCGGATTTAACCCAAGAATCCGTCTATCTGATTCCATGCTATGACCATAAAGCAAACCATCTGTCTTTTGATAATGGCATCATGTATGTGGATCTTGGCACAGAAGGTAAACAGCCTATTCGTGCAGCACTGCGTTATGTCACACAACGCCCCTGGAATCGCATTCCTATTTCAACTAAAACATTTATTTATAATTCCACATTGGTGTGCTTATCGGGAGGACGCAATAAACTCATAGCCAGTAAAGCTTATGAATTTTTTAATTCCGAAATAAAAAATAGTGGCTTAATGATTAACACGCCCAATACCATCCGCGATATTTCCAAAGTAGAAGTGCCACTGTGGGTGAAGCATTTTGGTGGTTACGCTGTGGTTAAAAACCCATACAGTAATGCCGGACAAGGTGTTTACACAATTACGTGCAAGCGCGAACTGGATGCCTTTATGCATACACCACACGACTACGATCAATTTATTGTCCAAAGTCTTATAGGTCACTACGATTGGAGCTCAGCAAGTTACAGCGGTAAGTTTTATCACATTGGTACACTACCGACAAAACAAAAAAATCATATTTATGTAGCCGATTTAAGAATGATGATTTATTCCAGTCCCGAGGGGTTTCATCCATGTGCGCTGTATGCACGCAAAGCAAAAGAGCCTTTGTTATCACACATTCAAGAAGGCGCGCACAGTTGGGATATGCTGGGAACCAATCTATCGATAAAAGTAGGTGACAATCAATGGGAAACAGATACATCACGATTGCTATTGATGGATCGAAAAGATTTTAATACCGTTGGTATCGGCATCGATGATTTGATTGAGGCATACATTCAAACTGTGTTATCGATTTGTGCGATCGATAAAATGGCACAACGGCTGTTAAATAAAAACAATCAATTTAAACAAAAACTTTTTTCATCTTTGGATACGGACCCAACCTTAATTGATGAAATACGACAAGGATCGCCCATATGATACTCAACGACTTTAAAAAGAATAGCATTGAAGCTTATACAAAATGCACAGCAAAATTAAATATCGTGGAAAATGCTTTAGGCGATTGCTGGCAAATACCGATGATGATCGCAAAAGGTGGTGATGGGCCGTGCCTTGGTATCACAGCGGCTTTACACGGCAATGAACTGAATGGTATTTCAACTATACAGGCTCTATGGGAAAAAATTGATGCGGAAAAATTATCCGGAATGGTCGTGTTGATTCCGGTATTAAATATACCTGGCTTTTTAAATGGCACACGTGAATTTGCTGATGGCAAAGACTTGAATCGCATGATGCCTGGCAACCCGAATGGCACCTCATCTGAAGTATATGCCGCGGCAATCATGCAAAAAATTATTTCGCAATTTGATTACCTGATTGACCTGCACACAGCCAGCTTTGGTCGCATTAACTCACTTCATGTTAAGGCTAACATGAGCAATCCTGCTATCAGCAAACTCGCTTTACTGCAAAATCCACAAATTATTGTCGATAAACAAGGCCCTCATGGATCACTGCGCCATGAAGCTGAGAAATTAAATATCCCAACCATCACAGTGGAAATAGGTAATCCAAATATTTTTCAAAAAAAATACATTACACCTTCAACAGAAGGACTGACCAATGTATTAAATGATTTAGGCATCATGCCCTCTAAACATTATGCACCCCAAAAAGAACCTGTGATTTGCAAAGACTCACATTGGCTCTACGCCAAACACGCGGGTATTCTCAAAGTCTACCCGGGTTTAGAAGACTTTGTGGAGCGCGGAGAAAAGATTGGTAAAATCACAGATATTTATGGGGAATGCATTATGCACGTTCTCGCTCCCTACAATGCCATCGTCGTCGGCAAATCCACGCACCCTGTGTGCAATGTAGGTTCACGGGTCGTAAATTTAGGGGAGGTAAGAGGCTGACTTATGATTTTTATTGGAAATATAATAAAAAGCCCTTGAAAAAGGGCTTTTTTATTCGTGCTTGAAGAATTATTTTTTAAGGGCTTTCGTACTACTATTCGAAGCAATACCAATGACTGTTGAACACATTTGTGGATCTGTCTCAATGACCAATTGACTGATGTTAGGATTGGAACTGCACCCACTGCCACTTAAATCAACACATTGATGTCCTTGATTATAGCTTTCGGTACAAGGAACCCTCTTAGCCGTACACAATGTATTACCACCACCTGAAGCATCAGTGATGCTAATGCCCTGATTCAAATCACCATTATTAATTGGATAACTGTATGCTGGTGTTGGATATTTTTGTGTGCCGTAGTATACCGGCGCATTGCTAATGTTAGTTAGTAAAACAGCCATCTGACCACAATTATTGTCAGGGATTAATAGCTCTACCACAGGAGAAGTGGCTAAGGCACCGGTACTTACCACACTTAATACAGCTGCAATTGCTAGGGTTTTTTGAATTAATTTCATAATAATAAGCCTCTTCATTTAATTGTATGGCTCCACTATAACACCCCTTGCTTAAATTACGCTTAAATCACTTGATTTTTTGTAAAAAAAGTAAGGGTATAGATTAACTATTTAAAAAATAAACTATTTTACCGCCACACTAAAAAGAGTGCGTATTTTACACTTGAAGAAAAATGCCAACATGCCTGTGCGCATGACAAAGAAAAAACTGAAAGCACACCACAAGCCCTGCACAAGCCAAGAGCGCGTAAGGTACCACACCACTAAAGAAAAGCTCACTGAAATCAGCATACTATTGCGCATCTCACGCCCCCAGGTGGCACCCATAAACACACCATCCAACCAAAAACACCATACCGTGATCACGGGTAAACAGATCACCCAAGGCAAAAACTGATACGCCAACTCAACCACTGCAGGGATCGATGTGATCATCAACACAACGGAACGACCGAGTAGCGCATAAATCAATACCGACACCACCCCAACC
>CAZFAA010000076.1:0-8413 GCA_964516605.1 uncultured Coxiella sp. | reverse complement strand
ACCCTGCTTTTACCAACCCCCTCCAGACCTTCAAGCGTGATCAATTTTGCTGACATGCCTACACCATCCCTTTTTTAAGCAACAACAGCCGCGGCTCCTCTGCCTTCAGCTGATCTGAATTTGCAGAAAGGGGCGCGCGCGCATCCAGTGGGAACAGTTGCAACAGCGTATTCAAGGCTTTTTGCTGCTGTTGCAATTTTTGCTTTTGCAATTTTTGCTCGCTTAAAAAAGCACGGTAGCGCAGGACCGCTTGTTGATGCTGCGCATACGTATTCGAAAACACATGTGTACCATCTCCTTTGGCGACATAATACAATGCAGCCAGTACCGCAGGATGCAACGCCGCATCAATAGCCGTGCGGGTTGGAAACGCAATCGGTGTAGGAGGCAATCCTGAAACCAAGTAGGTATTATATGCAGTTTTCTGTTCCAAATCATTTTTAGTTAATTCACTGCCATATGGCAAGCCCAAACCAAACATTACCGTTGGATCGATTTGCAGGCGCATCGAACGCTTTAACCGATTGTAAATCACCGCCGCTATTTTTGGTTGCTCCTCTGGCACACCAGCCTCTGTCTGAATCAATGAGGCTACAATCAACGCTTCATACGGCGTTGTCAGTGGAATGGTTTGATCACGTGACGCCCATGCTTGATCTAATACCGTCTGCATTTTTTGGCGCGCTAAAGCGATCACACTATTACTGTCTACACCCCATGCAAAATTGTAGGTATCCGGATACAGTAATCCTTCCAGTGCGATGCGATCCATTGCAATTGAGTTAAAGCGGATATTCGAATCTTCATGTAATGCACTGATCAAATCAACGGCCGTCCAACCATCATGAATGCGAAAGGGGTGTTTGACTAAACCACGCGCCGTACGGATGTGTTGCAACAATTCACGTGCTGTCATACCCGGCTCAATGGCGTATTCACCATAGTGCAAAGTACCCGACAATCCATGCCATTGCGCTAATAACACAAACACATAGGGGTGTTTCCAAAGTCCCCTTTGCTGTAATTCATTGGCTAATTGCTGGATGTGTGTATTAGGGTAAATTTTAATGGATTGCGCCACCTGAAAAGGCCGGCGGCTAAATTGATCCACCCAATAGGCAACATAAACCGCACACAACAGAAATGTGGCGGCTAACAATACTATAAGCGTTTTTTTAAACGACACGACAACTACTCATTAATCAATCTTTTTAAAAATCAGACTGCCATTGGTACCACCAAAACCAAATGAATTAGACAACACATAGTCAAGCTGCATGGGTTGCGGTATGTGGGGCACAAGATTCAAATCACAACCCACATCCGGACAATCTAAGTTAATGGTAGGCGGCACTACCTGATCGCGAATAGCTAATACCGAAAAAATCGCTTCCACCGCACCGGTTGCACCCAACAGGTGCCCTGTCATCGATTTTGTCGAGCTCACTGCCATTTTATAAGCATGCTCACCAAAGGCTTTTTTTATGGCGAGTATTTCTATTGGATCGCCAACGGGTGTGGACGTGCCGTGTGCATTAATATAATCAATTTTCTCTGGTGGTATATTGGCATCACGCAATGCATTCTCCATGGTTAGGATGAACCCACTGCCATCTGGACACGGTGCCGTCATATGGTATGCATCATCACTTAAACCAAAACCAACTAGTTCTGCATAAATGTGTGCATTGCGCTTTTTAGCAAATTCATATTCTTCTAATATCATCACCCCAGCACCCTCACCCAACACAAAACCATCGCGATCCACATCCCAAGGGCGTGATGCTTTTTCAGGTGCGTCATTACGTGTAGACAAAGCCCGTGCCGCACTAAATCCAGCCAAACCCAAACGGTCTGTCGACATTTCAGTGCCACCTGCTACCATAACATCCGCATCACCGTGTGTAATAAGACGCGCCGCCATGCCAATACTGTGCGTGCCGGTGGTACAGGCTGTGACAATCGCCAAATTAGGGCCACGTAATTTATGCTGCATAGCTGCATAACCCGCCGCCATGTTAATAATGCCGCCGGGAATAAAAAATGGCGATACTTTGCGTGCAGAACGCTCTAATGCCGCATGCGCTTTTTCAATCCACGGCAAGCCACCAATACCTGAACCAATCGATGTACCAACGCGTTTGGATAATTCATCGGTAATCTCAAGGCCTGAATCAAGCAAAGCTTGGCGCACAGCTTCCATAGCGTAATGAATAAATACATCCATGCGTTTTTCTTCTTTAGAAGACATCGCGAGTGTGGGATCAAAATTTTTAACACGGCAAGCAAAAGTCGTCGTTAAATCGGTTGTATCAAAATCAACTGTAGCAGCACCACTTTTGCCAGCTAAAATGCTCACCCACGTTGTATCCACATCATTACCAAGAGGTGTTACCAAGCCAAGCCCCGTTACCACCACACGCCGTTTTGTCACAATGCTTCTCCCTCTAAAATGCCGTCACATTGTAAACTCTAATGGTGACAAGGCACGAATCTTTGCACAGAAAATGGAAATTGCTGATAAAAAAAGGCCACTTTCAAAGAGAGTGGCCACAGGCGTAAACTTATTTAAAAAACGCTTACGCGGCATCTTGCATGTGAGATTGAATATAATCGATGGCTTGCTGAACCGTTGTGATTTTTTCAGCTTTATCATCTTGTATTTCAACTCCAAACTCTTCTTCTAATGCCATTACCAATTCAACCGTATCCAGAGAGTCCGCACCAAGATCGTCAACAAAAGACGCTGAGTTGGTCACTTCATCATCTTTCACACCCAGTTGCTCAACGATAATTTTTTTGACTCTTTCTTCTACACTTGCCATGATCTTGTGTCCTCACTTAGGTTAAAACAGACTAAGCCATAAGTTTAGTCATTCGAGCTGAAGTTGCAAGTCATATTTCTCTAAATATTGAATAAGATGCAACATATTGTTCAACTTTTTATACCATATACATACCGCCATTTACATGCAGCGTTTGCCCAGTAATATAACGCGCTTCATCCGCCACCAAAAACGCTACAGCATGCGCAACATCTTCTACCGCCCCCATACATTTCATTGGAATTTGATTTAAAATGGCTTCTTGCTGTGCGGGCGTTAACGCACGTGTCATATCCGTTTCAATAAAGCCTGGCGCAACCGTATTAAAGGTAATATTTTTTGCGGCCATCTCTTGTGCTAATGCTTTACTAAAACCAATAACACCCGCTTTTGCGGCACAATAATTTGCTTGCCCAGGATTACCCGAGACACCCACTACAGAGGTAATCGTCACAACACGGCCAAAACGCGCTTTGAGCATCGCACGCAGGCATGCTTTAGTGGTGTAATACACCGAATTTAAATTGGTATCGATTACGTTGTGCCACTGCTCAGACTTCATACGCAGCATCAGATTATCATCGGTAACGGCGGCATTATTAACTAAGATACTCGGCGCTGCCATATCCTGAGTAATCTGCTCGACAAGAGACGACACACAGCCCTCATCACGCACATCCAGCACATAACCTTGTCCGACTACGCCTGCTTGCTGCAACATATCCGTAATACGCTCTGCCCCATGAGCACTCGTGGACGTAGCTGCAATACGATAACCTTTTTTACCCAAACACTCTGCAATCGCCCACCCAATACCACGGCTAGCACCAGTGACCAATGCGACATGTTCCTCTGTCATTTTCATCTCCTTATTCACACCTGCATAAACAAAGAAGAGCAAACTTGGTTGCTCTTCAATGCAAGAAGGGCACAATTACAGCCCCTCGATTTAAGAACGACTTAACTCAGTGACGTCGTTTGAGTTACTCAAATTCGGTGGTGCTTTACCGTCTGAAGTAGACTCAACAGAATTAACGGTGCTAAGTAGTCCTCTTGACGCTAATGCTTCAGCATATGTTTTCGAAGCCGGGCTTGACGAAGGCGATTTTTCCGCTTTAGCTTTGGCAGCGGCATCCGCTTCAGCTTTGGCGGCAGCGGCAGCATCAGCATCCGCTTTAGCTTTAGCAGCGGCGGCAGCATCCGCTTCAGCTTTGGCGGCAGCATCCGCTTCAGCTTTGGCTTTAGCAGCGGCATCCGCTTCAGCTTTGGCGGCAGCATCCGCTTCAGCTTTGGCGGCAGCATCCGCTTCAGCTTTGGCGGCAGCGGCAGCGGCAGCATCAGCATCCGCTTCAGCTTTGGCGGCAGCGGCAGCGGCAGCATCAGCATCCGCTTTAGCTTTATCAGCGGCGGCAGGCTCAACGGCATCATCATCATCATCATTTGCAGCAGAACCTTGAACAAAAGCGCTCTGAAGCTTCTGCAAATCAGCAATCAAAGAACTGAGATTAATTGCAGGCTGAGCAGATGCAGCCTGAGCAGAACTAGCAACAGCATTACGACTTTTCAAAAGTTCATCAAGACTGCGACAAAGTTTATTAACAAGAATAGAAATCTGAGCAGCACGCTCAGGGGGAAAACTGGGATTGCTCACAAAAGAAAGAGAATGATTGCTAACAAGACCAATCTTATCGACGACATCCTCAAAACAACAAGAAGAGACTTTTTCAATAGCATCTGTAATAGCTCTAATAGCAATAGCTCTAGCAGCATCAGCATCCGCTTCAGCAGCGGCAGCAGGAGCAGCAGGAGCAGCAGGCTCAGCAGCAGGAGCAGGAACAGAGGTAGTAGCAGCAGCGGCAGCAGGAGCAGGAACAGAGGTAGTAGTAGCAGCAGCAGCGGCATCCGCTTCAGCTTTGGCTTTAGCAGCGGCATCCGCTTCAGCTTTGGCTTTAGCATCAGCATCCGCTTCAGCTTTATCAGCGGCGGCAGCAGTAGCAGCAGGCTCAGCGGGAGCAGTAGCAGCAGGAACAGGCTCAGCGGCAGGAGCAACAGGCTCAGCAGGAGCAGCAGCGGGAGCAGGAACAGACCCAGCAGCAGTGGCAGGAACAGGCTCAGCGGTAGTAGTAGTAGCGGCAGGAGCAGGCCCAGCAGCAGCATCATCATTTGCAGCAGAACCTTGAACAAAAGTGCTAGCCGTCTTAAGATTATTCAAATCATCAATCAAAGAACTGAGATCAATTTCAGCCTGAGCAGAACTAGCAGCAGCCTGAGCAGAACTAGCAAAAGCCTGAAGACTTTCAGAAAGTCTATTAACAAGCATAGAAATATTAGAAGCACGCTCATGGGGAACACTGGGATTGCTCACAAAAGAACGAGCAGTAGTGATAACAGGATCAATACTATTGATGATGAAGATAACACCCTTATTAAAATTAGGACTCTTAAGAGCTTCCATAGCATCGTTAATAACCCTAGCAACATCATCAGAATTACTAATGAGTTGATCATAAACTGGAGCAGCGTCCGAATCCAGAAGTGAATTTTGCATGGATCGAGAAGCCTTAAAGTTGCTCGTCTGTAAACTTTTCAAACCCTTTAAACTTTTCAAACCCTTTAAACGTTCACTAAGTCTATTAATTTTGTGATCCAACTCCTCTTTACGTGCTACTTGCTGTTCGATTGGGTCAAGGTTACGTATATCGCCAACAACAAGACCAAGGCCAAGAGCAGAAACACCTGCTGCCACACCACCTACCAGAGGACTAGCAATACCTGCAGTGACAACCATCAAAAAAGCTGTTGCGAATGTACCGAGTATGCCCAAGACGACATTCGACCATGCACCCACCGCTTTTCTTTTTTGATGTTGATACGCTTCAAACGTTCGTAAACGCCCGGGCAAATCAGTATAGGAATCACATACCCTTTTGTATTTCGCATTAAATTCTTCCAGATAAACAGAACCACCGGCAACTTCGCTTAAGTAAGTGCGATACTCAGTATCAGACTCTTGTTTATGTTGTCGCCTAACTCCTCTATTATTCCTGTAAAAATCTTTCTTATGTTTTTTCAGAGCGTTTATTGCTTCCTCACGACTTTTCAAGTGCGCTTTATACTCGTTACTAAGATTTTCATCTCCCCTATCAAGTGCACACTGTCTACGCAGCTGATTGCCAAGCTTAATCGATTTATGCGTTTCAGTAATTGCCGAGACAATACTTAAAAAAGTGCCTATTGCAAAAGCCGTCACAAACAACAACGGAGCTAATGCAACAGCGGCACCAGCAACGCTCACTGTGATCGCAGCAAGGCCTCCAAAAATTAATCCTACCGACGCAATAGCCAAGCCCGTAATGATGACATTGCCTAAGGCAAAAAACACAGACAAAGCTAACCCAATTGGGTTAATCCGCTCCTGTTTCGCTTCATGCACCACATTTTTAATAGCCAGACCGGTCTGCAGAAGCATCAAACCCACTAAAGCAGGGAATGCTGCAAACTTTGCCACCGTATTCATCAATAAATTTTCAAGACGCTGTTTTGTGAATAAAGAAAAAACACCTGCTTCGATGGCTTTAAGCACAGTGCTTAACCCTCTTCTACTATTTTTAGTCTCAACTGGTCCCAACACCCCTTTAAGCCGTTTCTCCCACCCCCGTTTCTGTTCGTCTGTTACCCCTAATAGTGGAACTTGTCCTGCTAACTCCTCAAGAAGCTGTGCACGCTTTTCGATGAGTGCTTGCCGGTCGGCTTCAAACCCTGCTATACGTTTATTCAACTGGTCTGATTTAAGGTATTCATCTCGTAACAGGTCTATTGACATAACAATCTCCAAGGCAATAACTATACATCTTTAAAAAGTAAAAATTAATTGGTTAAAAATTAACACAAAAATGCAGTACTCTCAATCAGTTTCAAATATAATTAAATGTACTAAAAGTACACTCTAAAGCGCTACCCTGCTCATTTATCCATCGACCCTACCGATTCCTGCCAGTAGGTGATTAACCGAGATATTCTTTCTTGCATCCCATCGTGGTGTCTACAAGAGTGATTAAAACATAATTTGTGCATTGTAATTTAAAGCAACGCAAGGAACAATAGACGCATGACAATAACGATACAAATAAATACACAACCTGACGATGAGACCTGCGGTCCCACAAGCTTGCATGCGCTCTATCAGTATTACGGCCATAACCTATCACTTGAATCCGTTATAAAATCAGTGCGTCGCACTAAGAACCGCGGCACACTCGCCTCCTTGCTCGGCATCGATGCACTAAGCAAAGGTTTTCATCCGCTACTCTATGTCCATAACCTCGATCTATTTGATTTATCATGGTTTTCACATCAAGGTGATGCCTGTGTCGATTTGCGTGAAAAATTAACCTTACAATGCCGCTATAGCAAATCAAAGCGCTTTATTGAAAGCTCCAAGGCCTATATTGATTACCTCAAAAAAGGTGGCGAGATTAAGATGAAGGATTTAAGCAGCAATCTGCTCAAGCACTACTTCAATGAAAACATCCCTATTTTATCCGGCTTAAGCGCGACCTACCTGTACCAAAGTCCGCGCGAACGCCAACTTAAAAAAGGGAAAATGATTTATGATGATATCCGCGGCGAACCGAGCGGGCATTTTGTTATTTTATGCGGTTATGACGAAGCAAAGCGGCATGTGATTGTAGCGGACCCGCATCGTGAAAATCCCTTATCACACAATAATTTTTATAAAGTTGGTATCAATCGCCTCATCAATTCAATTATGCTTGGCGTTTTGACATTTGATTCGGATTTATTAATTCTACAACCTCAAGGAAAAGCATGAACGTATTGATTGTGACCGATCAATGTTCGGCATGGCAACAGACACCTTTTTTTGCAGAACACACGATCATCAGTGCTGATGACTATTTATCTGGCACAGCAAATACCCACCACCGCATACACCGCATCATTAACTTGTGTTCGTCTTATCAATACCAATCGATTGGTTATTACGTGTCACTGCTTGCCGAAGCACGCGAACAAAAAGTGTTACCCTCAATTTTAACAACACAAGATGTTCAAACCAAAACAGTCATACCGGTTATCAATATTGAATTGCAACATGATATGACGGATTGTTTAAAAGAAATCAAATCCACCACTTTTGAAGTGTTGATTTATTTTGGTAGCAGTATTGAAAAACAATACGATAAATTAAGTCGTAAACTATATGGCTATTTACCAATCCCCTTATTTAAAGTCACCTTTGCATTCAAAACCAAATGGTCTATTAGCCACATAAGCATGCTCACTTTAGCTGATATCCCACTAACACACAGTGATTTTTTAAAAGAAACCATTAAAACCTATCTTGAGAAAAAACACATCTACCCCTACAAACAAAAAAAATTAACCTATAATTTAGCCATCCTACATAACCCAAAAGAAAAAAATGCACCATCCGATCCTAAAGCATTGCAACACTTCATTCACGCGGCAGCAAAACACCATATTTTTGCTGAACTGATCGAGAAAATGGATTACAAACTGATTCGCGAATACGATGCGTTATTTATCCGTGAAACCACAGCCGTCAA
>CAZFAA010000075.1:0-8511 GCA_964516605.1 uncultured Coxiella sp. | reverse complement strand
AGACAGCGCAACAGCTATGCCTGATACCTCTGCCATGAGCTCATCACGTGCCGCGTTACGCTCCAACACGATTTCACCGCGCGCTAAGGCCAATAAACGCTCGCCTTCAATACGCGCCTGCTGCTTAGCCTCTTCGATGACGTGATTGGCGCGCTGATGTGCTTGCTCAAGAATTGCTGATGCCTGTGCTTTTGTGTCCGCCAACAGATCCTTTGACTTGTGTTGCGCTAATTCCAAGTCTTTTCTACCCTGCTCAGCCGCAGCAATACCATCTGCGATCTGCTTACGACGCTCTTCCATTACCTTCATTAATGGCGGCCAAATAAATTTGAACGTAAACCAAATGAAAATACCAAAGGTAATCATTTCGCCAAGTAGTGTTAGGTTAATATCCATCGTAAAGCCCTATATTAATTATTGCTTATTGCGCAACCGCTGCCGCTGTAGCAGCAACCGTTTGCAAGTGCGCTAAAACTGGCGTCGCAAACGGATTAGCAAACATCACCAAGAAACCCATTACTAAGCTAATTACCGCAAACGCATCAACAAAACCCGCAACCAAAAACATGTTGAGCATCAACACACCCTTAAGCTCAGGCTGTCGTGCCACGCCCTCTAAGAATTTACCACCTAGAATACCAAAACCAATTGCAGGACCTAATCCTGCGAAGCCGAACATCAGCGCCGCCGCAATAGCAGACATACCTTGAATGTTAGCGAGTATACTTGCAACTATCATTGCCTCTCCTTTCTTTTAGTTAAATCAAATTCGAGCGCGTAACGCCAACAGCATTACACAATACATCAATGTGTTTCTTTAGCGAGACTTATATACACAATCGTTAAAATCATGAAAATAAGCGCCTGAACGCTAATAATTAATATGTGGAAAATAGCCCATATTCCACCCGGGAACCACTGCAACCACCATGGAATCAGCGCAGCAATTAAAATAAAAATCAGCTCACCTGCAAATAAATTCCCGTAAAGCCGCAGCGCCAATGACACAGGCTTGGTAAATTCTTCAATGCAACGAAATACCACATTCACTGGCGCCAACCACCAGCCAAATGGTTTGGACAAACACTCTTTTAAAAAGCCCATCTTTTTACAGCCAATGTTAAAGCCGATAATTAAAATAAAAACCGACAGCGACATCGCAAAAGTAAGGTTCAAATCAGCCGTTGGCACGGCTTTAAAGTAAGGGGACAAACCTGTAGCGCGCGAAAGCAATGGGATGACATCCACCGGCAATAAATCCATGAAATTCATCAAAAACACCCACACAAAAACCGTTAATGCCATTGGTCCAATTAGCCTATGCGGGACATCATGAAACGATTCGCGTACCAATGTTTCAACTTGCTCGATTGCATATTCAACAAAATTTTGTAATTTTCCTGGGTTACTTACCGTCGCCTTACGCGCCGCTAACCTAAACACCCAACAAAAAAAAGCGCCCAAAATAATAGACACCAATAAAGTGTCCACATTTAAAACCCAAAAACCAGTTGCCGGACCAAAAGAATGCGTCGTAAACGAATACTGCCAATGCACCAAATGGTGTTGGATATACTCTCCTGGGGTCAACGCGCCTTCTGCCATGTTAAGTCGATCTCATTTGTTGTTTTAGCACCAAAGTTGGCGCCAACCAAAATACTAAATTCCCCACCAAAAACCCAGCCACAAGGGGTATAGCCAACGCATGTAAATACCTAATGGCTGCAATCATAATGAGCGCGCTCACAAACATTTTTACAAACTCACCAACATAAAAAATTATTAAAATTTGTCCGGGGCGTCTTTTATGTTTCTGAGATAAAAAGAAGCGAGCAAACAAAAAAGTCGGAAAAATACATGCGGCTCCACCGTACAGTACCGGCAAGATAGCTTCACTTTTTAGCGCCCCCCAAATGCACGCTGTGATTAATACCAATACTGTTTGAGCGATAAACAAGTTGCGCACACTAAGGGCTCCCGCGACCTTCGGACAATGTCGGGCGAGTATATAGATTTTTGCACAGAGAGGCAATACTAAATGAGGGCGCGTAATCATGCATTTCTCCCTCCTATTAAACAGCATGATTACACAAAAATAACGAAGTCCTGAGCTCTACTAGTTTAACTCGGGCTTCTGCCACAAGGAGCCTTGATTTAAGTTGCATAGCATGCTTGTAAAATGCTAAATTCTGGTAACCTAATTTTGAAAGGATTCTCAAAATGACCTGTAGCTATCGCGCCAACTTGCTCGCCGCGTGCTTACTCGCTGCGATTGCACTTCCCAGTATCGCCGCAATCAATCAAGTCAGGGTAGTAAACGAATCAACTGAACCGGTGTACCTACATTTGGGTGGTTACGCAAGCTCACAAAAAATTGATCCGGGTAAATGGAAAATCTTTCCTTATCCGTTTAAAGTGATACCACCTGGAAGTTCAACACCCATCCAAACCAGCTTAATTGTTGCCACAGCTGGCGGCCAATGGACCACCTCACCCAACGGCATCACATCTTTAAGCAAGCCATCAATGGCTTTGTGCCTTGACTACAACAGTCCCGACTTACTGCAAAAAGGCGGTAATCGTAAATGGACCATAAAACAAATCGGTGGTTTTGATACCGGCTGCCAAGTTAAGCCCTATAAACAACCCTGGGCGCAAAAACCATAGCATAGCATCGTTGCTTTTTAGCGATTACTCTTGCTCGAGTGGTGTGCAATACGTTTCTTTCAAGCTGAATGCGACCAGCAAACCCAGTATTGCTACAACAGGCAATACATACAAGCTCACTTTATAATTAGCTAAAGTATAAACAGGTACGCCACCCGCATACTGACCATCCCACACAAAACGCAACATCACGCCAATCAGCGGCTGCGCTAATCCACCACCGGCAATAGCTGCCATATTTAGAATGCCTGAAGCAAAACCAAATTGTGCATGCGGCACAATATCTTTTAACACTCCAAATGTTAAAGATTGCACGCTAGCTGAAAAACCCAATAAAAATAATGCTAATAAAGCAATACTAGGGGGTAGCACTGGTGCTTTGAGTAATAAAAAAGAAGCAATAATAGCGCACACAAAACACCACACGATAGGCTTTTTACGAAGGGAATAACGATATGATAACCATCCTACTAATGGACTACCCAAGCCTACACCCAGCCAAAAACATGTTACAAATGAGCTGGCCTGCGCATTATTAAGGCCATACACTTTCATCATATAGGGCACACCCCACAATGCACCAACGCCAGCAACTGGGATCCAGGAAAAAAATCCACACGCACACAAAATCCACATCTGCCCATTACGTATTAATTTTTTATGCGATACTAATGAAACACTCAGACTGTCCTGCTCAAGGGCACGCTGATTTTTTTCCGTTGGGTAATCACGAATCACCAACCAAAAAATAATACTCACACCCAACGTAGCCATGCCGGTTACCCACATGGTTTCACGCCAACCGTAGTGATTAACTAAAATCGCGATGGGCGCCAAACCAACAATCGAACCAAGACACGCCCCCAGCTGTACAAAGCCTGCAAAGGTTGCAAAATACTTGTGTGAGAACCACTGTGATAACAAAAACAACGTGCTCACAAAGGCGAATGCCGAACCAAAACCAATTAAAAAACGTCCAACACAAGCTAATATAAAACTAGGGGCTTGGCTAAATAAAATAACCCCACAAGCACTAATAAAAACTGCGGCGCTTAATAATTTACGCGGGCCAAAATAATCTAACGCCCAACCAGCCGGGGCCTGCATCAAAGCATAGGAATAAAAAAAGCATGCTGACAACACACCCAAATCTCCCGCCCCGATATTAAAGTCACGCATCAAATCCGATACCATGACGCTAGGCGCTACTTGGATAAAATAATCATATACATAAAAAAGTGCTGCTAACGAGCAAATGATCGACCCTAAAATAATTCTGCGTGTCTTGTGCATAACAACACTCTCAGTGCTTTAATGTGGCCATTACACCTCGGGGGTAATGGGTGTATAGAGTAAAAGATAAACCTCAACACGTCTTTTGCTGCTGGCAGATTAAAATCTGCAATTTAGCATTCAATGTGCGCTAAAATACCCTGTAATTCTTCTAATGAATTATAACCGATGATCAACCGCCCCTTACCTCTTGCTGTGTGTTGAATACTCACCTGAGCACCCAGTTTTTCAGCAAGTTGATTTTGCAAACGCAACACATCAGGGTCTACGCGTTCTATAACACCGCCGCTGGCTTGAGCCGCTTTCACATCATGCACACGTCGAATTAATTCTTCTGCTTGGCGCACAGAAAGACCGCGATTCACAATCGCTTGCGCTACTTTACTTTGCTCCAATCCTTCAAGAGCCAACAATGCACGCGCATGCCCCATCTCAATAGTGCTGTGCTCAACCAATAAACGCACATCTGGGTTAAGTTTTAAAAGACGTAATAAATTGGTAACTCCCGCGCGTGATTTACCGACAGCTTGCGCAACTTCTTGATGAGTTAAATGAAATTCGCGAATCAAACGATCCAAAGCTTCAGCCTCTTCCATCACATTCAAATCTTTACGCTGAATGTTTTCAATGAGGGACATGGCCAGCGCCGCCTCATCACTTAATTCTTTGACAATCACAGGGACTTCATGCAGACCCGCCAATTGTGCTGCACGCCAACGTCGCTCTCCGGCAATAATTTCATAGCCGTTATTCATGCTGCGCACCACAATCGGCTGAATAATACCTTGAGCTTTAATGGAATCAGCTAGCTCTTGCAAAGCCGTTTCATCAAACACTTTGCGTGGCTGATAACGACCCGGCTTCAACAAATCAATAGGCGTTACTTTAAGTGCAGCATTTATAGTGTTTGTTTGCGATGTGGTTAGAGCAGGCATGGCCGTCTGATCATGTTGTGCCAGAGAGGGAATCGCCGTAATCGGCAATACAGCTTGCTGTGTGAATAAACCTTCATCAGCTGACCGCTCCATAACCGCTACAGCTGGCGCATCCAAATCACCTAATAATTCGCTTAATCCCAAATCACCGAGCCCCTTTCCTAGAGAGGGTCTTTTTCCTCCAATCATGATGCCATAGCCTCCGTTGCTGATTCCCGTTCAAGCAGCGCGTCGTAACGTCGCAAAATCTCTCCTGCCAACGCAAGATACGCTGCCGCTCCTTGTGAATTGCTATCATAACTCATAATAGGCACGCCGTGACTAGGCGCTTCAGCCAAACGCACATTGCGTGGAATAACCGTGTGATACACCTTGTTTCCAAAGTGCGATAACAGTTGTTCAGATACTTCTTTAGTAAGACGATTACGGCCGTCGTACATCGTGCGCAACAGTCCCTCTAACTGCAGTGCTGGATTCACTGCTTTACGAATACGATCAATATTACCTAATAAGCTGGTTAATCCCTCGAGCGCATAATACTCACACTGAATCGGCACCAATACACTATCGGCGGCCACCAATGCATTGACTGTCAGCATATTTAATGAGGGGGGGCAGTCTATTAGAATGTAATCGTAGTGATCTTTGATAGGCGCTAAAGCCTGTGTTAAGCAGTGTTCACGTTGCTGAGCTTTTAATAGGCGTACCTCAGCCACCGTTAAGTTGCCATTAGATGGCATCAAGTCAAAACCCCACTTCGTGCTGTGCACCCCTTCGTCTGCGCGCACTTCTCCGAGCAATACCTCATTAACTGTCGCGGATAACAATTTTTTATTAACACCGCTACCAGCGGTGGCGTTCCCTTGTGGGTCCAGATCGATTAGTAACACTTTTTGTTTGGTCGCAGCCAATGACGCTGATAAATTGACCGCTGTTGTAGTTTTACCAACACCGCCTTTTTGATTGGCAATCGCAATAATTTTTCCCACACTTTAACCCTCTATGATAACCAGATGGCGCGTTTCATTTAGTTCGGGAACGTCTAAACACTCAACACGATACTGGTGCGCTAATTCTTTAAGCTGCGCCTCTGGATAATTTCCTTTCATGGCATACCAGTGCCGCCCTGGACATAATAAATGTTTGGTATGATCAATCAACTCATTTAGCGGACCCACGGCTCGGGAGATGATACCATCAAAACAATTGCTTGTGCGATAGTTCTCGGCTCGCTCCCAAATCGGTTCAATATTGGTCATCTCAAGCTCGTGCTTTGCCTGAAGTAAAAAACGAATTTTTTTACCGTTACTATCTAATAATACAAAATGATGTTGTGGATACGTAATAGCCAACACCACCCCCGGCAACCCCGCCCCCGTTCCGACATCCAGCACGCGTGAGCAATCTTGCAGGTAAGGTACTACTGCTAAACTATCTAAAATATGGTGCGTCAGCATATCTTCAATATTGCGGATAGCAGATAAGTTATAATGCTTATTCCATTTATCCAAAAAAATAACATAAGCCAACAGTTGTTGCACCTGAGAGCTGGTCAGGGTGAGGCCGAGTTGTGTGGCGCATCGATGCAAAAAATTCGCGTAACTTTTCATCAAGCGACGATATCAGAGTTTTAATATGGTTTCCATTCAACTGTAGCCTTAGCATCACTTTTCTAGACTGTCTGAAGCCGGAAAGCATTCGCCCTTAGCACAATAAAAACGCTTTCTTATTTAAGCTGCAGTCCATCCTCAGTATCTACTACAATCTCCATCAGGTCATCGAGGTAAGCTGGCCCATTTGGGAATATAGCGGGAAAAAATAATGTAGCGCCACGCTCAGTTATTGGGGGTTGAATCAACTGCTTCAGTTTCTCTTCGGCTTGATCGCCATGTTTTATAATGTAATCAATGATGGCTTGATTAGTATTATCACTGTCCTTAAAGTGTTGTTGCAGCGAGGTATATTTTCCTAAAATGGTGTCACAAAGAGGTTGGGCATGCTGACGAGAAACAATATGTATAATTTGATTGGCTGTAAATCCCTTAGCAACAAGTTGCTGAAAATATTCTCTGAGCGCCCAAAGAGACACATCCCCATTTTTACGCAACGCTACATACATAATAACATCATGAATACGACTAAATTTAAATTCTTTTTTTAATTCTGCCATTGAGCCTGATAATAATTTTTCTATCAGTAACCGTGCTAACTCAACATCACTTGACGCCACCTTGAGCCTATAGCCATAATAAACGCGGCACCCTGAATGTACGGTACATTTAAAAAGAGTATCCTTTATGAAAATTATAAAAACGCCCCTATGTCTGATCGCCTTTTTTATTACAAGCTCTCTTGGGGCTACTGCGCCAAAACAAAAAATGGTTCAAGTCAATATTCAAAATTATGATGTATACCCCACAGCCTACAACGCCAAAGCAAAAAAAATAAATTGCTCTCAATTTATCGATCAAACGTATCAAGTGTTAATGGTAAACGGTAACTTTGCTCTAAAGGGACAGTTTGAATTAAAAGGGCTACACTCGTACTCCATTACTAGAAGCCACGGCCTTGTATCAACACATTGGTCTGGAACTTGGGTGTACTACCAACCCAATGGCAAAGCCTACACATCAAAAATTTTTGGCGCTGACGTTTTGTTTAACGGCGCTACCGCCAAAATTGGTGTCTTTAAAAATAAATACTGCAAAGGGTCCTACCGTATTGCACCGATACCCGAGGAAAAACCACTCGACTTTAGGTTGCCGGTTGTTTCATAACATAGATAATCGCTATGAGACACGCGATGGATACAATAAACATCGCACTAAACATTTGTTGATAACCTGCATGATGCACAATATAGGCGCCACATAACGCGCCGACACCCACAGCAACCTGATACAAGCCATTCCAAATACCCCAGTAATAGCTGCTTTTTTCGGCTGGAATAGAATGCTGGTACAAAGAACATAAAACCGGCGATTGAAAAGCGCCACCCAAAGCTAAAATAACTTGCACAACATACAGCTCCACTGGGGTTCTTACATAAAAATAACCCGCATAACCCACACACATCATCGCCTGAGCTGCAATCATAAAAAACCGATCTTTCTGCAAACGTGATTCAATGTGACCCGCGATACACGTTACGCCACCAATCACAATCGAAAATAACAGCACCGCCTTTCCTGCTGTACGAATATCACCACCAATATGCTCAACAAAATCCGACCATAATGGCGTCATAAAACCCACGTTAATCAAAATAAGTGTATTGATAACAAGATATGCTCGAATAAAAAAATGCTTCAAAAGTGCTGTCATACTACTGTCCTTTTCGTTTTAGATGCACGAGCAAAATTGATATGGCAGCTGGTGTCACACCTGAAATGCGTGACGCTTGTGCGATGGTTTGCGGGCGAATTTGTATCAACTTCTGTCGCACCTCATTCGATAACCCTTTAATGTGCATATAATCCAGTGTATCAGGAATGGGGGTCATCTCGAATTGTTTTAAGCGCTCTACCTCACCCAGCTGACGATCAATATAACCTTGATACATTGCTTGAATTTCAACTTGCAGTGCTACCGCCTCATGCTCAACACCGGGCCCTAA
>CAZFAA010000074.1:0-8600 GCA_964516605.1 uncultured Coxiella sp. | reverse complement strand
GTCATTTACTGTATTTTGCCTATCAAAAAAATCTGCTGAAGTGGAGAGGGCCAGTTTGGGCCTATCAGGTTTATACCGTCTTGCATGCTAATGTGTATCTGAATATTACGGATGTTATGGATCAAAAAAGCCAAGCCATTTCTTTTTTAGCATCGCAACTTAAAAAACGTGATTGGATTCATTATGTAAAAGGATTGAATGCGTTCAATTCACGTTTTGCAACACAGGCCAATCAAAAATATTTAGAAGCGTATTTCGTGTTGCCGATAGCAGATTACATGACCTATTGTAAAACGTATTTTGCTAGTGGCTCTGCGTGTTATGAGGTTGCACAGTATAATCATGTCCAGTTTTAACATACATTACACTATAAAGCACAGTCAATCGTATGCCGATATACTGGAGGAAGTATACTCTTATTTACATGAGCGTCAGGCACTGTTTTTTTTAAACGGGCTCAAGATTATTCATTCTTGTTACCAAATTCAGATTGGATGTCTTATTGCAAAAGACCAGGATGACAAAATTGGTGGGGTGTTATTATATTATGTCTCTGGGAATCCGTTGAGTGGGAAAGGAATTTATTGTTCTTATGATGGTTTTTCAGTAGACAATTCTCATGTGGCAAAGTTATTGTTTGATGAAATACACAGTATAGCGCATCAAGTTAAAGCCATGAGATTGAGTATATGTAGTGGCTCTGAGCATTATGATGGATTGAGTGACGTCTCGATTAAGTCAAAGTTAGGGATTGATTTGACGATATCCAAAGAGCAGCTATGGAAGGTATTACGTGATAAGACACGTAATGCAATACGCAAAGCTGAAAAAATGGGTGTTCAATTAGAGCAAGGCATGCATTTATTACCCCAATTTTATAAAATTTATTCACAACGTATGCAGGCTAAGAATATCGGTGTACACAGTTATTCTTTTTTTGTTGAATTGCTCAATCAGTACGATCAAAACTGTGTTGTGTACAGTGCTCAATACAATGGTATTGCTATTGCAGCGGCACTGATTGTGTATGATAACTCGATTGCTCATTATTTATTTTCAGGTATGTTATCAGGGTATGAAAATGCATGTCCCATCCAATATATTTTATGGAATGCAATTGAAACCTGTTATTTCAAAAATATTCACTATTTTGATATGGGCGAGTCCACTGTAGACAGTGGAACGTATAAATTTAAAATCTGGTTTGGCTGTCAGCCGAAAGAAGTATATTACTATTCTGTGCCGGTATTGCCGAGTATAAAACGCAGATTAGTACTTCATAGTATTATGTCCAAATTGCAAAATTTTATATATAAACTCGCTTATAAGATCCCTGTATCACACTTAAAAAATTCCTTACTGATAAAGCAAAGAGTGCATGGCAAAATTATTTAATTCCATTCTGTCGTATAAATCCTATTTATTTTATGAAATGAACACACGTCATTTTAATAATATAGGTAACACGTATAATCAATTTATCTTTAAAGAGTTCATGGAATCGGATTTTCAAAATAACCGGTTGTTTGAGAAAAAAGATCGTATGGCGCGGTATGTGTATTTTCTAAAATGTGGACACAGGTGTTTTGGTTTTGTTGATGCGGCGGGGCATGTGGTGTCATATTTATGGTTATCAGTAGAAGGAATGACGGTTCCATTTTCAGGATCCAGCACATTAAAAGTAGGTCAAGGAATTGCTTATATATGGGATTGTAGAACTGCAGAGGAGTATCAGGGTACTGGCTTGTATAAAGAAGGATTAAAACGTTTAACTCAATTTGCAACATCTTTGAATGTACAGCGAGTCATGATCTGTCATCTCAATCATAATAAAATCGCTTATAATACGATGTGTTCTTTACAATTCAACTATGTTTATACGGTCAGTGTACTGCACTGTTTGACAATGACTCTTGTTCTAGGACCTTGTTTTTTACCTCAATGTTCATTTAAAAATATATTATGCACAACTTTAAAATAACCATAGCAAAACTGCCATATAAAATTGTCGAACTCGATAACGGTATAAGCATTTATGTTGGAGGAAGATCCTTACGTTTATTAGAAAAAGAGTCGTTTCAGAAAAATCCATTCCCTATTGATTTCCTATTAGAATTTTTAAAAAATCAAAAGCAACATTTTTTTATCATTGTTGTGTCACAAAGTGAATTATTTTTTGCGGTAGATCGTATTTCGAGTTACCCACTTTATTATTCTGTAGCAGATTCTTCTATTATAGTCAGTGATTGCATAGCAGACAAAATTATAGATTGTGATCCTTCTGTGATTTTAGAATTAGTGTCTTCAGGTTATGTTGCGCAAGACAAAACACTTTCAAAGACATGGAAGCGATTAGAGGCAGGTTGTTATTTCCATAGCAAAAATAATGAAATAACTGTTAAAAATTATTATTCCTATTTCCCGCAACCTAAATTAAATCAGTTGTCACGTTCTGATTGGATTGATTATCTGGATGCAACATTCAATAATGTTATTGATAGAATGATTGATACAGTCGCGGGGCGACGCATTGTGTTGCCATTAAGCAGTGGCATCGATTCAAGATTATTGCTAGCAAAAATAAAACAACGCGGTTATAAAAACATGTTAGCTATAACCTATGGCACAAAACATTTTTTTGAAATAGATTTAGCTAAATCTTCCGCAGCAATGGATCAGGTTGAGTGGAAGTTTATTGAAATTGATACTAAACAATCGGCGCATTATTTTAATTCTACAACACGCTTAGACTATGCACATTGGGCTTCATCCTATTCAGTCATACCAGGGTATATGGAATATCAGGCATTTATCTCGCTTTATGAGAATGGTGCCTTGAATAAAGATGATGTAATCATCAATGGACAGACAGGTGATTTTATTAGTGGTGCGCACATTCCTAAAATACTTTTTGAAAAAGAACATACACAATTATTTGTTGATCAGTATATTAAGAAGCATCATGGTATGTGGAATAATCTAAATCCAGAAAGTCATGCTTTTTTGTCAAATTTAATTCAAAGTTATGCAGATGAGGGTAGCAATTTAAAAGGTCTGAATGAGCATATCGAATGGAAAGAGCGTCAAAGTAAGTTGGTGATGAGGGGACAACGTTTATATGATTATTTAGGAATGGATTGGTTGTTGCCGTATTGGGATAGTGCGTATATGGATTTTTGGGAACAGGTTCCTTTTGAATTGAAATATCAACAAAATTTATTGATTGAGTATTTAAACAAAATATTCCCGCAACATTTTAAAGAGTTAAGAGGTATTGCTCATATTTGGCAAGGAAAATATAAAGCTGTTCCCTATATAGCACAGTTAGTTGGCCTGTTAAAAGGTAAAGAAGCAAAACATTCTTTTTATAAAAAAATGTCTTATTACGATGGCTATCATTATCAATATGCTTTATTTGGTAAAGAACTGTATAAAAAATATTGGCCTTATATTAGAAATGCAGGGAGTATGATTGTGGTCAGTTATTTTAATGATTTGGGTCTTAATATTGATCAGTACTTAGCTGAGTTTTATGACAATATGTTTATTTTTAAGAAAGCATCTTGATGAATCAGATATGAAAATAGTCATTATTATAGCTCAAATGTTATGTGGTGGTGCAGAGCATGTTGTTTTAAATTTATTAAACATGTTCAATATAGAAGGCATGCAAACTAAATTTATTGTTTTAGGTAATGTGGATTTTGAAATATTTCCTGTTATGTCAAAAATTAATTTTGTTCAATTTCACTGTCAAAAAAAATCTAATCCTCTATTTATTAATAGGGCGAAAGTAAAATTTATAAGAGATGTTGTAATAGACTTCAATACGGATATTGTCTTAAGTTTTATAGATGCGACCAATGTATTAGCGTTATTAGCAACACGAGGTCTTAAAATACCCGTCATCATTTCAGAGCGCAATAATCCAGATCGCTCTAAGATGTCAAGGATTTGGTTTTATTTGAGAAGTATTATGTATCCCTTTGCCACATCATTAGTTGTGGCAAACGAAGGCTTAAAAAATATTTGCAAAGATAAAAAGTTTAATAAACGTATTGATGTCATTCCAAATTTAATGAAATGCAATAAAGAAGGCTATATTTTAAATCGGCACAAAAAAATTATAGCAGTCGGCTCATTATCATCACAAAAGCGCTTTGATTTATTGATTGATGCCTTCTCACAACTCCATCAACGTAATAGATTAGATGGTTATCAATTGAGTATTTTTGGAGAGGGTCCATTAAGAGCGGTATTACAAAAACAAATTGATGGTTATGGCTTGCAAGCTGAAATTCAGTTACAAGGCGCATCGCATGATATTTTTAAAGAATATTGTAATTCCAGTATCTTTGTATTGTGTTCTGATTATGAAGGACAGCCAAATGTATTATTGGAAGCGATGAGTTGTGGCTTAGCTTGTATTGCCTCGGATTGTGATTTTGGGCCCCGTGAAGTTATTATTCCTGACGAAAACGGATTACTTGTACCCACTAATGATGTATTGAGTTTAGCTCACAGTATTGAACGGCTCATTTTAGATGATGGATTACAAATAAAGTTAGGAAAAAAAGCACAGCAGACTATTAGCAGTCACTTTTCGTATCATAGTGTATCCATGCAATGGATTAATTTATTTAAAGATGTCGTAAAAAATGAATATCACAGTACTTCACTCTAATAATTTTTCACCAAATGAAATTTCATTTTTATATCCACTTTTTAAGTATAAAAATGAACTGAAAGAATATGGTACCCAGCTCTTATTTACCCAAGATATTCATAAAATTGATAGTGATGTCTGCATGCTATCAAGTAAGTTCTTTAGTACAGTATGGAGTAAATATGGTGTGCAATCTGTTTTAGATGCGCTCACTACTATGAGAAAAAAAACTAAAAAAATTATTTGGTATGATGTGTCTGATAGTACTGGAACGACACATTTTAAAGTACTTCCTTATGTGGATGTTTATTTGAAAAACCAAATTTTTTTAGATAAAAAAAAATATCTAAAAAAATATTATGGAGCACGTATATATTGTGATTTTATGCATCATCACTTTAATATTGAGGATACTGATCCAGATGAAGAACATCTGAACTACATTCCACAACAGAATTTATTGGACAAAGTAAGCTGCGGCTGGAATTCTGGTCTTGCTTATTTTGGTAAGAGGCGTTCTATGCAAAATTATTTTTTTACCAAATACCCTGCAACATTAAAATTATTTAATACTGCCTGGGTTAAACCAGATCATAATAAGTCTATTGCTATCTCATGTCGACTGGGTACACAGTATAATCGTGCCACCATAGCACGTAGTAGGCAGATGATTATTAGCCAGCTGCAATCGATTATCCCGACGAATAAATTGTCGCATAGGGCATATTACAAGGAACTGAAACAATCTATTGCAGCACTATGTCCATTTGGTTTGGGTGAAATATCACTTCGTGATTTTGAGGTTGTCATTAATGGTGTGGCTATGATTAAGCAAGATATGTCTCATGTAGAAACATGGCCAAATTTATGGATTAAAGAGAGTACCTATTTAGATTTTAAATGGGATTTAAATGATCTGAGTGAAAAAGTACAATTCGCAATTGATAATCCGCTTAAAATGCGCGACTATGCATACGCGGCGCAGAATATTTATAAAGAACTTCTGGTATCGAAAGAGGCCGCACAGATTTTTTGTAAACGGTTTAACGAGTTGGTTAACCAATGATATGTTCATTCTAACTTAAATTTTTGAATATTTTTTATTAAAAAGGAATCATAATGATTATTAAAAACGCATTATTAATCGCGAAAGATTATGGCTTAAAAAAATTTTTTATAGCCGTTTATTATCGGTTGCTCATATTATTTTACAGTAAGATTCCATTAAAACGTTATCTAAAACGTTCTATTTACAACTATAAAATGTTTTTAGATGTGAAAGATGCTGGTATTTCACGTTCATTATTACTGCATGCTGAACGTGAATTAGATCATAAATACATGCTGGAAGAAATTGTAAAACCAGGCATGCATATTTTTGATATTGGTGCCAATATTGGTTATTACGTATTGATGGAAAAAAAATTATTGAAAGGTCAGGGTAGTGTAACGGCTATTGAGCCTTCTCCTATGAATACGGATTTACTAAAAATGAACATGTCGCTCAATGGAGTGAATGATGTGTCTGTGTATACGATGGCGATCTCTAATAAAGTCGAGAAAAAAGATTTTTACCTTGCCAAGCAATCAAACCTCAATACATTTCACGCAACAGGCAGTGGCGCGACACATTTGTCAGGAAAGGTTATTAGTGTTGATACGGCGACCATCCCCAGTTTATCGAAGTCCATTAATATTAAACCAGATTTAATTCGAATGGATGTTGAGGGGCATGAGGTTGAAGTTTTGGATGGCCTACTTGAGGCGATTGATGAACATGATATGAAACCAGCTATTATTTTTGAGACGCACTTGACACGTTATACTGAAGATCATGATTTTGTACGTGTTCTCGAAAAATTGTTTAACCATGGTTATAAAACTAAAATCGTGTCTTCTTCTTCTAAGAATGGCGCTAAGATAATTAATCATCTTGGTTATAAACCGTATCATTCTGTTGCATCAGATAATGTTGTGCGTGATTTGTATCGTGATATTAAAAATGAAGATGCAATCAGTTTAATTTGTAAAACAGGTGGTGTGCGCACAGTATACCTTGAGTGTGTGCAGTAATTATGTGCGGGTTTGCTGGTTTTATTGACTCTACTCGATCCTATAACGATGGTGAGTTAACAGCGCTCGTTGAGCGTATGTCAGCACAGATAGCCCATCGTGGTCCTGATGATCAGGGTAGTTGGGCGGATTCGAAATACCATTTAGCCTTAGGTTTTCGACGCCTTTCGATTATTGACACCTCACACGCAGGTCATCAACCTCTGGTCTCAGACGATGGGCAATTTGCCTTAGTGTTTAATGGCGAGATTTATAATTACATTGAACTTAAAAAAATATTAGCTGAGGAAGGATGTGCTATTGATAGCCATAGCGATTCAGTTGTTTTATTTCATGCATTGCGTCATTGGGGCGTTGATAAAACACTGTCTTTAATTCACGGCATGTTTGCTATCGCTTTTTGGAATGCGCACACACAGCAATTAACGTTAATGCGTGATCGGTTAGGTAAAAAACCATTATATTATTTTATTCATGGCAAAAAACTGTTATTTGCATCAGAACTCAAAGCATTATTAGTTTATCCCGGATTTGAAAAAGTATTAAATCATCAAGCTGTGTCTTCTTTTTTACAGTATGCGTATGTACCAGATCCCTTGTCGATTTATAAAGATACTTATAAAGTTAAGCCTGCTGAATATGTGGTTTATTCGGCAAAACGGGGTGAGATGACACGCCATACGTATTGGAGTCTAGAGCAGGTTGTGCAGCAGGCAGTAGATCCTCGTTCGGAACATGAGTTACAAGAAGGGATTCACGATCAGTTAAAAAGAGCAGTAGGCTTGCGCATGCGTTGTGATGTGCCGTTTGGCTCATTTCTCTCAGGAGGTATTGATTCTTCTTTGATTACAGCATTGATGCAAGAACAATCTTTGGAGAAAATAAAAACCTTCAGCATAGGATTTCATGAGGCTCAATTTGATGAAGCACCTTATGCTAAAAAAATAGCTGCACACCTTGGGACCGCTCATACACAATTATATGTGACCTCACAGCAAGCGTACGATGTCATCGGTGAGTTACCGCTTATATATGATGAGCCTTTTGCGGATCCCTCACAGATACCGACGTATCTTCTTTCAAAATTAACACGCGAGCATGTGACGGTAGCCGTTTCTGGTGATGGAGGAGATGAATCCTTTGCAGGCTACAATCGCCATGTTTGGGTACCGAATATGTGGCGTTTTATGGGAAGCAAACCGCATGTTATTAAAAAGGGCATAGAGCACTTCATAAAAGGATTAAGCCCGAAACAATGGAATACATTAACAGATAGTGTACTTAAATTACTGCCACATCGTTTTCAATATCAGAATGTAGGTGACAAACTTTATAAATTATTACCTTTTTTAGAGTCACAAACTCCAATGGATGTGTATGAACGTTTGAGTTCATTCTGGCAAGAGCCAGCTGCTATATTAAAAATGACTTCTGGTTATGCTATGCATAGAGCGGATTTAAATTTAAATACCGTGAGTGAGATGATGTACCGTGATACAAAGTATTATTTGCCAGGAGATATTTTAACAAAAGTAGATCGCGCATCCATGGCAGTCGGATTAGAGGTCAGATCCCCATTTCTCGATCATCATGTTGTAGAAGCAGCATGGCAACTTCCATTATCGATGAAACTGCAAGGCTCAAATGGTAAGTACGTTCTTAAAAATTTACTAGCTCAGTATGTGCCACGTGAACTATTTGAAAGACCTAAAATGGGATTTGGTGTGCCAATTGGTGAATGGTTGCGAGGGCCTTTAAGAGCGTGGTCCGAAGATCTGTTAAGTAATGCTTCATTAGAGGCAAGTGGTTTATTTCATATAGAGGTTATTCGAAAACTTTGGCAAGAACATGTATCGGGTCA
>CAZFAA010000073.1:0-8731 GCA_964516605.1 uncultured Coxiella sp. | reverse complement strand
CGCAATTGTATCGCATTTTTTGAGCAGTGTCTCACATCAACTCAATAGGATCGACATCCAGTGACCAATGCATTTTTTGCTTTTGCCGCTTTACCCAATCATCATTCATCAACAACCGCAGATAACGCTGAAGCATCTGCCTATTACATGATTGCAATAATAATTGCGCTCTAAAATTTCCTGCGCGCCGCAGCATTGGTGCATCAATTGGGCCAAGTATTTCTATATTGTCTCTACTGTGCAAATGGATGCGTTTCTTTAATTCCAACAAAAAATCCCGTGCGGCAGATTCATTCTTATTTTCCGCGCGCAATAACGCCATATGTGAATAAGGCGGTAATTGTGCCGCTTCGCGCTCTGCGATGAGCCGTTTTGCAAAAGCCGTAAAACCTTTTTGTAATAAACACTGCAACATGGGATGGTCAGGATGATGCGTTTGTATGACGACTTCTCCAGTGTTATCTTCTCGACCAGCACGTCCTGCCACCTGTACCAACAACTGCGCCAAGCGCTCCAAGGCACGAAAGTCAGTACTGTATAATCCGCTGTCCGCATCGACAATAGCTACTAATGTTAAATTTTTAAAATGATGGCCCTTAGCTAACATTTGCGTGCCCACTAAAATATGCGCGGTATTGTTATGGGCTTCCTCTAATAAATTTTCGAGCGATCCTTTTTTACGTGTCGTGTCGCGATCAATACGAACAACATGGTGGCTTTTATACAAACCCTGTAATTCCTGTTCAATTTGCTCTGTTCCAAGGCCAATAGGTAATAAATCAGCTCGATGGCACTGCGTACAAATTCTAGGATGATATTTTATATATTCGCAATGATGACAACGTAAACTGTGATGTGCCTGATGAAACGTCAGGTGTGAGTCGCAATGGGGGCATTTTTCTGAATAGCCACATTGATGGCACATTAAAACAGGTGCATAGCCACGTCGATTCAAAAAGATAAGAACCTGTCCATTATTATTTAGATGACGATCAATGGCTGATAATAAGCAAGGACTCATCCCTGCTACAAGGCGCTCGCTCTTTATATCTATAATCTTAACTATTGGTGGTTTTGCAAGCCCTGCTCGTTGTGGCAAACTGACATACTGATAACGTTCTTGCCATGCATTATGCAAACTCTCAAGTGATGGCGTTGCCGAACCCAACACCACGGCAACTTTATCAAATGAACCACGCATCACCGCCACATCACGTGCCGAATAACGCAATTGAGATTGCTGCTTGAACGAGGCATCATGCTCCTCATCCACAATAATGATTCCCAGCTGCGCCAAGGGCGCAAATACGGCTAAGCGTGTACCAATCACAATTCGCGCTTGCCCCATTTTCGCTGCGAACCAATTCTTCAATCGCTCACTTTCTTTTAACCCCGAATGCAATGCCACAATGGGCACGTGAAACCGATCTTGAAAACGGTGCACCGTTTGCGGTGTTAATGAAATTTCCGGAACCAATACTAATGCCTGCTTGCCCTGATCAAGACAATGCGCAATTGCTTGCAAATACACTTCCGTCTTACCGCTGCCGGTTACACCATGTAATAAAATAGTTTGAAACCCTTGTGCTGTCGTAATCCGGGTTACCGCTTCTTGCTGTGATGGAGATAATTCCAAATGGCTCGCTTTAACAACCTGTTCTGGCATTGCGCTCACTGCACCATGCGGCAGCACAACAGAACGCAACTGCCGCAATTTTTGAGGTAACAAACTGAAAACAACTTCGCCAAGCGGATAATGGTAATACTGACTCACCCACTCACACAATGTGACAGTAGCTGCATCTAATATAGGAAACGCATCTAATAGATCTGTGATGGGCTTGAGTTTATCTTCTGCAATCAATGTTGAATCAAGAAGGTGTGCAACAATACCAACAACTTGGCGTTTGCCAAATGGCACAACAACACGTTGTCCTTCTGAAATTTTTTCAAATTGAGGTAATTTAGGGATGATGTAATCAAAATCCTGCCACATAGGTGTTTTGATAATGACTTTAGCTATCTTGAATTCAAACATGACGGCTATCTTACGTGGTTGTCCGTCTCACGTCACCCTGCATTAATTTGGCAATTATAGATTGCAATTCCATATTTACACAAAAACTGTTTGCAATAAAATAATTATCTGTGTATATTTGGATTATTAAACCTATTAAGCACGTTGGGTAGTCATAGGATATGCAATACCAATACCGCAGCATTGAAAATAAATTGACGCAGTTGGCGCAAAACCACTCCGTGATTGGATTGAAAGGTCCAACTGGTGCAGGCAAAACAACGCTGCTGGTGAATCTGTTTCCACAACACGATTACGTCAATTTCGATGACCCGCGCACCGTGATGCGTTATCGCCAAGATCCACAACGTTTTCTGAGACAACGACCCGATTCCATTTATGATGAAGTGCAACACGTACCCGACCTTATTAATGAAATCTTAGAAAAAAAGCCCAAAGGTCAGCATATTCTTAGCAGCTCCTGCTCCTTTCACAAAATACAGGGCATTAAGCTTGCGCCCATAGAAACATTCCAAACGCTGACCTTATTGCCGTACCAACTACTGGAAATCCCCAATCAGTTGCGTGGACAAAGCATTTACCGCGGCGGCTTTCCTGCGCTGGTCGGTCAATGCTTTCAACAAACTGATAGCTGGTTTGCCCACTACATACAATACAATTTACTCAAACAGTTACCTGTTGTTGGCATGGTGAGCGATCAGCATGAATTTCAACGGTTATTGCACCTGCTCGCCTCAAATACCGCAAAACCACTTAACATGTCATATTATGCAAGTCAGTTGAACGTGGACGTGAAAACCATTAAGCGCTGGATTGATATCCTCGCCGCCAGTTTTATTATTTTATTGATTCCACCTTATTACGATTCTTTTGGTAAGCGTATTTTAAAAAGCCCTAAATTATATTTTTATGATACCGGGCTAATTTCTTACTTAACCGGTATTGAAACAGAAAAACAATTTGAGTACGGGCCACTTGCACATGCCATTTTTGAAAATCATGTTGTCATGGAAGTGTTAAAGAAAAAATTATATGAAGCGCAGCCAGTAGAATTTTACTATTACGCTACCAACCATGGGGTGTGCATTAATTTAATTATTCAAACTACTGAAAAACGCCAGATGATCTGCATTTGTTTTAATGAAACATTTCGCTTAAGCATGCTGACGCCAATTGAGCATTTCATCAAAGAAGATGATCAGGGTTACCTTATTTATAACGGTGTTGATATACCCTATCGACATAACATACAAGTTCATAACGTCTCTACCTACCTACACTCCCACTAGAGAAAGGGGCCGGGCGCAAGCCCGGTTTTTTTTCTTCCATTTTAAAATTCCCTATTTCTCAATGATTCTGCTAAAATACGCGCTGTTTTCGCAACAGCAATCATAACCATAATTTTAGAGGACCAATATGGCCATTTTCAGCACAAGTGAATTTAAAAACGGGTTAAAACTCATGTTAGATGGCGACCCATGCAGCATCATCGAGAATGAATTTGTAAAACCTGGAAAGGGCCAAGCATTTAATCGCGTGAAATTACGCAATCTTAAAACGGGTCGTGTACTGGAACGTACGTTTAAATCAGGGGAATCCTTACCTGGTGCCGATGTTGTCGATGCACAAATGCAATACCTTTATTATGACGGTGAATTCTGGCATTTCATGCACCCCACTTCTTTTGAACAATATTCCGTGGATGAACACATTATTGGTGAGGCCAAGCAATGGCTGAAAGAACAAAGCCTGTGTGACATCACCTTATATAACGGCGAGCCATTGAGCGTTCAAGCGCCCAACTTTGTGGAACTTAAAATTATTGAAACTGACCCTGGCGTGCGCGGTGATACTGTCAGTGGTGGCAGCAAACCTGCAACATTGGAAACAGGTGCGGTGGTACGCGTACCATTGTTTATTGCTCAGGGTGAAGTAATAAAAGTGGATACCCGCACGGGTGAATATGCCAGCCGCGTTAAAGAATAAGCTGCGAGCACGCGCAAACCTGTATCGTGATATTCGGAATTTTTTTGACGAACGCGGTGTTGTGGAAGTTGAAACACCGCTGTTGTGTTCACATACTATTACCGATGTGCATATAGAAGGTATTAGCGCGGCGCAAAATCGTTTTTTACAAACCTCGCCTGAATATTGCATGAAACGCTTGCTGTGCGCAGGTAGCGGACCTATTTTTCAAATCTGCAAAGCATTTCGTCATGAAGAAGCGGGCTCACGCCATAATCCAGAATTTACCATGCTCGAATGGTACCGTCCGGGGTTTGATCATCATATGCTAATGCAGGAATTGAATGAATTAATTCAGCTACTTTTAATGACACCGCCTGCAGCCAAACAATCCTATCGCGATTGTTTTTTAGAATTCACGCAGATTGATCCTCTGATGTGTGATTTAGAAACGGCCCTCAATTACATTCAACAACACAATCTGCTACCAGGCATCACCGATATCGATCATGACACAGCATTACAGGTGATTTTAAGCGAGGTGATTGAACCCCAAATTGGGCAACAGCGGCCTATGTTCATTTATGATTTTCCGCCCTCACAAGCAGTACTCGCCAAAATTCGTCGCGACACTCCCCCTGTGGCCGAACGTTTTGAGCTCTATTACAAAGGGTATGAACTGGCCAATGGCTTTCATGAATTAACCGATAGCACAGAGCAGCAACAACGTTTTGAAGCGGATCAACAGAAACGTCGTGCACTGGGATTACGAGTACCGACAATCGATTATTTCTTGATTGACGCATTACGCCGTGGCATGCCAGATTGTGCAGGGGTTGCAGTAGGTTTGGATCGATTGCTCATGCTATTAACCCATAACCCTGCCATAAAAGATGTTGTGTGTTTTGATTGGCAACAGTGTTAGCCGATAGTATACGCTTCAAAGAATAATCAGTCATAATTCTGGCCAGACACTAGACAAAAGTAATTGTTTCTTGTTAGTATGCCGACGCTAAATATAGTGGGAGTAGTAAATATGCAACGACTTTTTGAAAATTTGCAGCCAAAAAAAAACCAAACTTTTATATTTCCTTTTCTAACTTGCGCTATAACGTTCGGCGCTTTAGTTTCAGCTTTGGTGTCATTAGTGCAGCAAGGTAAAGAGGGCAACATAAGTGCAAGCGAATATGCACGTACCCTAGTATTAGCTGTACCTATGTTGGGGCTGCCCATTTTGTATGGATTGGTATTGCTGACCTCATACTGCTTAGGTAAGCAAGAAGATCAAGGTTTGTATGCACTGGCATTAATAAACGAATTAAGAGAAGTCCAAAAACACTTGGGTAAGACTCGATGGACTGTTCAGAATATTGATCTGTTAAGTACCATACTACAGGAATTAAAAGGTACTGTAGAGAGTCGGCGCCCACAGATTGCCATCGCGGGTGGGATCGATACCGTTGTCAATACCAGTATTTTTGCTAATCAACCTCAGGGTACTGGTACTGGTACTGTTATTGTTACTAACGGTGGTGGTGACGTACTGCCGACATATGGCGAGACTCATACGGGTAGGATCGCTACCAGTATTTTTGCTACTCAAAGTCAGGGTACTGATACTGGTACTGTTACTAACGATGGTGGTGACGGACTGCCGACATATAGCCAAGATGACCCTAGTCATCAAGATGACCCTAGTCATAATGATGAGGAGGCACTGCTGCCGGCATACACAGAAACACCTTGATCCCGCCGCTTTTTAGAGCTTAACCATAACATTAATTTGTGAGCGGTTCCTGCCTATTACTAGACCTGAAAGCGGTATTTGTAATAAGTCAGACCGCCTCTATGATAAAACTGTGAGGAGGTCTGACATGGTATCGGCATTTAAGATGCCCAATAAGGTGGCTTTATGCTCAAAAATTATCAGGCTTTTGGAAAACAGCGTGACTACTAGCCCCAGTAAACACGACGGTAATAACGACGGCCATTATAATAACAACCGTGCCAACGGCAGTAGCAATTATGCCAATAACAATAGTTGCGATGATAAACAACTGGGCCAGGCAACGGTGTGACCACACAGCCAGACAACAGTGATGTACCCGTTAAACCTACAACAGCAATTAACAGCATTTTCCAATTATTTTTAATACTCATCTTCAGTTACCTCACTCAATAAAATTTATCGCGATCACTTTACTCTAATTTGGCAAATTAGTACACACAGATAAAACGTACTCTTTGTACAGTGTAACATTGCTGCCAACCTCGATTATTTCGACAATAACGTTGCGAAAAAACCCGCCGGCAATCACGGTCACGCGCCCAACGGCCCGCTGGATGCCACTGATGATTAGGCCCCCATGCAGGATGTGGACGCCAGCAATTCCAACAATCTGCAAAAGAGCTCACTGGTAACGCTAATAGAGTGGATAATCCCACTAAACCTAGGCATACAGCCTTCATTTTTTTACTTAATAATGCCATCTTTTTATCTCTTCACCCGTTTTTATATGGGGCCACTTTACACAGAAAATGTAACATTAAGATGACAGGACCAAAGGGCAGATGTAACAGATTTGATATAAAGCAATTTCACAGCGATTGTGACATCGCACGCGGACAAGGTTAAAAAGGAATAAGAATCACTCATGATCGGAGTATTTCAAAGGGAAGGTTTCGTTGTTTTTCGCTCAAAAGATCTATTTTTAAATAGTAAACTCAAGCTACACCAATTAAATCCCCCACTCGAATCGCATTACCCACCTGCAAGGTCTCGGCAAACTGCATCGCACCTTTTGCAAAGAGCACAATCGCCGTCGAACCCATTTCAAAAAAACCCATTTCATCACCTCGCTCCAGTACCATAGCGCGATCCGCATACTGTTGCGAGCTGATTCTACGCTGTTTTGCTGGAGCAACTCGTCCCGCCCAAACGGTATGAATACCTGCGACAATCATAGCTCCAACTAAAATTACGGCCATAGGTCCATAAGCAGTTTTAAAGTAGCAAACGACTCGTTCATTACGTGCAAATAGCCCTGAAATACCAGCAACTGCCTCATCATTCACAGAAAATAATGATCCTGGAATATACGTCATCGACTTGAGCTCACCGCTCACCGGCATGTGTACGCGATGATAATCTTTAGGTGATAAATAAACAGTAAGGAAAGAACCATCTTGGAAATCAGCCGCCATCGTTTGGTCAGCGACCAAGCGCTCTAATGAGTAAAAATCACGTTTAGCTTGCAATAATTGACCGTTTTGAATCACGCCAAATTCACTGATAAAGCCATCTGCTGGCGATAAAAAACTACCAGCAGGTTTTGCAAAATCACGTGCACTCGGCTTTAATTGACGCGTAAAAAATGCATTAAAATTTGCATACTGTGTTGGATCTTCTTCTAAAGCTTGTGACATATCGACATCATAGGATTTAATGAATGTTTTAATCATCCAATTTTTATAGTGCTTATAGGTGCAGTTACCCAAAACGCCCATAAAACGTGACAATGCGTGCTGTGGAATCAATTTTTGTAAATACAATTTCATAGGGCATGAGTATATAGACTAACGCCTAAATCGTAAATGGGCGCTCACTGCATTTACCGCTGAAACATTATCGTTTACCATCTACTGTCTTACTATTTTTAAGGATAAGCTATTGCAAATCTACCTCGTTGGTGGCGCCGTGCGTGATGCATTATTAGGATTACCCGTTACAGAGCGTGATTGGGTGGTGGTCGGCAGTTCGCAAGATGAAATGCTAGCCCTAGGCTATCAAGCTGTAGGTAAAGATTTTCCGGTCTTTTTACATCCAATTACCCACGAAGAATATGCGTTAGCGCGCACAGAACGCAAAACAGCCAAAGGTTATAAAGGTTTTGCCTTCCACGCAGATCCTGCTGTCACACTAGAAGAAGATTTAAAACGTCGTGATTTAACAATTAATGCTATGGCACAAGATGCGGCAGGTCAATTGATTGACCCCTATCACGGACAAGATGATTTAGCTAAAAAATGCTTGCGTCACGTCTCACCTGCCTTTGCAGAAGATCCTGTGCGTATTTTACGTTTAGCGCGTTTTGCTGCAAAACTACCTGATTTCAGTGTTGACTCGCAAACCATATTGCTGATGCGCGATATGGTAGCGCAAGGTGAAGTGGATGCATTGGTCAGCGAACGTGTTTGGCAAGAACTCAAGCGTGCTTTAAATGAAGCCGCACCACAACGTTTTTTCGATGTGTTACAAGAGTGCGGAGCACAAACCATTCTCTTTCCTGAGTTACCTAAAAACACTGCTCATCTGAATCATCCAAACTTAAACAGCACGCAACGCTTTGCATTACTGCTCAGTCAACTCGATCTTGAAGCCATTCAGACACTGTGCAGACGCTATAAAGTGCCTAGCGAATATCAGGATTTAGCTAAAGCACTGCTCTTATTATCCGAGCCCTACTCACAATTAAACCCGAAAGATGCACGCACTGTGCTACAGTTTTTAAAAAATGCCGATGCATTGCGACGCAAACAACGCTTTGATCACCTCATTGAATTGTTGGTTTTGCTATATGGCACAGACCATAGAATCGCATTAAAAAAAGCGCTGCATGCAATAGAGCATATTGATACACAGGTACTGAAAGAAAAAAAATTAAAAGGTATTGAGTTTGCACGCGGGCTCGAGACATTACAACTAAACGCTATTTCACAGCAACTCTA
>CAZFAA010000072.1:5586-9325 GCA_964516605.1 uncultured Coxiella sp. | reverse complement strand
AGCCTTTCTGTATAGTTGTTAAATTTCATATATTGATACAATCTATTTACCGATCACCATCAATCATTGGCATCACTTCCTGCGGTACAAACTGCGCTACTTGATCAAATGCTTTGATGAGGATGAGTTCACGCACAATGCTACTAGAAATAAAGGCATATTCAGGTCGTGCTGTTAAAAACACGGTTTCGATTGTATTGCTCGATAATGCACGATTCATCTCACACATATCAGCCTCATAGGTGTACTCAAGCGCGGAACGCAACCCACGCACTAAAAATTGAGCCAGGTGACGCTGCGCAAAATCAATCGTTACATCAGGCAGTTCTTTAACTACAACGGTTGTGCAGTGCTGCAGTGCCGCAGTTGCCATAACCATACGTTTCTCAAGATTAAATAAAGGTGATTTACGCGCACTGGTTGCCACGCCCACAATAACTTGATCAAAAAAATGCGTCGCACGCCTAATAATATCAACATGCCCATGCGTGATCGGATCAAAGGTACCAGCGTAAACCGCAATGCGCGCTGTCATATTAGGCATCCCTCTCTAACAGCGCAACCATGTGCGCGCGCTCTTCGTGATTAGCTTCTTGAAAGGACTTCCACCACATGTAAACTTCCTGATATGGCTCGCCCGCCTGCACACGCAATTCAAGAAAATCAAATGCAGCTCGAAAATAGCGATGTGATAAGGTTTTAAAAACACGCTTACCGCGCCGCGTAATCAGGTGCGGCTGCAACAACCACACAGAACGCATCATAGCCGTTAAACGTTTAGGAATGGAAATGGTTTCCAATTGTTTTAGTAACAATTCATCAATCGTATCCAACAAAGCGTGATAGCGTTTTTTCTTAGGTACTTTTTTCTCATCAACACCATGCTCAATGGCAGGCCACAATAAAATAGCCAGTAGAAAACCCGGATTCAATGATTTTTCTGCAGCAAAACGCTGATCCGTTGCTTGCATCGCCAACCGAATTAATTGCATATCGGATTTCTGATGCCGCACTTTAATAGCATCGTAGGTAATGGGAAACAAAAAACGCATATAACCGTAATGCAATAAGGCATTGTAGGTCACCTCTGCATTACCCTCGAAAAACAATTTCAATATTTCATCAAACAAACGTGCTGGTGCTACATGCCACAACAAATTAGGTAATTTGAAAACAGGTTCTTCTGTGTGCGCTTCAATTTTAAACTCTAATTTTGCCGACAGTCGAATCGCCCTTAATAAACGCACTGGATCTTCATGAAAACGTTGTACAGGATCGCCAATCATGCGAATCAATTTGTGCTGTAAATCCAGCATACCACCAGCGTAATCCACCACCGAAAAATTTTCGATATTGTAATACAAAGCATTCACTGTAAAATCACGCCGCCACGCATCTTCTTCAATCGTGCCATACGTGTTATCCGAAGACACCATCACGGGCATCTTTTCATCCATTTCGCGCGTTAACTCTTCACTGTTGGCACGAAACGTCGATACTTCAATAATTTCATTCTGAAAATAAACGTGCACTAGCCTAAAACGCCGGCCGATAATACGGCTATTGCGGAAAATCTTGCGCACCTGCTCAGGGTGGGCACTGGTTGCGATATCAAAATCCTTTGGCTTGCGCTTCAATAATAAGTCACGCACGCTGCCGCCTACTAAAAAAGCTGAAAAACCGGCCTCATTTAAACGCTGCAATACCTTAAGCGCATTATCGCTAATGTATTTGCGTGATACTTTATGATCCTCACGGGAAATAACCACAGCATTTTCATGGTCATCGTGTACAAAACGTCTTTTAAGACGCTTCCAGATATTTAGACGTAGATTTGACACAGCATTCATAGCTTACAATTTATTTTCAATGGTGAATTGTAACATTGTAAGGCGCATATGAGAATCAGCAGATTGTTGCTTGACAACTATTTGATTTAAATCCATTATCGCTTTTTCGAGATAGGCTCCCTTCGTCTAGAGGCCTAGGACGCCGCCCTCTCACGGCGGCAACACGGGTTCGAATCCCGTAGGGAGTACCAATATCGATACACTCTCATACCAGTTTATTTTATTTTAAGCTCCCCAAAAAAACACGTCTCACAATATGCCCATAGAACCAAAATGAATTGTCCGGAATTACCACCTTTTCCAGATGAATTTAAAAATCCTTTTGAAAAGAAGATAGCATCATCACAATCAGGTCTGATAAATTTTTATCTACATAACTTATCTTCATGTAATAATTTACTAGAAATGATAGCCAACCCAACTCCACCAAATTTAAGCGGGTATTTTAAAGGAAAAAAAATAAATCCAAAAAACAATAGTAGATTATGCGAACATCCAACGGGATTAACCCAAACATTGAAAATGCTTGATCAATGTAGCATCGAAATGCTTGACAGGCTCGCAATAAAAGTTGCAAAAGCGCCACTAAATACGCAAATTGTTCCAGGAAAAATGTTGGATCAGGTCCAGCAGCATACAGCAGATTTACTAAACGAAATAACAGAATCTATAAGTCTTGCTAAAATTAAACCTGAAAATGCAAACGAATTGTATCTTTCGGCAATAAATTTTGTTGTAGGTCACTTAGCACCATCAATTTTAGTAAGTTACGATGCAACAGTTATACGTCTACTGATACAAATTTATCACCAATTATTATTCATCACTCAAAAAAATAACCAACAAGATAGCCCAACCTGCTTCAAGCTCTCGCAACGTCTTAGAGAATTGTGTGAAGCATACTACAAACAACAACCGATACCGTGTTCGGAATTGATTAAGGAGCATTTCCTACCTAATCAACCACTCCTACAGAAAGCAACAGTTTGGGGCTGCATAGATTTATTAAAGAAATTAGTTATAAATAATGAAGATTTAAAAAAAATATTCAATTTTGATCAAGGATACCTGGCAAATATAGCCCAGAGGCTAACTACTGCTATGGGTCCTATGGGACTGACTTGTAGTGTTGAACAAGCCAAGTTGCTGCAAACATATGCACCAATCTTAAAAGAACGTGGTGAGTTATTAAATAACGCTACACAACGCGCTCTTGAAACAATGCATCAATTTTTTATCTTTAATATATCAACAGACGGTCTAGAAAAATTTGAATGCGCTTATAAATTTTTCTCAAAATATAGCAAATTTTATTCTCAATCTGGAGCAGAATCTATTTTTGAAAATTTGAGCTCCTTAGTTTGTTGGGCTGATTGTTTAAACTTGACTGCCTTATTATCAACACAAAAAATAACTGATGACTATAAGGAAAAGGAAATCGACCCTCTTTTTATTAAAATTAACTCTTTTTTAAAAATAGAAAAAACTCAAGATAATGCATTACTGAGCATTTTATCGAATATACTCAATGCAGTATGTTTGCATAAAACAAATAAAGAATTAAACAGGAAGTTACTAAAGATTTTAGGTTATGCATTAAAAGAAATTTCAGTCTTACCTGCCAAAAGTGCAAAGCCAATGTTCTTGCGGGTGCTAGCGCACTGCATAAAAATATTAATAGAAGATCCTGAAAATAAAAAACGAAGTTCTTATGTTAACTATATTAAAGAACAACTCATTCCTGCAATTAAAAAAATAGATGATGCAAACTTATATGAATCTAAAATAGAATCTACTGCTGCAACAGAGTCACAGACTACAGCAAGTGCTACG
Source organism: uncultured Coxiella sp. (assembly GCA_964516605.1). Taxonomy (GTDB): domain Bacteria; phylum Pseudomonadota; class Gammaproteobacteria; order Coxiellales; family Coxiellaceae. The sequence continues at coordinate 5,642 of CAZFAA010000072.1, read as the reverse complement.
GCAAGTTCTACGGCAAGCTTAGCTGCTGTAACAAAATCACAGACTACAGCAAGTGC